>DASUIE010000141.1:0-18467 GCA_036273175.1 Allostellaceae bacterium
AGCGGCCGGTGATCTTCGAATTCGAGGGTGCAGATCGAATGCGTCACCCCCTCGATCGCGTCGGACTGGCCGTGCGCGAAATCGTAGGTCGGGTAGATGTGCCACTTCGCGCCGGTACGCGGGTGCTCGGCGTGCAGGATGCGATAGAGCGCCGGGTCGCGCAGGTTGATGTTGGGCGCGGCCATGTCGATCTTGGCCCGCAGCACCCGCGCCCCGTTGGGGAATTCGCCGTCGCGCATGCGGCGGAACAGGTCGAGGTTTTCCGCCGGGCTGCGGTTGCGAAAGGGGCTGTCGCGGCCGGGCGCGGTCAGCGTCCCCCGGGCGGCGCGCATTTCCTCCGGCGACTGGTCGTCGACATAGGCCAGCCCCTTCTCGATCAGGCTCTCGGCCCACGCGTAGAGCGTATCGAAATAGTCCGAGGCGTGGCGAGTCGGCGCGCTCCACTCGTAGCCGAGCCAGCGCACGTCGCGCTCGATCGCGTCGATGTATTCCTGTTCCTCGCGGGTCGGGTTGGTGTCGTCGAAGCGAAGGTTGCAGCGCCCGCCAAACTCGGCCGCGACGCCGAAATTGAGGCAGATCGACTTGGCGTGGCCGATATGGAGATAGCCGTTGGGCTCCGGCGGAAACCGGGTCACGACCTCCCGCGCGCGGCCGGCTTCGAGATCGCCCGCCACGATGTCGCGGATGAAATCCCGCCCGGCCTCGGGAGTGTCCGACACTTCAGCCATGATTGCTAAAGACCGCCGATCAGCGTCGCCCAGCGGTCGAGCATCGGCATCACCGTGTCGCGTCCCGCCGCCGGGAGGCTGACGACGACGCGGGCGACGCCCTGCTCCTCATAGCGTTTCAGCCGGTCGAGCTCCTCGCCGATGCCCCACACCGTGACCGGCACCTCGGCGAGATCGCGCCCGGCCTCGGCGGCCATCTGGCGGAATTGCGGCAAATAGTCGGTGACGTCCTCGTAGACCGGGCGGCGCGAATGCGGGATCCAGCCGTCGCCATAGCGCAGCGCGCGCCGGGCGCCGTGCGGGAACATGCCGCCGACGATGATTGGCGGATGCGGCTTCCGCACCGGCTTGGGGTTCGACTTCATCGCCGGAAAATCGACGAACTCGCCGTGGTATTCGGCGATGTCCTCGGCCCAGATCGCCTTCATCGCCTCGATCCGCTCGCGCATCAGCTTGAAGCGAGTCTTGAAGGCGGTGCCGTGATCGGCCATTTCCTCGGCGTTCCACCCGCCGCCGACTCCAAACAGAAATCGCCCGTTCGACACCTGGTCGAGCGAGGCGACCAGCTTCGCGGTCTGGATCGGATCGCGCTGGATCACCAGGCAGACGCCGGTGCCGAGCTTGATCGTCGAGGTGACCGCCGCCGCGGTCGACAGCGACACGAACGGGTCCATCGCGTCGTAATACTGCCGCGGCAGCTCGCCGCCCGACGGGAAACCGGAGCCGCGCGACACCGGGATGTGCGAATGCTCCGGCGCCCACAGCGACTCGAACCCGCGCGCCTCGCACTCCCGCGCCAGATCGGCCGACCGCATCGAGTAGTCGGTGAAAAACATCGCCGCGCCGACATGCATGGGCCGTCCTTCCGAGGAGAGAAATCGTTACCAAAGAGGACGCGGCGGGACGCCGCGGATGCAATTGGCTCGATACCCTCGTCCCCTCCGCGATCCTCCGCGTCCTCTGCGGTAAATCCTCATCGGCTCAAGCCGCCTGTTCGAGGGTCGGGGCGACGTCGCCGACCGTGGTGCGGTGCAATTCGCGCACCTCGTTCGGGTCGTAGCGGCGGGCGCGGTGCATCATCGCCCGGTTGTCCCACATCACCAGATCGTATTGCCGCCAGACATGGGCGTAGACGAACCGGCGCTGCGTCGCGTGCTCGTTGAGGTCGCGGAGAAACGCGCGGGCCTCGGGCATCGGCCAGCCGACGATCTCGCCGGCATGCGCCGACAGGAACAGGCTGAGGCGCTTGCTGCCCGGGTGGCGGCGGACGAGCCGCTGCGGCACCGGCTGGTTGCGCGCCGCTTCCTCCGGGGTGAACTCGGTAAAGCCGAGCTGGCCGCGCGAGTAAATCTGGCTGTGCATGCAGACGAGCGGGCGGCACAGCTCCTTGGTCTCGCCATCGAGCGCGTCCCACGCGGCGCGCATATCGGCGAACTCGGTGTTGCCGCCCTTGCCCGGAATCGTGCGGGCGTGCAAGAGCGAGTACATCGCCGGGGTCGGCTTGAACGACGAATCCGAGTGCCACAGCATGTTGCCGAGGCTGAACAGCCGGCGGCGGTCGTCGCGCGCCAGGATTTCGTTGGTCTTCCCGAGGTTGGAGACGTCGGCGATCTCCGGCTTGAGCCGCCGGTCCTCGGGCCGGCGGATATCCGCGTTGGCGGTTTCGAGCGCGCCGAAGCGGCGGCTGAAACCGAGCTGCTGCTCGTCGTCGATATGCTGGTCGTGGAAAACCAGCACCGCGTACTGGTCCATCCCGGCGCGCACCGCCGCGATCTCGGCGTCGGTCGCGGCCTTGGACAGATCGATGCCGTCGACCTCGCCGGCGAAGAACGGGCGGTCGGCGGGGTCGATCGGGCGGATCGTCAGGGTCATGGCGGCCTCCTGGGCCGAACGATAGCATCGCGCGGCGCCGTGCTAAACTCTCCCGATGTCGTCGGATGTCGTCGATCTCAGGGATTTCTATCTGACCGGGCTCGGCCAGGTCGCGCGCCGCATGATCCGCCGCGCGATCCGGCGGGTGTGGCCCGATTTGCGCGGGATGCGGCTCCTCGGGCTCGGCTACGCGACGCCGTTCCTTTCGGCGATCGCCCCGGATACCGAGCGCACCGTGGCGCTGATGCCGGCGACGCTCGGCGTGCTCGGCTGGCCGGCGGAGGCGCCGAACCTCGTCGCCCTCGCCGACGAGGGCGAGCTGCCCTTCGCCGATTTCTCGATCGACCGGGTCCTGCTGGTCCACGCGATCGAGACCAGCGAGGAGGTGCGGCCGCTATTGAAGGAGGTGTGGCGCGTCATGGCCGGCGGCGGGCGGCTGTTGATCGTCGCGCCGAACCGCCGCGGGATCTGGGCGCGGCGCGACCTGACGCCGTTCGGCTCGGGGCGGCCCTACAGCGTGCCGCAGCTCTCGCAGCTCTTGCGCGACGAGATGTTCACCCCGGTCGGCACCGACTCTGCGCTGTTCATTCCGCCGGCCAGGCGCCGGGTGATCCTGCGTTCCGCCGCGGCGTGGGAGCGGGTCGGCCGCCGCTGGTTTCCGACCTTCGCCGGCGTCGTCCTGGTCGAGGCGACCAAGCAGATTTACGCCAAGCCGATGGCGATCCGGGCGCCGCGCCGCCGTCTCGCGTACACGCCGGCGCCGTCGGGCATGTAGCGCATCCGGCCTCTCTCGGCGCGCAACTCGCGGCTCTCGGCGAGAACGCGCCGCCATTGCGCGAGGGTCTCCCGCGAGTCCCGGACAGCCAGATCGGCACGGCGGAGCAAGGTATGGATCGAGGGTTCGTCGAGTATGATCATCGAAGGTTTCGCCGTTACCAAACCGTTTGCCACAACGCCGGCGGGCCGGAAAAGTTCACCCGGCGCCGTACGGGAAGGGACCGGGCCAGTCGCCGAAGACGGCGGTATGGGTGACGAGACCGACGCCGTCGCGCCATAGGTGGAGCTGGTATCCGGGCGGCTCGAAGGTGAAATGAGCCCGCCGGCCGGGCAGCGTCAGGTCGAGCAGCAGTTGATGCGCGGTGGCCGGGGCGCAGCCGGCGATTGTGCCGGCAAAGCGAAAGGCGCAGGTGCGGTGCATGTGCCCGCACAGGATGCGCTCGACCTGGGGATGGCGGCCGATCACCGCGGCCAGCGCGGCCGGATCGAGCAGCGGATGCGCATCCATATGGGCGATGCCGGTGACGAAGGGCGGGTGGTGCATCAGCACCAGCGTCGGCTGGCCGGGTCTCGCCGCCAGTGTCCGGTCGAGCCAGCCGAGCTGCTCCGGCCCCAGCTCGCCGTGGTGGTGTCCGGTGACGAGCGTGTCGAGCGCGACGATCCGCACCGCGTGGCCCTCGACGGTGTAGTTGAGGGCGCCCGTCTTGGGCAGGTACCCGTCGCCGGCGAAGGCGGCGCGCAGGTTCTCGCGGTTGTCGTGGTTTCCCGGGATCACATAGACCGGCATCGCCGCCGCCGCGACGATCTCGCGCACATGGGCGTATTCGTCGTCGTTGCCGTGGTCGGTCAGGTCGCCGGTCAGGACGATCAGGTCGGGTCTCGGCGCCAGCGCGTTGACCGCGGCGATCGCCCGCGCGAGGTGGGCGGCGGTGTCGATGCGGCTGTAATCCGGCGCGGCGTCGGCCGGGATCGCCCGGTGCGGCGAGTGGAACAGCTTGCCCTTGGCGATGATGTGAGGGTCGGTGATCTGGGCGACCAGCATTGCCTTACCTGTCGCGCGACAACACGAAGACGCTCTGCTCGGCCAAGAGGTTGGCGAGGCTGCCGCGGGGGTCGAGCGAATAGGGCCGGCCGTGCCGGTCGAGCGGCAGGCTCTGCTCGATCCGGATGCCGATCTCGTGGCACAGCACGACAAAGTCGCGGATCGTGCAGAGATGGATGTTCGGCGTGTCGTACCACTGCTGGTTCAACAGCCCCGATACCGGCATCCGGCCGTGCCGCAGCAGGCCGAGGCGGATGCGCCAAAAGCCGAAATTGGGGAACGAGACGATCGCCCGCTTGCCGATCCGCACCAGATCCTCGAGCACCTGGCGCGGGTGCCGCGTGGCCTGCAGCGTCTGGCTCAGCACGACATACTCGAAGGCGTTTTCCGGGTAGGCGGCGAGATCGCTGTCGGCGTCGCCCTGGATCACGCTAAGCCCGTGTCCGACGCAGGCGTTGACCCCCGATTGCGACAGCTCGATGCCGCGCGCGTCGACCGATTTCTCGCGCGCGAGATGACCGAGCAGCGCCCCGTCGCCGCAGCCGATATCGAGCACGCGCGAGTTCGGCTCGATCATGTCGGCGATCAGGCGAAGGTCGCTGCGCAGCGAGGGGCCGGACGGGCGCGGCGCGGCCGCGATCGCGCCGATATCGATCGCCGCGCTCTGGCTCATCGCCCGTTTCGGGTCAGGCCGCGATGCTCGGCGCACCCGGCGAGAAACCCGCGCAAGGTGGCGAACAGCTCGGGCTCGTGCAGCAGGAAGGCGTCGTGACCCTTGTCGGTCTCGATCTCGACAAAGCTGACATTGGCCGCCACCGCGTTCAGCGCATGCACCAGCTCGCGGCTTTCCGGCGTCGGGAACAGCCAGTCGCTGGTGAACGAGATGATGCAGAACCGCGCCTTGCTGTCGGCGAAGGCGCCGGGAAGCGAGCCGCCATGCTCCGCCGCGAGGTCGAAATAGTCCATCGCGCGGGTGATGTAGAGGTACGAGTTCGCGTCGAACCGGTCGACAAAGGTGCTGCCCTGGTGGCGCAGATAGCTCTCGACCTGGAAATCGGCGTCGAACCCCCAGGTGACCGCGCTGCGGTCCTGCAGGTTGCGGCCGAACTTGCGGTGCAATGCCGGCTCGCTGAGATAGGTGATATGCGCGGCCATGCGGGCGACGGCGAGGCCGCGCGACGGCTTGCGCCCCTCGTGCAGATACTGGCCGCCGACCCAGTCCGGGTCGGCCATGATGGCCTGCCGCCCGACCTCGTGAAACGCGATGTTCTGCGCCGAGTGGCGCGCCGCGCCGGCGATGGGCACCGCCGAGAACACCGCCTCGGGATAGCTCGCGACCCATTCCAGCACCTGCATCGCGCCCATCGACCCGCCGATCACGCAAAACAGCGAGTCGATGCCGAGGTGATCGAGCAGCAGCTTCTGCGCCCGCACCATGTCGCGGATCGTGATGACCGGAAAGTTGAGCGCCCAGGGTTCGCCCGTGGCGGGGTCGGTCTCCTTCGGCCCCGTCGTTCCCATGCAGCCGCCCAACACATTCGCGCAGATCAGGAAATAGCGGTCGGTGTCGAGCACGCCGCCGGGGCCGATCAGCGTCGTCCACCAGCCCGGATGATTGGTGATCGGATGCGGGTCGGCGGCGTACTGGTCGCCGGTCAGCGCGTGACACACCATGATCGCATTCGACCGGTCGGCGTTGAGCGTGCCATAGGTCTGGTAGGCGACCGTGAACGGCCCGAAATCGACGCCGCAATCGAGCCGCAGCGGCGCCTCGACGAAAAGGCGATGGCCAGGCCAATCGGTGTCGGGACGCTGCTTCAGCGCGCGGGCAGTCGAGGCGGACACGGTGTCACTCTGGGCTCGGGGTGCCGGGTTAGGTAGGAACCGGCGGCCTGGCATGTCAACGTTTTCTTTGATTTTGCCGGAACGGAACTCTACTAGTAGCCGCCCTGTGGCTGTAATTGAAACGATGTCGCCAATGCCCGCCGATCTCCAAGACTTGCGCCGGCGCCTCGACGGGATCGACGACAAGCTGCAAGACTTGCTGATCGAACGATTTGAGATCGTCTTGCAGGTTCGGGCGCAAAAGCGGGAGGACCTGACCGCGCCGCATCAGCCGGCGCGCGAGGCGGAAATTCTGCGCCGCCTGATCGCGCGTAACGGCGACCCGCTCCCGGCCGAGACGCTGGTCCGCATGTGGCGCGAGATGCTGGCCGGGACGACGCGGCTCCAGGGGCGTTTCCGCATCGCCGTCTACGCGCCGGGCGAGGCGCCGGGCGTTTGGGATGTCGCCCGCGACCATTACGGCAGCCACAGCGCGTTGCTGCCTTACCCGTCGCCCGGCGCGACGATCCGCGCGGTGGCGGAGGGTCAGGCCGAGATCGGCGTCTTGCCGATGCCGCGGGAGGAAGAGACCGACCCGTGGTGGCGGCTCCTGATGGCGGGCGGCGAGCAGACCCCGCGCGTCGTCGCCCGGCTGCCGTTCGGCGGGCGGGGCAACGCCCGGGCCGGCGGCGCCGACGTGCTCTCGATCGGCCGCTTCGCGCCGCAGCCCAGCGGCCGCGACCGCAGCCTCTTCATCAGCGAGACCGCGCCCGATATCAGCCGCGGCCGGATGTTCTCGCTGTTCTCGTCGCTCGGCCTCGACTGCACGTTCCTCGCGATCTCCAACCAGGCCGACGTGGTCAATTCGCTGATCGAGTTCGACGGGTTCGTCGGGCTTGGCGATCCCCGGATCGAGCGCTTCCGCGAGCAGCTTGGCGCCGAATTGTTCCGGCTGACCGAATTCGGCGGCTATGCCGAGCCGCTGCGCCTCGACCTCTCGGCGGGCCGCGCGGCGCCCGAGCCGATGGCGGCAGCAAGATGACCGATCCCAATCCGACCGATCGCGAGACTGGGCCGGAGGCCAACCCAGGCATCCTCGACATCGCCCCGTATATCGGCGGCGAGGCCAAGATCGAGGGCGTCGCCAAGCCGATCCGCCTCGCCTCGAACGAAAGCGCGCTGGGGCCCAGCAAAAAGGCGATGGCCGCCTTCCGCGCCTACGCCGAGAATCTCCACCGCTATCCCGACGGCGGCAGCGAGGCGCTGCGCGCGGCGCTCGGCAAGGCGCACGGGCTCGACCCGGCGCGGATCGTCTGCGGCTCCGGCTCGGACGAGCTGATCGCGCTGATGATCCGCGCTTATGCCGGGGTCGGCGACGAGGTCATTTACAGCCGCCACGGCTTTCTGATGTACGCGATCGGCGCGAAGTCGGTCGGGGCGACGCCGGTTGCGGTGCCGGAAAAGGCGCTGACCGCCGATGTCGACGCGATCCTCAAGCACGTCACCGACAAGACCAAGCTCGTCTTTATCGCCAACCCGAACAACCCGACCGGGACCTATCTGTCCGAGCGGGAGATGAGCCGGCTTCAGGCCGGGTTGCCGCCGCATGTCGTGCTGGTGATCGACGCCGCCTATGCCGAGTTCGTCAACCGCAACGATTACGAGCCCGGCATCCGCCTCGTCGACAAGGCCGACAACGTCGTGATGCTGCGGACCTTCTCGAAGATTTACGCGCTCGCCGGGCTGCGGCTCGGCTGGGGCTATTTTCCCCCGGCCATCGCCGATGTCCTGAACCGGGTGCGGGGGCCGTTCAACGTCAACGCCGCCGCGCTCGCCGCCGGCGTCGCCGCGGTCGAGGATGCCGAGGCGGTCGCCGAGGCGCGGGCGCATAACGACCGCTGGCTGCCGTGGCTGTCCGAGCGGCTCGCCAAAATCGGCCTCGACCTGACCCCCAGTGTCGGCAATTTCGTGCTGCCGCGCTTCCCCGACGACCCCCGCCGCAACGCCGACGCCGCCTTCGCGTTTCTCCAAGGGCGGGGCATCATCTGCCGCAAGATGGGCGGCTACGGCCTGCCGCAATGCCTGCGCATCACGATCGGCACCGGCGCGGAGAACGAAAAGGTCGCCGCCGCCCTCGCGGAGTTCATGGCGGGCCGATGAGCGCAAAACCGTTCGAGCGTGTGGCGATAATCGGTATCGGGCTGATCGGCTCGTCGCTCGCCCGCGTGCTCAGGCGGGACTGCCCCGATACGCGCATCGTCGCCTGCGCCCGCCGGGCCGAGACGCTCGCCGCGGTCACCCGGCTCGGGATCGCCGACGAGGTGACCGACGACCCGGCCGCCGCGGTCAAGGGCGCCGACCTCGTCGTCCTCGCCACCCCGCTTTCGGCCTATGCCGGGATCGCCGAGCGGATCGCGCCGGCGGTGACAAAGGGCGCGATCGTCACCGATGTCGGATCGTGCAAGGCCGCGGTGATCCGCGACCTCGCGCCGCTGGTCGAGGCGGGAGCGCGGCTGGTGCCGGGCCATCCGGTCGCCGGCACCGAGCATTCCGGGCCGGAATCGGGCTTCGCCGAGCTGTTCCGCGACCGCTGGTGCATCCTCACCCCCGGCGCGGACGCCGATCCCGATGCCGTCGCCAAGGTGACGGAATTGTGGGAGCTCGCCGGCATGCGCGTGACCACGATGCTGCCGGACCATCACGACATGGTGCTGGCGATGACCTCGCACCTGCCGCATCTGATCGCCTACACGATCGTCGGCACCGCCACCGCGCTCGGCGACGATCTGAAGTCGGAGGTGATCGCGTTCTCCGCCGGCGGGTTTCGCGACTTCACCCGCATCGCCGCGTCCGACCCGATCATGTGGCGCGACATCTTCATCAAAAACCGCGAGGCGGTGCTCGACATCCTGCAGCGCTTCAGCGAGGACCTGACCGCGCTGCAGCGGGCGATCCGCTACGGCGAGGCCGACACGCTCGAAAAGCGCTTCCGCGAGACCCGCGCGATCCGCCGCTCGGTGATCGAGGCCAAGCAGGCCTGACTACCACGGGATCTTCGGCACGCGGCCGAGGCTCGCCGGGCCGACATAGATCTTGCCGTTCTGCACCGAAAGCGCCGTCTCGATGCGGCCGTTCTTGGCGAGCGCGCGCAGCACGAATTTGAGTGTCCGGGAGTCGCTTTCGCGGATCTGCCCTGCCGCGACCAGCGCGGCCAGCAATTCGTCGTACCCGGAGAGCGCGCCGGTAAGGCTGCCGACCGGCTGCAAATCCTGGTCGAGCGCCAGCGTGCCGTTCGCGTCGATCCCGACCGCCCCCCACCCGACATGCAATAGGCTCAGCTCTACCGTGCCGCCCGCGTCGCGCCAGGCCGCCGCCCGGTCGCGCGGCGTCTTCCCCGCCGGGACCGGCCCCATCGCCGAAAAGCCGAAGCCGACATCGTCGATCGTGTCGCCGAGCGGTTTCGGCGCGATCGGGATCGTCAGGGCTTTTACGTCGCCGGAAAAGGTGAAGTTGAGGTCGGTGTGGCCGCGCGGCGGGTGCGGCGGCAGGACGAGCCGGAATCGCGCCGTCTTGGCCGCGACCGGGGCCGCCTTGACATCGTCCAGCTCGATCCGCGCGTCGGTGCCGTCGGAATCGGCGGTGACATTGCCGGTGGCGCTCGCGGCGGTGACGGCGGCGATGTCGCCGCCTTTGCCGCTCAGCCCCCGTGGCGCGGCCAGCTCGGCGCTGTGGAAGCTCCACGGCCGGATCGTCGCGGTGAGCCCCGGGGCCGCGACGGACCATTCGGGGCCGTCGAGCCTCGGTTCGGTCAGCTCGACGCGAAAGGCGAGCGGGTATCCGCCGACCCGGATCGCCTGCCACGATGCGGTGAGTCCCTGGGCCTTCGCATTGTCGGCCCACAGCGCGACGCCCTCCTCGATCTTCCCGGCGGCGATCCACCAGAAGACGCTGTAGGCGATGACGAGGACGGCGGCGAGGATCGCGGCGAGGCGGCGCATCCCCTACATCAACCAGACTTGCCGGGGCGGAGGCAACGGGGTAAGCAAAGAGAGCAATTCGTGGGGAGAGACCGATGGCCGCGGCCGCGCCGCTCAAGGCGTTCTGGCAGCCTGGTTGAACAAGCTGCCTGAGACTCAAGGAGTTTCTCTCGGTCCGTGGGATCGAGTTCGAATCGATCAATATTCTTGAAGACGCCGCCGGGCGGGCCGAGCTGGCGCGGCTCGGGGCGCGTTCGATCCCGATCCTGTCGCGCGGCGACGAGTTCGTCTTCGCGCAGAACATCGCCCAGGTCGTCTCCTTCCTGAAGCTCAACGAAAAGGCCGGGCCGGTGCTGTCGCCGGCGCAGCTTTACGAGCGGATGGAGCGGTATATCGACGCGGCGCTGCGGATGATCCCGCAAATGCCCGACACCCAGCTCGAAACGCTGACGCCGGGCCGCCCGCGCAGCTATGGCCGGCTCGCGCACCACATGTTCCGCATCTGCGAGGCCTTTACCGAGGTCGCGGGCGGGGAATTCTTCAGCCAGGGCCTCCCCGGCGAGGTGCACGACCCGAAGGAAATGGAATCGACCGCCGCGCTCGCCGAATACGGGCGGCGGGTCAAGGCCAAGGTGGAAACCTGGTGGGCCACGACCCCGGACAAGCAGGCGCAGGGCGAGGTCGAGACCTATTACGGCCGGCAAAAGCTGCACGAGGTGCAGGAGCGCGCGACCTGGCATATCGGCCAGCACACAAGGCAATGGGTGATGCTGCTCGACATGCACGGGATCAGGGCCGACCACCCGCTCGGCGAGGCCGATTTCGCCGATCTGCCGATGCCCAGGCAGGTTTGGGACGGCTGACCCTCCTCGCCGCCCACCCCTACGTCTCGCCGCTGCCGGTCGACCCGATGCCCGATTGGGTGCGGGCGCTCGGCGACCCGGTCTGGGTGTTCGCCTACGGCTCCTTGATGTGGAACCCGGAGATGGCGTTCGCCGAGACGCGGCCGGCGCTGCTGCACGGCTGGCACCGGCGCTTCTGCCTCTATTCGCGCGACTATCGCGGCACGCCCGAGCGGCCGGGGCTGGTTCTCGGTCTCGACCGCGGCGGGTCGTGCCGGGGGCTTGCGCGCCGCCTGCCGCCGGAGGCGCTCGCCGCGGCGATCGACCGGCTGTGGGCGCGCGAGATGGCCGGCCAGGTCTACGATATGACGCCGGTGACGGTGGCGACGCCGCAGGGCAAGGTCGCGGCTCACGCCTTCACCGTGCGGCGCGACAATCTCGATTACGCCGGCCGGCTCTCGTTCGAGCGCGTCGCCGAGATCGTCTCGGTGGCGGCGGGCGGGCGCGGCACCGGGCGCGACTACCTCGCCAACACGGTGCGGCACCTCGACGAGCTCGGCATCCGCGACAAGCTCCTGCACCGGCTCCACCGGCGGGTCGAGGGGCTCTAGCCGTGCTATGCTTCCGCCGCCCACCCCACGGCAGGAGCAGCCCCCGATGACGGCGACCAAGAACTTCCCGGTCTTCGATTGCGACAGCCATGTCGTCGAGCCGCCGGCGGTGTGGGACGAATACGTCCCGGCCAAGGAGCGCGCCTGGGTCAAGAGCCAGTTCTGTTTCCACACCGATGGCGACCTCTTGATGATCAACGGCCGGGTCGTGCCGGCGGCGCGCGAGCGGTCGAACGCGGCCGAGGTCGGCTGGGCGCGCTGGGCCAAGAGCGAGATCGGCGCCTATACGCCGGGGACGCCGGAGTGGAACGCGCGGTTCGGGCGCCTCCTCGGCTGCCGCGACCCGGACGCGCGGCTCAGCGACATGGCGGCGCTCGGCATCGACCAGGTGATGCTGTTCCCGACCTGGTTCGTCCGCCTCGCGCTCTTGCGCGACCCGCGCGCCGCGACGATCCTCGCCCGCGCCTATAACGACTGGGTGCACGATTACTGCGCCCCCGACCGGCGCCGTCTCTATCCCTGCGCGGTGCTGCCGCTGCAGACCGTCGAGGGGTCGATCGAGGAGCTGCGGCGCGTCGCCAAGCTCGGGTTCAAGGCGGCGGCGGTGCGGCCCTGCATGTGGAACGGGCGCTACCCGACCCTGCCCGAGTTCGACCCGCTGTGGCGCGAGTTCGAGGAATTGGGGACCGTCCTGGCGATGCATACCTTCCCGTCGCGCGAGGCGCTGACCCCGGAATGGGGCCGGCGCATGGACGAGGCGAGGGGGTCGGGGCAGGGCCTGATGTTCACCGACGAGGCGGTCGTCTATTCGCCCGGCCAGTTCGTCTCCAACATCACCTTCGCGATGGACCCGACGATCGACTCGTCCGAGGCGCTCGGTTTCGTCATGGAGGCGATGACCTGGGTCACGACGGTGCTGATGACCGGCTGGCTCGACAAATTCCCCAAGCTGACCGCGGCGGTGCTCGAATCGAACGCGTCGTGGCTGCCGCTGGTGATCGGCAAGAGCAAGAATTTCCTCGACCTCTTCGCCTTCCAGCGCGGCAATCGCAAGATCAGGGACCCGCGCGAGAGCTTCCACGACCGCTGCTTTATCGGCTTCGAGAGCGACGAGGAGCTGGTCTACCGGCTGTGGGACGACTTCCAGGACATCGGCATCTGGTCGAGCGACTATCCGCACCACGACGCCGAGGACGCCTGGGAGGCGCTCGACCTGATGAACCGTTACGACGTGCCGGTCTCGGCGCAGAAGGCTCTGATGGGCGAAAACGCGCGCCGGCTCTACGGCATCGAGCCGGTGATGAAGGTCACCGAGCGGGTCGAAAACTATCAGCCGGCGATCCTGCCGTGGTGACACCGACCTCCCTCTCCCCGCCCGCGGGGAGAGGGCCGGGGTGAGGGGCGGCTACGCCGCGACCGTAGCCGGCACCCGCTACAATTTCCCCGATCTGAAGACGCTGCTCGCCCGCGCGACGCCGCTGCGCTCCGGTGATGTTTTGGCCGGCATCGCCGCCGCCGACGCGACCGAGCGGGTCGCGGCGCAGCTCGCCCTCGCCGATCTGCCGCTGGCGCGCTTCCTCGCCGAGGCGGTCGTGCCCTACGAATCCGACGAGGTGACCCGGCTGATCGCCGACAGCCACGACCCCGCCGCCTTCGCGCCGGTCGCCTCGCTGACGGTCGGCGAGTTCCGCGACTGGCTGCTGTCCGACGGCGCCGATCTAGCCGGGCTTGCGCCGGGCCTGACGCCCGAGATGGCCGCCGCCGTCTCCAAGATCATGCGGCTGCAGGATTTGATCGCCGTCGCGGCGAAATGCCGGGTCACGACCCGCTTTCGCGACACGATCGGGCTGCCCGGCACGCTCTCGACCCGGCTCCAGCCAAACCATCCGACCGACGATCTGCGCGGCATCGCCGCGTCGATCCTCGACGGGCTGATGCTCGAATCCGGCGACGCGGTGATCGGCATCAATCCCGCGGCCGACAGCCTCGACAAATATATCGAGCTGACCCGCTTTCTCGACGAATTGCGCGAGCTTCTGCTTCTCCCCAGCCAGTCCTGCGTGCTCGCCCATGTGACGACGGCGCTGGCGGCGATCGCGCGCGGCGCGCCGGTCGACCTCGTGTTCCAGTCGGTCGCCGGGACCGAGGCGGCCAACCGCAATTTCGGCGTCGATCTCGCCCTCCTGCGCGAAGCGCGCGAGGCGGCGCTGGCGCTCGGCCGCGGCGGCGCCCACGTGATGTATTTCGAGACCGGGCAGGGCAGCGCCCTTTCGGCAGAGGCGCATCGCGGGGTCGACCAGCAGACGCTGGAGGCGCGCGCCTACGCGGTCGCGCGCGCCTTCGACCCGCTGCTGGTCAACTCGGTCGTCGGCTTTATCGGCCCCGAATACCTGTTCGACGGCAAGCAGATCGCCCGCGCCGGGCTCGAGGACCATTTCTGCGGCAAGCTGCTCGGCCTGCCGATGGGGGTCGATGTCTGCTACACCAACCACGCCGAGGCCGACCAGGACGACATGGACGGCCTGTTGACGCTGCTCGGCGTCGCCGGCTGCACCTACATCATGGGCGTGCCCGGCGCCGACGACGTGATGCTCGGTTATCAGTCGAGCTCGTTCCATGACGCGCTCTACCTGCGCCGCGCCCTCGGCAAGCGCCCGGCCCCGGAATTCGAGGCCTGGCTGCGCGGGGTCGGCGAGGTCCCGTCGCTGATGGCGCCGATGCTGGCGGCGCTGCCGTGATAGAGCGGGATGCCCCTCGCCCCGTCCCTCTCCCCGCACGCGGAGAGCCGGCGTTCCTGGATTCCCTGCGCGCGACGACCCCCGCGCGCATCGGGCTCGGCCGCGCCGGCGTCGGACTGCCGACCGCGGCGCATCTCGATTTCCAGCTTGCCCATGCGCGGGCGCGCGACGCGGTCCACGCGGCGCTCGATGTCGAGGGTATCGCCGCCGCCCTGCCGGCCGAGACGCTGCGCCTGCGCTCGCTGGCCGCCGACCGCGCGGCCTATCTGCGCCGCCCCGATCTCGGCCGCCGGCTCGACGCCCCGTCGCGGGCGCTGCTGGAGGGCCGGAGCTGCGCGACCGCTTTCGTCGTCGCCGACGGGTTATCGGCGACCGCCGTCAACCGGCATGCCGCGTCGCTGATCCGGGCGATGGGGCCGGCCGCGGGGCCGGTCTCAATCGTCGAAGGCGGCCGGGTCGCGATCGGCGACGAGATCGGCGGCCTCCTCGGGGCCGATCTCGTCGCGGTGCTGATCGGCGAGCGGCCGGGGCTCAGCGCCGCCGACTCGCTCGGCGTGTACGTGACCTGGCAGCCGGCGCCGGGGGCGGTCGACGCCGCCCGCAACTGCCTCTCCAACATCCGTCCCGAGGGGATGCCGGTCGCCGAGGCGGCGGCGGGGCTCGCGGCGCTGTTCGCGGCGGCGCGGCGGCACCGGATGACCGGGGTGGGCTTAAGCCGGCGCCTGGCGGTCGAGGGTAAATAGCTCTTGCGGGCGTTCGACGCCGCGCAGCGCGTAGCGGCCGACCGAGACCGCCTCGCTGCCGCCGAGCGCGCGCGTGAAATCGGCCGACATCAGCACGTTCCGGTCGGCCGACCGGCACATTTCGGCGATGCGCGCAGCCTCGTTGACCGCCGGTCCGATCACGGTGAAGTCGAGACGGTCGTGGCTGCCGATATTGCCGTAGAACACCTCGCCGATATGGAGGCCGATATAGACGTCGGTCGTCGGCAATCCCATCCCGCCGCGCCGCTCGTTGAGCACGGCGAGGCGGCGGCGCAGCGCGGCCTCGGCGGCGATCGCGCGGGCGCAAATGGGGCCGGGCTCGTCATAGGGAAAGATCGCCAGCGTGCCGTCGCCGATCAATTTCAAAACGTCCCCGCCCTGTTCGTGGATCGACCTGATAACCACCTCGGCATAGTCGTTGAGCAGCGCGATGATGCTCTCCGGCGGGTTGGTGTCGGCGATGCGGGTAAAGCCGCGCAGATCGCTGAACCACAGCACCGCGTTGATCCGCTCCGCCGCGCCGCGGCCGATGCCGCCGCGGAGCACGCGGCGCCCCGGGTCGCGGCCGAGATAGGTCTCGACCAGGGTCGCGGCGATGCGCGCGAGCGAGGCGCATTTGACCGCCAGCGCCAGGGACGGCGCCAGCGCCGTCAGCGTCTCGACCTCGTCATCGTCGAAGCCGCGGTCGCGGTCGGTCGTCCAATAGGAATAAACGCAATCCATCTCTCCGAACGCGCCGCCGCCGGCAAAGCGGTTGATGAGAGCCAGGTAGTCGGTCATGCCCTCGTCGGCGAGGGCCGCCACGCCCGGAAATTCGATTGGACTCCCCGCGGCCAACGGGATGCGCAGCACCGAGCCGCCGGTCTGGAGCAGGCGATAAAGCGCGCTCGCCTGCCAATTCGCCGCCGCCGCGCCTTCGGTGGTCGGGCCGTATTCGATCGTCTCCGGGCCGCCCGCGGCGTCGCGGCTCCAGCGGAAGGCGCGGCCTTCGTGGATCGGGTGCAGCGTGTCGACGATCACCGCCCCGCGCGCCACCGGCAGTCCCGCGTTCTGCGCCCGCCGGCAAAACCCGTCGAGCAGCTCGGCCTCGCTCTTGCCGGCGAGCCCGGCCTTGGTGACCCAGTCGGCGATGGCGGAAAGGGCGTTCATCTAGGGGCTACCTGTGCCGATCGCGGTCGGCCTATCTACGTCCGGCGTCGAGGCAGGCTCGCGCCTGGCGAATAAACGTCCGCGTCTCGCTTCGTAGGCGCTCCAAGTCGCCGATAGCAGGACCCTCATCCACACCGCTGAGCAAATCGAGTATACGTTCTGCTGCCTCGATAAAGCGCTTGTCACCGGATAAGAAGAACCCCTTGTTGGCTCGTTCGAGCGCCACGGCGCAATCGGGGGAACGCGCTTCGAGGGAGGTTTGAAGCAGATCGCCTTCCCAATCGCATAACCGTTCGATCTCATCTATCGCCTGGCTTAGCTTGCGATGAAACTGAGCGGGATCCGTTTCATCGTATTCGATCCAATCGGTACGCTTAAGATCTGAAGGGGCGGAGGCTTTTGGTGTTTTGGCCACAACAAGCGGTTTTCCGCAGAGCGCCGCAAACCCAAGCTCCAACGCGATGTTGGTGAGCGCACCTGCTCTTGTTCGGTCGGAAAATATCGCGATTGTGAACCCTGTGCCCCGGATTAAACCCAGTATGCGCTCAAGGTAATCCTTGCCTCCGGTCGTGCCATCCGCGTCAATCGCACGAAACCCTCGATTTTCCAGAAGCCGGACGACTTCCGCGTTCATCGTTAAGTCAAGCGATGGCGGCCTGCCTAACTGACGCATGATAAACGCGTATCGCGGGAACAATCGCTTTGGCGGAAGATCAAGAACCGCTTCTGATAGTGGTGAAAAGACGAGCGGCACTTATCTTTTCCGAGTAACGTCCTTTACCCCTTTGTAAGGACCTGGGCTTTTTTTGTGCTCGAGGATCCGACCAGTATTAGTGTCGATTTTCACATAGCGCCCAGTGACCGGGTTCTGTGCTTGTACCCGTTCTCTAACGGCGCCCTTGCGAGCGGACTGACCCGTATTTGTCGCCATGAGACGTCACCAAGCTTTAGTCTACAGGTTGGAAGATGGCACGCGATGATGGCGCGAGCAACCGACGCACTTGTGCCAACTCCGCGATCCTCATCCGCACTTCGAGTAATCGCAGCTCGTGCACTGGTCGCAGTTTTCGAGCCGGATCAGCGCCGCTTCGCCGCATTTTGGGCATTGCCTGAGGCGCGGGGCGGCGAGGGCGCCCGGCTGGGCCGGCTCCGGCGCCAGGTTCACGACCTGCGGTTCGTGGCGGTGCGTCGCGTGCTTTGGCGGGAGGAAGCCGATCTCGATCATGTGCTGCTCGATCACGTCGCCGATCGCGGCGAGGATCGAGGGTACATAGCGCCCGCCCATCCAGGCGCCGCCGCGCGGGTCGAAGATCGCCTTCATCTCCTCGACCACGAACGACACGTCGCCGCCGCGGCGGAACACCGCGCTGATCATGCGGGTCAATGCGACGGTCCACGCATAGTGCTCCATGTTTTTCGAGTTGATGAACACCTCGAAGGGCCGGCGGCGGCCGTCCTGGACGATGTCGTTCAACGTGATGTAGAGCGCGTGCTCGCTGTCCGGCCAGCGGACCTTGTAGGTCTGCCCGGGCAGCGCTTCCGGCCGGCTCAATGGCTGCGTCATGTAGACGACGCCGCCCGCCTCGAAAATGTCGGCAGGCTTGGGAGAAGCCGCCGGCGCGGGCGGTGGAAGCGGCAGCTCCTGCTGTCGTGCGGCTTCCCGTCCGGCAGCCGGCGCCTCCGCCCTGGCGGCCAGCACCGCCCCGGTGACCTCGTTCGGCCGGTAGGTCGTGCAGCCTTTGCAGCCGAGCGCGTAGGCCTGCAGATAGACATCCTTGAAGCGCTCGAACGGGATCTCGGCCGGGACGTTGATGGTCTTCGAAATCGAGCTGTCGATGTGCTTCTGCACCGCCGCCTGCATGACGACGTGATCCTCGGGGGTCAGCACCTGCGCATCGATGAAATAGTCGGGCAGCGGCGCGAACTCCCCCTTCAATCGGCGGAACAGCCGATAGGCGTAATCGGTCACCTCTTCTTCCCGGCGATTGCCGTCGGGCATCAGAACGTTGCGCGTGTGGCGGAAGCTGAAGACAGGCTCGATCCCCGATGAAACATTGTCGGCAAAGAGCGAAATCGTGCCGGTCGGCGCGACCGACGTAAGAAGCGCGTTGCGGATGCCGTGCTGTGCGATTTGAGCGCGCAC
>DASUIE010000142.1:0-25574 GCA_036273175.1 Allostellaceae bacterium
GCCAGCGGCAGCGGCGCGGCGGCCGGCGGGGGTGGCGGCAACGGGCGCGGTGCCGGCTGCTCGGCCGGCGGCAACAGCCGCTCGACCGGCGGTCCGCCCGGCCGCTCGGAATAGATCAGCTTGTCGCGGTCGGGCACGACCATGCCGCCCGGCTGGTCGGGCTTGACCTTCATCGGCTGCTGGTCGGCGCGGATCAGCGGGATGTTGTCGGCCGGTACCGCGGCTGCCTGCTGCTGCGTTTGCGGAGCCGTCGCGGTCGGGGCCGCGGGAGTCGCCGCCGCCGTCGGCGCGGCATGATGGGTGCCCTGGACATAGGCGAAGTACAGCGCTCCGGCAAACCCGGCCATCACCAGCACGGTCAGCAGCGGCCGCGGCACGATGCTCCAGCGGGCCGATTCCGCGCCGACCGGTTCGTCGGCGGCCAGCTCGATGCGCTCGTCGCGATCGACAGGTCCAAACTGCTGATACGACATGCTTGCTACATCTCCTCCACCGGCTCGACGCCGAACACGGCGAGCCCCGCGGCGATCACGATCGCGACCCCGCGCACGAGAGCCAGCCGCGCGCGGGTAAGCTCGCGATCGCCGCTGATAATGAACCGCAAATTCGCCTCATCCCTCCCTTTCGTCCACAACAGGTGAAACTCCGCCGCGACATCCTGCAAATAGAAGGCGATTCGGTGGGGTTCGTGCGCCTCCGCGGCCCCCTCGACGAGGCGAGGCCACGCCGCCAGCAAGCGAATCACCGCCAACTCCTGCGGCTCGGTCAGCCCCTCCAGCGGCGCCGACCTAAGCGCCGCATCGCTCAGATCCTCGGGCGGAATTTCGTCAGCAGCGTGGCGCATCACCGACGCGGCGCGGGCATGGGCGTATTGCACGTAGAAGACAGGGTTGTCGCGCGACTGCTCGGTGACCTTGGCAAAGTCGAAGTCGAGCGCCTGGTCGTTTTTCCGCGTCAGCATGATGAAGCGGAAGACATCCTTGCCGACCTCGTCGACGACCTCGCGCAGCGTGACGAAGGTGCCGGCCCGCTTCGACATCCGCACCGGCTCGCCGTTGTCGAACAGATTGACGAGCTGGCACAATTTGACGTCCAGCACCGCCTCGCCGCCGGTCACCGCCTTGACCGCCGCCTGCATGCGCTTGACGTGCCCGCCATGGTCGGCGCCCCAGACATCGATCATCGTCTTGAAGCCCCGCGCGAACTTGTCGCGGTGATAGCCAATATCGCCGGCGAAATAGGTCAGGGAGCCGTCCGACCGCTTGACCGGGCGGTCGACATCGTCGCCGAAGCGGGTCGCGCGAAACAGCGTGAGCGGCCGCGGCTCCCAGTCCTCGGGCGGCGGCTTGCCCTTGGGCGGTTCGAGCGTGCCGCTATAGACGAGCCCCTCTTTCGCGAGAAAATCGAGGCATTCCTCGACCGCGCCGGACTCGACGAGCGCGCGCTCGGAGGTGAAGGCATCGAACTCGATGCCGAGCGGCGCCAGATCCTCGCGGATCAGATCCATCATCGCCGCGACCGCGAAGTCGCGCACCGGCGGCAGCCATTCGCTCTCCGGCTTGCCGAGCCATTCCTTGCCGTCGCGTTCGGCAAGCGCGACGGCCGGCGCGATCAGGTAGTCGCCGGGATACAGCCCCTCGGGAACCGGCCCGACCGTTTCGCCCAGCGCCTCCCGGTAGCGCAGGTGCAGCGAGCGCGCGAGCGCGTCCACCTGCGCGCCGGCGTCGTTGACGTAATATTCGCGGTGGACCGCAAACCCCGCCTTTTCCAGGAGCGCGGCCAACGCATCGCCAACGACGGCGATACGGCCGTGGCCGACATGGATCGGCCCAGTCGGATTTGTCGACAGAAATTCGACATTGACCCGCTCGCCGTTGCCGAGCGTCGAATCGCCATAGGCGGTGCCGGCATCGAGGATCGCGCGAAGCTGCGCGTGCCATACCGCCGGGTCGAGCCGAATGTTGATAAAGCCTGGCCTCGCAACCGCTGCCGTGAAGCCGTCGCCCCGATAGTCGCCGCTGGCAAGCTCGCGGCCGGTAAGCGCCACCGCGATCCGCTCGGCCAGCGCCAGCGGGTTTTGTTTGGCCGCGCCCGCCAGCACCATCGCGGCATTGGTCGAGAGGTCGCCATGTGCCGGGTCGCGCGGCGGCTCGACCGCGACCCGCGCGTAGTCGCCCGGCCCGAGCAAATCTTCGAGCGCCGCGACGACGAGCCGGCGAAAGTCGGAAAAGATATTTGTCATAGGGCCTTAGTCACACCGAACTATAGGTATCGAACAAGCGCCGGTGCTCGTCGAGGGCAAATCGGTCGGTCATTCCCGCGAGGTAGTCGGCGACGGTGCGCGCGCGTTCCGCCTCGGGAGCGGCCGGCGCCGGGCGCCATTCGTCGGGCAGGCATTCCGGCTCGGCCATGAACAGCTCGAACAGGTCGCGCACCACCCGCCTGGCCTTTGAACTCATGCGGTTGACGCGGTAATGGCGGTACATGCGCTGATAGAGAAACCGCTTCAGCGCTCGGTCGTGGGCCCGCATCTCGGTGGAAAAATCGGCCACCGCCGCGCCGAGCCCGCGAATATCGTCGGCGGATTTGGCCTTGCTGTCGGCGAGCCGCCCGCCGGTCTCGGCGATCAGATCGCGCACCATCCGGTCGATCAGGCGGCGAATCGATTCATGGATCAGGCGCGCCTCCTCGATCCCCCGATAATGCGCCGCCACCTCGGCAAAGACCGGACCGACCAGCGGCACATCGGCCAAATCGGCTACGGTAAACAACCCGGCGCGGAGCCCGTCGTCGATATCGTGGTTGTTGTAGGCGATGTCGTCGGCGATCGAGGCGATCTGCGCCTCGGCGCCGGGATAGGTCTGCAGCTGCAGCTTGTGGCGCGTATCGTATTCGGCGATCGAGGGCGGCACCGCGTCGCCGAGCGGCCCGTTGTGCTTGGCGGTTCCTTCGAGCGTCTCCCAGGTCAGGTTGAGCCCGTCGAACTCCGCATAGGTGCGCTCCAGCCGGGTGAGGATGCGCAGGGTCTGGTCGTTGTGCGAAAACCCGCCATAGGGCGCCATCTCGGCGTTGAGCGCTTCCTCCCCGGCATGGCCGAACGGCGTGTGGCCGAGGTCGTGCGCGAGCGCCAGCGCCTCGGCGAGGTCCTCGTCGAGGCACAGGCTGCGCGCGACGGTGCGCGCGATCTGCGCCACTTCGAGGCTGTGGGTCAGCCGGGTGCGGTAGTGGTCGCCCTCGTGATAGACGAAGACCTGGGTCTTGTGCTTCAGGCGCCGGAACGCGGTCGAGTGGATAACGCGGTCGCGGTCGCGCTGGAACGGCGACCGCATTTGATGCTCGGCCTCGGGATAAAGCCGCCCACGGCTCTCCTCCGGCTTCGACGCATAGGGCGCGCGCCCGGCCGCAGAAACCATGCCCGACCCTACGCCGGGCCGGCGCCGCGGTCCAGAAGTTGACATTCGCGGCCCCGCCGTCGATATCTCCTAGCTAGGCTAGCTAATGAGCAAACGATGTCCGAAGTCGTCAACATGCACCAGGCCAAAACCTCGCTCTCGCGCCTGGTCCGCCGCGCTCTCGAAGGCGAGGAGGTCGTCATCGCCCGCAACGGCGAGCCGCTGGTCAAGCTCGTGCCGATACCGAAGCCGGCCAAGCAACGGGTGCCGGGGCGCGGCAGGGGCAAAATCTGGATCGGCCCCGACTTCGAATTCACCGACGAAGAAATCACCGAGCTTTTCGAAGCGCCTTTATGAGGTTGCTGCTCGATACGAACTCGTTTCTGTGGTGGCGCAACGGATCACGGAGGCTGCCCAGCCGCGTCAGAGACAGCATTGCCGCAACTGGAAGCGACATTTTCGTCAGCATCGCCTCCCTGTGGGAGATCAGTATCAAACGCTCGCTGGGCAAGCTGCAATTTCTTGAATACCCACCTCCGCGCGCTTGAGGCGCTCCCGCACCTGCACCGCGATCCGTTCGATCGGCTTCTGATCGCGCAATCGATCGCGGAGGGCGTTCCGATCGCCACCGCCGACCGCTCCTTTGCGGCCTACGGCGCCAGCGTCTTCTGGTAGCCGCTACTCCGCCGCCGCGAGCCGCAGCTGCGCCGTCGCGGCGCGGTCCACCCCGCCGTCGTCGGTCAGCGCGACCCGGTAGTCGGTACGCGCGGTCTCGCGGGTGATCAGCCCGTCGGCGACGTCGCTGGCCACCTGAGCGGGATCGCGCCTCGCGGGATCGCCGAAGCCGCCGCCGCCCGGAAGCTCGAGCCGGATGAAATCGCCGCCCTGCACGGTCTGGCGCCCCTTCGAGCGGATCGGCTTGCCCGAGACCAGCGTGACTTTCCCCGGCGCGCCGAGCCCGCCGCCGTCGCGGCCGCGGGCCGGGTTGTTGATGCGCTCGAAATTGCACAGCATCGCCACCGGCATGCCGTCGGCGCCGCCGAGCTCGATGACCTGGCCGAGCCCGCCGCGATAGTGCCCCGCCCCGCCCGAACCTTCGCGAAACTCGCGGCGGCGGAACATGACCGGGGCCACCGACTCGGTCGCCTCGACCGGGATCGTGCGCACCCCCGACGGGAAGGCGGTGACGTCGAGCCCGTCCTTGCCCGGCCGCGCGCCGGTGCCGCCGCAATGAAAGATCACGGTGCTGAACGGCGGCACCTCGGCATGTCCGTCGTCGCCGAGTTCGTCGGCCACGTCGGCGCCGCCATAGATCTGCGGGTTCCACAGCGACGAGGCCCCCTCGGCCGGCACCCCGCCCTCCATGACCTGATGGAGGCAGCCGAACACGACGTCGGGCAGCATGTGGCCGACCGTGTGCCGGGCGGCAACCGCGCGCGGACGCTTGACGTTGAGCAGGCACCCGTCGGGCGCGCTGGCTGTGATCGGCGCGAGCGAGCCGGCATTGTTCGGGACCTCGGGCGCGACCAGGCATTTCACGCCGAAAGCCGTATAGGCCAGCGTGTAGTTCATCACGACATTGATGCCGAAGGCGCTGGCGGGCGATGTGCCGGCATAGTCGACATGGATGCCGTCCGGGCCGATCCCCATCTCGCCGGCGAGAGTCAGCGGGCGGTCGTACCCGTCCATCGTGACCCGGTATTTGTACGTGCCGGGGGTCAGCTTGCGGATCGCGTCGAGGGTCGCCTCGCGCGATGTCTCGATGATGTGGTCGGCGAGCCGGTCGAGATTGGCGATGCCGAATTCGTCCATCATCTCGACCAGGCGCCGGCTGCCTTCGTCGTTGCACGCGGCGAGCGCATAAACGTCGCCCTCGACCTGGAGCGGCTCGCGCACATTGGCGCGGATGATCCGCATCAAATCCTCGTTCATGCGGCCTTCGCGGGCGAGGGCCATCAGCGGGATCGCCAGCCCCTCCTCGAACACCTGGCGCCCGTCCGGCCCCATGCCGAGCCCGCCGATATCGACGACATGGACGGTGCTGGCGAACAGCCCGACCGGCTCGCCGCGCAGAAAGGTCGGGCTCACCACGGTCAGGTCGTGCAGATGGCCGCAGGTGAGCCACGGGTCGTTGGTGATGTAGTGGTCGCCCTCCTTCATCGTCGAGAGCGGGAAGGCGTCGAGGAAATGCCGGACCGCCGCCGCCATCGAATTGACGTGGCCTGGCGTCCCGGTCACCGCCTGGGCCAGCATCTTGCCGTCGCGGTCGAACACGCCGGCCGACAGATCGCCCGCCTCGCGCACCGGCGTCGAAAACGCGGTGCGGACAAGCGTCTGCGCCTGCTCCTCGACAACGGCGATCAGGCGCGACCACATGATCTGCATATGGATTTGCGACAGCGCGGTATTGGGGCGACCCAGCATGCGGCCTCCTAGGTTTGTCGCATCTTACGGGCGCGAGGCCTTCAAGGGCAACGTCAGCAGGAGACCGCGCGCACGTACCCGGCTTTCGCGTAGGCAAGAATCCTTCGGTCGCGAGTGACAACGGGGAGAGCGAGGTGACGCGCCGTCGCGACGATCAGGCGATCGGCCGGATCGCCGGGGAGATATGACGCATCGATCGCGACCTCGGGTGTCAGCGGAGCAGGCGAAATTCCGGGCCGCGCCATAATTTGAGCCAACCATGTCTTGGGGTCGGGCAGAAACCCAATGGCGACGGGGCGTCCCGGTCGGGCGCGACTTAATATCCCAACGACACGAAAATCCCCCGGGCGCTCCCGGCATCGACGATCGCGGCGATCGCCTCCGGCGCCAGCCGGTCACCGTTCGCAAGCCAGATAAGGGCGCAGGTATCGAGCAAGACCCGTTTTCGGCCCCGGCGGTGTTCACTGATGAAGTTCGCCCTCGGCTGCGAGAAAGGGCTCGTCGCCAATGGGAGCCGTCAGGTCCAACCCGGGTGGGATCACGACCGAGCCGCGCAGAAAGCCGTGCAATTCCTCGACCTCGGCCGCTTTCGCCGCGGGCGGCAGTTGGTCAGGCCGAGGCAGCCACCCGCGCGGCGGCGGCCTCCGCCCCGGCGGCGCCGAACAGATGGCACGAAACCATCCGATCCTCGACCGGCGCAAGCTCGGGGACCAGCTCGCCGCATTGCGGCATCGCCTGCGGACAGCGCGGATGGAACCGGCAACCCGGCGGCGGGCGCAGCGGGCTCGGCACCTCGCCGGGAAGGATGATCTCCTCGCGGCGTTCCTCGGGATGGCTCGGCAGCGCGGCGGAGAACAGCGCCTTGGTGTACGGATGCTTCGGCGCGCGCGCCAGCATTCGGGCTTCGCCGCTCTCGACGATCCGGCCGAGATACATCACCACGATGTCGTGGCTCATATGCGCGACCGCCGCCAGGTCGTGGGCGATAAACAGATAGCTGAGGTTCATCTCGGACTGGAGGTCGCGCAGCAGGTTGAGGATCTGCGCGCGGATCGACACGTCGAGCGCCGAGACCGGCTCGTCGAGCACGATCAGCCGCGGCGACAGGGCCAGCGCGCGGGCGATCGCGATGCGCTGGCGCTGCCCGCCGGAAAATTCGTGCGGGAAGAGGTCGGCGGCGCGCGACGGCAATCCGACCAGGTCGAGCAGCTTAAGCACGCGCCTGCGCACCTCGTCCGACGGCAGTTTCTCGTTCGTCGTCAGCGGCTCGGAGATGATCGAGCTGATCCGCAGGCGCGGGTTTAAGGACGCGTAGGGATCCTGGAACACGGCCTGGATCGACTTGCGATAAAACCGCCGTCCCGCCGCATCCAGGCTCCTGATATCCTTGCCGTCGAACAGCATGTCGCCGCCCGTCGGCTGTTCGAGGCCGAGCACCAGCTTGGCCGTCGTCGTCTTGCCGCAGCCGCTTTCGCCGACGACGCCGAGCGTCTTGCCCTGCTCGATTGTAAAGGAGATGCCGTCGACGGCGCGCACCGCCCCGCCGCCGCCGCCGAAGAAGCCCCGCTTGGTCTGGAAATGCTTGGAGACGCGTACCGCTTCGAGAACCGGGGCCATCACGCCGCTCCTGCCGTCGGTGACGACCCGTCGAGCCAGCAGCGGACGGTTCGACCCGGCGCCGGCCGGGTTTCAACGGGCACTTCGATGCGGCAGCGGTCGAAGGCGCGCGGGCAGCGGGCGGCAAAGGCGCATCCCCCCGGTAGGGAGGCCAGGTCGGGCGGTTGCCCCTCGATCGCCGTCAGGCGCCGATCCTCGTCCCCCATTCGCGGGATCGAGCTCAACAGCGCCTGGGTATAGGGATGCAGCGGATTGTTGAAGATCTCGATCACCGGCCCCGACTCGACGACGCGGCCGGCGTACATGACCGCGAGCTGGTCGCACATCTTGGCGACGATGCCGAGATTGTGGGTGATGAAGATCAGCGCCAGGTTGTGCTCGCGCTGCAGCTCCCGCAGCAGGTTCAGGTACTGCGCCTGGATCGTCAGGTCGAGGCTGGTGGTCGGCTCGTCGGCGATCAGCAGGCGCGGCTCGCAAGAAATGCCGATCGCGCCGACGATACGCTGGCGCATGCCGCCCGACATCTCGTGCGGGTACTGGGTGACGCGCGTTTCCGGCGACGGGATTTTGACCGATTTCAAGAGCCCGATCGCACGCTGCCAGGCGCTCTTGCGGGCCGCACCTTCATGCACCCGGATCGGCTCGGCAACTTGGTCGCCGATCGTGAACAGCGGGTTCAGCGATGCCATCGGGTCCTGCAGGATCATCGCGATCCGCTTGCCGCGAACGTGCCGCATCTCGCTGTCGGACTTCTCGACGAGATCGTCGCCCTCGAACATCATCTTGCCGCTGACGATCTTGGCCGCCATCGGCAGGATGCGCAGGATGGTCAGCGCCAGCGTGCTCTTGCCCGACCCGCTCTCGCCGACGATGCCGAGCGTCTCGCCGGCCCGGATCGTCAGCGAGATGTCGTCGACCGCGCGCACGACGCGCGAGCCCTGCGCCGACACGTAATGCGTCGACAGGTTCTGCAGCTCGAGCAGCGGCGCGTTATTCGACCGCGCCGGGTTGCCCTCCGACGGGTTCACCCCAAACGGCATGGTCACAGCTGCCGAAGCTGCGGATCGAGTTTGACGCGCAGCCAGTCGCCGAGAATGTTCGCCGACAGCACCATCAGCATGATGCACGCGCCAGGAAACACCGTCAGCCACCAGTAGCCGACCATCAGCCCCTGCTTGCCGTCCGACAGCATCAGCCCCCAGGCCGGCTCCGGCGGCGGCACGCCGACGCCGAGGAACGACAGCGACGCCTCGGCGACGATGACGACGCCAAGCATCAGCGTGCCGATGACGATCGCCGAATTGATCACGTTAGGCAGGATATGCCGGACCATGATTGTCCACTTCGAGCAGCCGGCGACGATCGCCAAGCGGACGAACTCGCGCTCGCGCAGGCTCAACACCTCGCCGCGGATCACCCTGGCGTAGCGGGTCCAGTAGACCAGGCCGAGGATGATCACGATGTTCCACATGCTGGGGCCAACGATGGCGGCGAGGAAGATCGCGAAGGTGAGCGCGGGCAGCGCCAGCCAGGTGTCGGTGAGGCGCATGATGACCTGGTCGACCCAGCCGCCGAGATAGCCCGAAACGATGCCGACGACGGTGCCGACGGTCCCCGCGAAAAGCACCGCGGTAAAGCCGACGACCATCGACACGCGGGCGCCGAAGATCAGCCTCGACAGCACGTCCCGGCCGAGCTGATCGGTGCCGAGCAGGTGCGAATAACTGCCCTTCGCCATCCAGAACGGCGGCTTGAACCGCATCGTCAGGCTGCCGAGCTCGGGGTTATGCGGGGCGATGAAGTTGGCGAAGAGCGCGAGAAAGGTGATCGTCCCGAGGATGATCAGGGGAATCTTCGGCACATCGCCGAAATGGTTCGCCCGGCGCGGACGCGGAGCGTCGATTACGACGGCGGTATCGGCGGGAGTGATAACGGCCATGGCGGTCAGTTCTCCAGTCGAATGCGGGGATCGATCACCGCGTAGAGGATATCCACGAACAGGTTCACCATTACGATCATGCCGCCGCCGAGCAGGACCACACCCTGCACGATCGGGAAGTCGCGGAAGGTGATGCCCTCGTAAAGCAGCCGCCCGATCCCGGGCCAGGCGAAGACGGTCTCGACGACGACCGCGACATTAACCATGACGACGAGGTTGACGCCGGCCAGGGTCAGCACCGGGATCAGCGCGTTCTTGAAGGCGTGCTTGGCGATCACCAGCACCTGTGGCAACCCCTTGATGCGCGCCAGCTTGATGTATTCGGAGCCGAGCACCTCGAGCATCGACGAGCGCGTCAGCCTCATGTGCGAGGCAGCGAAATACCACCCGAGGGCGAAGGCCGGCATGATCAGGTGCCACGGCGTTCCCGCACCCGACGAGGGCAGCCAACCGAGCGTCACCGAGAACAACAGGATCATCACCAGCCCGACCCAGAAGGAGGGCAGCGACAATCCCAGGAGGGCGAAGAGCTTGCCCGCGCTATCCCAGAACCGTCCGACCCGAACCGCGGCCAGAATGCCGCTGGGGATGCCGATCAACAGCGAGAACCCCATCGCCACGACCGCGAGCAGCAGCGAGTTCGGCAGCCGCGACATATAGAGCTGCATCACCGGCGCCCGGTAATAGAACGACTCGCCGAGATCGCCCGTGAGCAGGTCGCGCATGAAGATGCCGTATTGCACGAGGAGCGGCTGGTCGAGGCCGAACCGGTGATGGATCGCCGCGATATCGGCCTCGCTGGCGCCCGGCTCGACAAGGAGCGCCGCCGGGTCGCCGGTCACCCGCACGAAAAAGAAGATCGTGATGGTCAGCAACAGCAGCGACAGGAGCGAATAAGCGATGCGTTTTCCGACATAGCGCTTCATCGGCCGCTCCCTAGGTGCTCTTCAGCGTGATGTCTTCGAACGGCGCCGTATAGGCGAAGCCGGGCATCAGCCCGAACGCCGACTCGCCGACCCGCGGCCCGATCCCGTTGAGAAACCCGAGCTGCCAGATCGGTGCGTACATCGACTTTTCGTAGACGAGGCGCTGCATTTTCTCGAGGATCGCGGTGCGCTTCTTGATGTCGTTTTCGTCGGCCTGCTGGGGATACAGCTCGTCGATATCGGGGTAGCTGCCGTAGCAGAACGCGCCGCCCTTGACGACGAACGCGGCGAGCCGGGTCGCCGTGTTGCCGAAGGCGCCGCTCGCCGCCTGGATGATGCCCTTGGTGTATTTCTTGCTGCTGTAACCGGCGAAGAAGCCGGCCCGCTCGATCGGGTTCAGTTTGATCTTGATCCCGATCTGGCCAAGGTTGTCGACCGACACCTCGGCCATGTTCGCGTAAGAGCTGTCGCAGGTCATCATCCCGGCGTCGAAGCCGTTCGGGAAGCCCGCCTCGGCCAGCAGCTTCTTGGCCTTTGCCGGGTCGTACACGGCCTCCGGCGGCTGCCAGTAATAATCGAAGCTGAACGGGACGATGCTGTTGGTGATCTTGCAGTAGCCAAGGAACAGCGCCTCGCTCATCCCCTGGCGGTCGATCGCCATATTGATCGCCTGCCGCACCTTGAGGTTCGAGAACGGCGATTTCGGGTCCCACTGCTCGGGGAAATAGAGCCAGTTCGGCGCCTGGAGCACGACCGGCTTGAGCGTCAGGCCTGGCGTCTTGCGCAATTCGTCGGCCAGCTCGCCGCGGATCGAGTAGGCGATGTCGACCTCGCCGCGCTTCAGCGCCGCCAGCCGCGTCGCCTCGTCGGGGATCACTTTCATGACCAGCGTCTTGACCGACGGGGTCTTGCGCCAATAGCCCTCGAACGCCTCCAGCACCAGCTCGACGCCGGGCTTGAACGAGACGAACTTGTACGGCCCGGCGCCGATCGGCGCCGCCTTGAACCCGTCGTCCCCGACCTTCTCGACGTATTTCTTGGGCACGATCCAGCCGGCGCCGCTGGCGCTCGAATAAAAGGTCAGGAAGTCCGGCCAGGGCTTCTTCAGCTTGAAGATGACGCGCTGCGGATCGGGCGTCTCGATGCTCGCGACCTGCGCCTTCATCAGATCGTGCGAGGTCCCGTGATACCGGTCGAACGAGAACTTGACGTCCTCGGCCGTGACCGGATCGCCATTGTGAAACTTGGCGTTCTTGCGGATCACGAATTCGTAGCTGGTGCCGTCCTCCGACGCCTTGAACGACTCGGCGAGGCACGGGGCCTGCCCGTTGCCGGGCATCGGCTTCACCATCGCGTCGTGCAGCGCGTACAGCACCATGAAGGGGGTGATGATGCCTTGCGTCTCGGCGGGATCGAACCACACCGGCGGCATCGTGACATGGATGCCCCAGGTGAGCTTGCCTTGGGGAGCCCCCGCGGCCAGAGCGGCTTTCGGGGCGACAGCGGCGGCGGCGGCAAGGGCGATTACATCGCGGCGGCTCGGCTGAAAGATGCTCGCGGCTGAAACGGACTCCGTGCCGCGACCGGACTTTACGGACATCTAAAACGCCTCCCTATGCGCGCCAACCCGGCGCTATTTTTTCTCAGCCTAGTGCAGCCAGATGGAAATGTCTCGGCATTCTTAGCCAAGACTTACGAGGTAGCGGTCACGTCTGTGTGCGCGCTGTCGCGGGGATTTCGTAAGCCTGCGATAAGAATCCGAGACATTGCGTCGCAGCTAGACTAAATTCCTCCTGCGAACGCGCCGTTAGAGCGCACACAGGGAGGGTTTCATGTCCAATAAGTCGGGCCGCATCGCGGCCGCGGCACCGTCCGCCGTCGATTTCAGCCCCAGCCGCCGCGATCTCCTGGCCGCCCTTGCCGCGCTGGGCATACTAGCCCCCGGCACCGCCGCCTTTGCCGCCGGCGCGCAGGGCACGGTGACCTGGGGAGTCCACATCTCGCTGGCGCCGACCTGGTTCGACCCGGCCGAGACGCCGGGCATCATCACCCCGTTCATGATCCTCTACGCGCTCCACGACGCCGTGGTGAAGCCGATGCCGGGCAAGCCCTTCGCGCCGTGCCTGGCCGAGTCGTGGTCGACCTCCGAGGACGGCAAAAGCTACGAGTTCGTGCTGCGCAAAGGCGTCAAATTCCACAACGGCGAGCCGGTCACCGCCGAGGACGTGAAGTTCTCGTTCGAGCGCTACAAGGGCGCGGCCTACGCGCTGCTGAAGGCGCGTCTCGCCTCGATCGAGACGCCCGATCCGCAGCATGTGATCTTCAAGCTCAAGGACCCGTGGCCCGATTTTCTGACGTTTTACTCGACCGCCAGCGGCGCCGGCTGGATCGTGCCCAAGAAATACGTCGAGAAGGTCGGTGACGAGGGCTTCAAGAAGGCGCCGATCGGCGCGGGCCCGTACAAGTTCGTCTCGTTCAACCCGGGCGTCGAGCTGGTATTCGAGGCCAACGAGGATTACTGGGGCAAAAAGCCGACGGTCAAGAAGCTGGTCCTGCGGGTCATCCCGGACGAGGCGACCCGTCTAGCCGCGCTGAAGCGCGGCGAAGTGGACATCGTCTATTCGGTCAGGGGCGAGCTCGGCGACGAGCTGCGCAAGACCCCGGGCCTGACGCTAAAGGCGCCGGTGCTGCAAGGCCCGTTCTATATCTACTTCGCCGACCAGTGGGACGCGAAGTCGCCCTGGCACGATGTCCGCGTGCGGCGCGCCGGGAACCTCGCGATCGACCGCAAGACCATCAACGACGCGATCACGCTCGGCTTCTCCAAGATCACCGGCAGCATCATCCCCTACACCTTCGACTATTACTGGCAGCCGCCCGAGCCGAAATACGACCCGGCGGCGGCGAAGAAGCTGCTGGCCGAGGCCGGGTTCGCCAACGGGTTCGACGCCGGAGAGTTTTATTGCGACAGCTCGTACAGCAATGTCGCCGAGGCGGTGCTCGACAACCTGCTGGCGGTCGGAATCCGCTGCAAATTGCGGCCGCTGGAGCGCGCGGCGTTCTTCAAGTCATACGGCGACAAGCAGCTCAAGGGCATCATCCTCGGCGCCAGCGGCGCGTTCGGCAACGCCGCGACCCGCGTCGAGGTCTTCTACGCCAAGGGCGGCACCTACGTGTATGGGAGCTATCCGGAGATCGACGATCTGTTCAAGCAGCAGGCGGTCGAGCTCGACACCAAAAAGCGGAAGGATTTGCTCGAAAAGCTTCAGCAGATTGCCGTCGACAAGGCGATCTACGCGCCGATCTGGCAGCTCGCCTTCATGTGCGGGTACGGGCCGCGCATCGCCGAGCCGGCACTCGACCTGATCGCGGCCTACGCCTATTCGGCGCCATACGAGGATGTGCGGCTGAAGGGGGCCTAGCTCAGGCGGGCCGCCGCGCGAGCTCGATATAGCCGAACCGGTCGATCCGGGCGTCGAAGGCGCGGCTGACGACGGTAGAGGTCTCGTCCTCGACGATTACCGCCGGGCCGCGGATGGCGGCGCCCGGGACAAGCGCGGCGCGCTCGTAGATCGCGACCTCGACAAAGGCGCCGCTTTCGGTGTCGAACACCTCGCGCCGCCGCGCCGGCGTCGGGTCCGAAGGCGGCGGCGACTCGGTGGCGGCGCCGTTCGCCCCGGACGCTGGCGCCGGCGTGCTGAGCAGCAGCACCCAGCTCAGCACTTCGATCTCGACGCCGGGAATGACCCGGCTGTAGAGGCGGCGATAGGCGGCCTCGAACGCCTCGACGATCGCCGGCGCGCTGTCCTTTGTATAAACGCCGCCGGGCAGCGGCACCGCGATCTCATGACCCTGGCCGCGATAGCGCATAAAGGCCGAGCGCGCCTCGGTGAGCGCCGCGTCGCGCGCGCCGAGCCGCACGATCGCCTCGGCCTCCTGGCGCATCGACGCCATCAGCGCGTTCGCCGCGTCGGGGTCGAACGCGTCGAGCTTCTGAAGCTGCGAGCGGACGATCTCGTAGGCGATCGGCGCGCGCAGGAACCCGACCGCCGACCCGACCCCGGCATTGGACGGCACCAGCACGCGGTCGAGCCCGAGTTTTTCGGCCATCCGCGCCGCGTGCAGCGGGGCCGCCCCGCCAAAGGCGACGAGGGTGCGGCCGCGCGCGTCCTTGCCGCTTTCGATCGCGTGGACCCGCGCGGCATTGGCCATGTTCTCGTCGACGATCTCGCTGACCCCGAACGCGGCCAGCGCCTCGGCGAGGGCGAGCGGCTCGGCCACCTCGCGACGCACTGCCGCCTCCGACGCGGCGCGGTCGAGCGCCATCCGTCCCCCGGAGAAGCCGGTCGGGTCTATGCGTCCGAGCAGCAAATCGGCATCGGTCACGGTAGGTCCGGTGCCGCCGCGCCCGTAGCAGGCCGGTCCGGGCGAGGCGCCGGCGCTGTCGGGGCCGACGGTGATCCGCTTCAGCGCGTCGACGCGGGCGATCGAGCCGCCGCCCGCGCCGATCTCGACCATCTCGATAACCGGGATGCGCAGCGGCAGCCCGCTCCCTTTCTTGAAGCGGTAGACCCGCGCGACCTCGAAGGCGCGGCTGGTCTGCGGCTGGAAGTCGTCGACCAGGCAGATTTTGGCCGTGGTCCCGCCCATGTCGTAGCTGAGCACCTTATCGAGCCCGCATTGGCGGGCGATGTGGCTGGCGAAGATCGCCCCGCCCGCCGGCCCGCTCTCGACGAGCCGTACCGGAAACCGGATCGCGGTTTCGACCGTCGTCAGCCCCCCGCCCGACAGCATCAGGAACAGCGGGCAGGTGAACCCCGCCTCCTGCAGCAGGCCTTCGAGGTTCACCAGGTAGCGCCCGAGCATCGGCTGCACATAGGCGTTGGCGCAGGCGGTCGAGAACCGCTCGTATTCCCGCATCTCCGGCGAGACCTCGGCCGACAGCGTGATCGTCACGCCGGGCAGCAGCGGCAGCAGGATTTCGCGGGTGCGCAGCTCGTGGGCAGGATTGGTAAAGCTATGGAGGTAGCCGACCGCGACGCTCTCTATGTCGATCGCCGCGAGATGCGCCGCCAGCGCGACGACCGCCCCCTCGTCGAGCGGAGTGACGACCCGGCCCTGCGCGTCGAGCCGCTCCGGCACGACATACCGGTGGCGGCGCGGCACAAGCGGCGGCGGCAAATCGATGTTGACGTCGTATTGCTCGAACCGGTTTTCGTGGCGGATTTCGACCGTGTCGCGGAATCCTTCGGTCGTGATCAGCGCGGTCTTCGCGCCCTTGCGCTCGATGATCGCGTTGGTCGCCAGCGTCGTGCCGTGGATGATCAGCGACAGCTCCCCCGGCGCGATCCCGGCATCCGCGAGCACCGCGCCGATCGCCGCGAGCACGCCGCGCTCGGGCGCTTCCGGCGTCGTCAGGATTTTCGCGCTCCACCGCTCGTCGCCGCGCTCCAGCGCGACATCGGTGAAAGTGCCCCCGATATCGACGCCGAGCCGCGCCTCCGCCTTTCCCTTCACGCTAGGCCTCTCGCGCGGGCAGGAAGCGGTCGAGCACCTGGCCCGGCCCGGTCGCGAGCCGCGCGTAATCGGCCCCGTCGAAGACCCGCGTGCCGTTGACGTAAACGCCATGGACGCCGATCGGGTCGCGCAGCGTCCGCTGCCCCCCGGCGGGCAGGTCGTTGGCGCGGCGCGGCGCCGAGACACCGACCGTGGCAGGGTCGAACAGCAGCAGATCGGCGCAGGCGCCGGCCGCGATGCGGCCGCGGTCCGGGATGCCGTAGAGCCCGGCCTGGTGGCTGGTCAGCCGCCGCACGCCTTCGGGCAGATCGAAGGCGCCGCGCTCGCGCACCCAATGGCCGAGGAAATAGAGCCCGAACCCGGCATCGCACAGATAGACGAGATGCGCGCCGGCATCCGACAGCGCGATCACCCCGGCCTTGTGCTTGACCAGCGGCTCGACGCCTTCGTCGACCGCGTTGAGGAAACGCCCGACGAACCCGGTATCCAAATCCTCGTCGAGCCCGAGATCGAGGAAGGTGTCGAGCGGGTCGCGGTTGCTTCCCTTGACGATCTCCGCGATCGAGCGGTTTGCCAGGCCGGCATTCTCAGCCCTCGCCGGCGCAGCGACGATGACCCGATCCCAATTGCCCTGGAAGATCGTGCCGGGCCGCGGAGCGCGGAGGTTTTCGCGGAAGCTGTCGCGCCAGCTCTGGTCGCGGAACACGCCGTTAAGCTGCTCGCGGTCATAGGCCTTGATCGGGTCGAAGGCCGGGTGGCTGTAGAACGGATAGGCCGCCGCCAAGGTGAAATCGAAGGAGAGCGGCTGGCAGGTGAACTGGAGATACACCTCGCTGCCACGCGCCTGTGCCGCCGCGGCCGCCTCGAACATGCCGAGCCCGCGGTCGGGATACTGCTCGTTGTAGAAGCTGAGGCCGGTGGTCATGAAGATGCGGCGGCCGTGGCGGCCGGCGATCTCGGCGATCGTGTCGACCGGGATCGTCCCCGAGGCGACCTCGACGACGCCGCGCCCCGGCCCGCCCATCGCCTCGACCAGCGCCTCGAACTCGCCGATATCGCTGATCGTCGACGGCATCGGGATGCCGCCCCAGCCGGAATGGTTCGGCGAATAGGAGGCGCCGAGCCCGATCGCGCCCTGCCCCATCGCCTCGCCGACCAGCCGTTTCATCTCGGCGAGCTCGGCGGCGGTCGGCTCCTTGCGCACGGAGGCCTCGTCGCCCATCACCGCCGTGCGCACCGCCGAATGCCCGACCAGCACCGCGAGGTTGGCATAGGGACCGGCGCGGCGCACCGCGTCGAGATATTCGGCGAAAGACTGGAAGCGCCAGTCGATCCCAGCCCTGAGCGCATCGATATCCATGCCCTCGACGACCGCGAGGTTGCGCATGATCAGGTCGCGCAGATGCGGCGGGCTCGGGACGATGCCGAACCCGCAATTGCCCATCACCGCCGTGGTGACGCCGAGCGAGGGCGACGGCGACAATGTCGGGTCCCAGGTCACCTGCGCGTCGTAATGCGTGTGGATGTCGATGATGCCCGGCATCAGCGCCAGCCCGCCGGCATCGACGGTCTCGGCCCCGTTCGGGCGGATGTCGCCGATTTCCGCGATCCGGCCGTCCTTCACCGCCACATCGGCGCGGACCGGATCGTGCCCCAACCCGTCGACGACGGTCGCCCCGCGGATCACCAGATCGTGCATCGCGCTCTCCCACTTCGCTCGAACGGGCCGCATACTAGGCCGTCTCGAAAACCGAGACAGCCCCCGATTCTGCCTTGGAGCCGTCGCAAATTCGCCATCCTCGGCAGCGAGCCTCGGGCTTCTTCGCGCAGGAGGCGCAGATGACCCGCTGGTTCCCCGCCCTCGTCGTGTTGTTGCTGGCCGCGTCCGTCCCCGCCCTCGCCGCCGATCTCGCGCTGAAGCGGGTGGTGCTGTCGAGCGGCGGCGTCGGCTATCTCGAATACGAGGCCGAAATCACCGGCGACGCGACCCTGTCGCTCGAGGTCAAGCTCGACCAGGTCGACGACGTGCTGAAAAGCCTGATCGTCTACGACGCGTCGGGCAGCGCCGGCGAGATCACTCTCCCCGGCCGCGAGCCGCTGAACCAGAGCTTTGGCGATTTGCCGTTCGACCGCGCCGCGCTCGGCTCCCCCGAGACGCTGCTCAACGCCCTGCAGGGAGCCGAAATCCGCATCGCCGGTCCGAAACCCCTCGCCGGCCGGCTCGTCCATGTCGATGTGCGGACACTGCGGGATGCCAACGGCGTCGCCCGCACGGCCTCGCGCGCCACGGTGCTGACCGACGCCGGGCTGCAGCAGGTCGATCTCGACGATGCGGACAGCATCGCCTTCGCCGATCCGGGCTTGCAGGACAAGGTCAGCACGGCCCTCGCGCGCATCGCCGCCTATCGCGATCCCGGCCACCGGCGCCTGTCGCTGGCCATTCACGGCAGCGGCAAGCGGGTCGTCCGGGTCGGCTATGTCGTGGCCATGCCGCTGTGGAAAGCTTCCTACCGGCTCAGCCTCCCGGCCGACCCGAAAGCGCCGGAGGCCCGGTTGCAGGGCTGGGCGGTGCTGGAGAATTTCAGCGGCCAGGACTGGAACGACATCGACCTGACGCTCGTCTCCGGCAATCCGGTCACCTTCCGCCAGGCGCTTTACGAGAGCTATTACGTCCCGCGTCCGGTCGTGCCGGTCGAGGCCGGCGGCCATGTGCTGCCGCCCGCCGACACCGGCAGCCTCGGCCCCGTCGCGCAACGCCAGGCCGCGTTGACGCCGCCCGCCCCCGCCCCGGCCCCAGCCTCGATGGCGAAGTCGCGCGCGGGCGGCATCGCCGGGTTCGGTACCGCAGCTCCGGCGCCCCCGCCGCCGCCGGCGCCGATAGAGGCCGCCGAGGCGCGCGAGGGCGCGACCCAGATCGCCTTCTCGCTGCCGGCCAAGGTGTCGGTCCAGGCCGGGCAGAGCCTCGTGCTGCCGCTGCTCGACCGCGACCTCCCGGCGCGCCAGGTCGATTTGTACCGGCCGGCGACCGATCCCGCGCACCCGCTCGCCGCCGTCGAGCTGACCAATGCCAGCGCGAGCGGGTTGCCGCCGGGCGTGCTGACGCTCTACCGGCAGAGCGCCGATCGCGGCGCCACCTATCTCGGCGACGCGCGGCTCACCGCCCTCCCCGCCGGCGACAAGCGGCTCCTCAGCTTCGCCGTCGACAACAAGGTCGCGATCTCCGCCACCACCGCGCACGCGCGGCACATCGTCAAGGCGACCGTGTCCCAAGGGGTCATGCACTTGACCCGCACCAACCGCCACGCCACGACCTACCGTATCAGGGCCGCCGCCGCCGTCCCGCCGCTGCTGCTCGAACAGCCGAAGATGGCCGGCTGGAAGCTGGTCGCGCCCGACCCGAAGACCGTCGAGACCACCTCCGACGCCTACCGCATCCCGGTGACCCTCCCCGCCGGCAACGAGGCCGAGATCGCGGTCGCCGAGGAGGAGCCGGTCCAGGAATCGATAGCCCTCAGCGACCTCGACGGCGACCGGCTCGGCGTCTTCGCCTCCTCGACCGAGCTCGATCCGGCCCTGCGCAAGGCGCTCGCCGGCCTCGCCACCCAACGCGCTGACATCGCCCGCAAGGAATCGGAGCTCGACCGGCTGAAGGCGGAAAAAGACCAGCTTGTCGAGGATGAAAGCCGCTATCGCGACAATCTCGCCGCGCTCGGCAACAGCGCGGCGTTGCGGACCCGCGAGATCGCCAAGCTGACCGAGGCGGAAAACCGGATCGACCAGGTCTCCGCGGCGATCGCCACCGCCGGCAAATCGCTCGACGCAGCCAAAACGGCGCTCGCCGCCGCGATTTCCGGGATCAGCCTCTGACTATTTCACCGGGTGCGGGTCGGGCGCCGGGATCGGGCTGAAATTGAGCGGCTGGTCGCTCTCGACTTTGGCCGGGCTCGGTATCTGAGCGGCGTCCCAGCCGCCGCCCAGCGCCTCGATCAGCGCGACGCTGGCGACGAGCCGGCTCTGCCGGATGTTGACCAGGGCCTCGGCATCGCTCAGCGCGGTCGTCTGGGCCACGATGACGGCGGTATAGGCGACCGTGCCCGCCTTGTACTGGTTGGTGATGACCCGCTCCGCCTCGCGCGCCGCCTTGAGCGCGCTGGCGGCCGCCTCGGCCTGCTGCGCGAGAATGCGCAGCGCCGCCAGCTCGTCCTCGACCTGCTGGAACGCCGCGAGCACGGTCTGGCGATAGGTCGCGACGGTCTGCTCGAACCCGGCGCGCTGCGCCTCCAGCGTCGCCTGGTGCGCGCCGGCGTCGAACAGGGTCTGCGCCGCGTTCGCCCCGAAGGCCCAGACGCGGCTTCCCGCGGTGAACAGCTTCGACAGCAGCGACGACGCGACCCCGTAATCCCCCGACAGGGTGACGGCGGGATAAAACGCCGCCTCGGCGACCCCGATCCGCGCGTTCTGCGCCGCCATCTGCCGCTCGGCGACGGCGATGTCGGGCCGCCGTTCGAGCAGCGCCGAGGGCAGGCCGGGCGGGGTGTTCGGGATGCGCAGCTCGGCCTTCGTCGGCGCGATCGAAACTTCCGCCGGAGGTTTGCCGACCAGCACCGCGATCGCGTGTTCGAGCTGCGCGCGCGAGACACCGACCGCGATCGCCTGCGCGCGCGTCTGGTCGAGCTGAGCTTGCGCCTGCGACACGTCGGATTGCGATGCGATCCCGGCCTTGTACTGGTTTTGGGAGATCCGCAGCGACTCGCTGAACGCGGCGACGGCGGCGTCGAGCAGCCGCTTCAACTCGTCGGCGACGCGAAGCTGCACGTAATCGGTGGCGAGCGAGCCCTGCGCCGAAAGCCGCGCCGCGGCGAGGGTACCGGCGCTGGCCTGCGCCGTCGCCTCGCTCGACTCGACCGCGCGGCGGACGCTGCCCCAGAGATCGGGCGTCCAGCTCGCATCGGCGGTCACGGTAAAGAAATTGGAGATGTTGCCGCCGCCACCGCCGCCGCCCGCAAAAGCGCCGCCGCCCCGTCCGCCGCCGCGCGAGCGCTGCGCCTGGGCGTTGAGGGTGACGGTCGGGAACAGCCCGGCGCGGGCCTGCGCCGCCAGCGCCTCGGCCTGGCGAAACGCGGCCTCGTCGGCCTTCAGCGTCTGGTTCGAGATGTCGATCTGCTTTTCGAGCCCGTCCAGCACCGGATCGGCGTAGATCGACCACCAGGCGCCGCGGTCGATCGCGTCTGCCGGCTCGCCGACTTTCCAGCCCGAGGCCGCCGCGGCTTCCTTGTACGCCGGCGGCACCGGGGCCGAGGGGCGCTGGTAGTCCGGCCCCGACTCGCAGCCGGCCGCCAGCGCCAGCGCCGCGACGGCGCCGGCAACGCGCAACGCGCGGCTCACTCGCCCGGCTCCGGCTGAAACCGGCGCGGCCGGCGCAAATGCCGCTGTCCCCATTCGCGCAGGCGGTCGAGATAGATATAGATCACCGGCGTCGTGTAGAGCGTCAGCGCCTGGCTCACCAGGAGCCCGCCGACGATCGAGATGCCGAGCGGGTGCCGCAGCTCCGACCCCTCGCCGGTCCCGAGCGCCAGCGGAAGCGCGCCGAGCATCGCCGCCAGCGTCGTCATCATGATCGGACGAAAGCGGACGATCGAGGCGCGATAGATTGCCTCCTCGGCCGGCACGCCGTCATTGCGCTGAGTGGCGATGGCGAAATCGATCATCATGATCGCGTTCTTCTTGACGATGCCGATCAACAGGATGACGCCGATCAGCGCGATGATGCTGAATTCGGCCTTGAACACCATCAGCGCCAGCACCGCGCCGACCCCGGCCGAGGGCAGCGTCGACAGGATCGTGATCGGGTGGATGTAGCTTTCGTAAAGCACGCCGAGCACGATGTAGACGGCCAACAGGGCCGCCGCGATCAGCACCGGCTCGTTCGCCAGCGATTGCTGAAACACCTTTGCCGTGCCGGCGAACTCGCCGTGGATCGAGCCCGGCACGCGCAGCTCCGCCATCGTCCGCTCGATTTCGGCCGACGCGTCGCCGAGCGCGGTGCCGGGCTTCAGGTTGAACGAGATCGTGCTCGACACGAAGAGGCTGTGGTGGTTGACCGCGAGCGGGGTCGCGCCGGTCGAATGATGCGCCACCGCCGAGAGCGGCACCATGTTTTCCTTTCCGGTGCTGACCGCCGCGCCGGTGGAAGTGCCGCCGCGCCCGGTATTGGCGAGCGCGTTGGTGGCCGCGTTGCGGGCGGCGTCGCTCGCCGGGGTCGCCGCCTTCGACGTGGCGCCCGGCTTGCCCGATACGGTCCCGGCCAGCGCCTGGGTCTGCTTGGTGCCGCCGAGCGACCCGCCCGAGGTACTGATATAGATCCGGTCGAGGATGTCGGGGCTCTGCCAGTATTCCGGCGCGACCTCCATGATCACGTGATACTGGTTGCGCGCGGCGTAGATGACCGACACTTGGCGCTGGCCGAACGCATCGTAGAGCGTGTTGTCGATGACGCTTGCGGTGAGGCCAAGCCGGGCGGCGGTCGGCCGGTCGATGACGAGATCGGTTTCGAGCCCCTTTTGCTCCTGGTCGGAGTTGACGTCGGTCAGTTCCGGCAGCTTTTCCATCGCCGCGGCGATCTTCGGCACCCACTCGTAAAGCTCGGCGCTGTCGTCGCCCTGCAGCGTGTACTGGTACTCGGCGCTCGAGGAGCGGCCGCCGGCGCGGATGTCCTGCACCGCTTGCAGGAACAGGCGCGCCCCGGCGATCCCGGCCATCTTGCCGCGCAGGCGTCCGATCACCTGGCCCACGGACAGCTTGCGCTCCTTGAGCGGCTTCAGCGCGATGAAGACAAAGCCCGAATTGGTCTGCCCGCCGCCGGTGAAGCCGACGACGCTGTCGACCGCCGGATCGTCCTTGATGATCGCGATAAAGGCCTTGAGCTTCTCCCGCATGAGCTGGAACGAGATGCTCTGATCGGCCCGGATGCCGCCGATCATGCGGCCCGTATCCTGCTCCGGGAAAAATCCCTTGGGGATGATGACGAACAGATACGCGTTGAGCGCGACCGTCGCTGCCAGCACCAGCATCACCAGCCCGCGGTGGCGCAGCGCCTGCCGCAGCGTGTCGTCGTAGAAGTTCAGGGCGGCGGTAAACACGCGCTCGCCGGCGCGATAAAAGCGGCCGCGCTCCGCCTCGGGCCGGTGCTTGATGACATAGGCGCACATCATCGGCGTGGTCGTCAGCGACACCAGCAGCGAGATCGCGATCGCCACCGATAGCGTCATCGCGAATTCCCGGAACAACCGGCCGACGATCCCGCCCATCAGCAGGATCGGAACGAACACCGCGATCAGGGAGGCGCTCATCGACAGCACGGTGAAGCCGACCTCGCGCGCCCCGAGCAGCGCCGCCTGGTGGCGGGGCATCCCCGCCTCGACGTGGCGGGTGACGTTTTCGAGGACGACGATCGCGTCGTCGACCACAAAGCCGGTGGCGACCGTCAGCGCCATCAGCGACAGATTGTCGAGGCTGTAGCCGAGCAGGTACATCGCCCCGAACGTGCCGATAAGCGACACCGGCACGGCGACGCTGGGGATCAACGTGGCGCGCGGGTTGCGCAGGAACAGGAAGACCACCAGCACGACCAGCCCGATCGCGATGACCAATGTCGTCTCGACATCGTGAAGCGAGGTGCGGATCGTCGTCGTGCGGTCGTTGGCGACGTTGACGTCGATCGCGCTCGGGATCGAGGCGCGCAGGTGCGGCAGTTCCTCTTTGACCCGGTCGACGGTGTCGATGATGTTGGCGTTGGGCTGGCGGTAGAGGATCACCAGCACCGAGGGCTTGCCGTTGGCCATGCCCTGGTTGCGCAAATTCTCGACCGAGTCGGTGACGGTCGCCACGTCGGTCAGCCGCACCGCCGCGCCGTTGCGGTAGGCGACCACCAGCGGCCGGTAGTCTTCCGCGGCGTTGGCCTGGTCGTTGGTGTAGAGCTGGAAGTGCCGGTCGCCGTCCTCGATCGCTCCCTTGGGGCTGTGCGCGTTGGCCGAGGCGAGCGCGGCGCGGACATCCTCGAGGCCGATGCCGTATTTGAACAATGCGTACGGGTTGAGCTCGACCCGCACCGCCGGCAGCGAGCTGCCGCCGATCCGCACCTCGCCGATCCCCTCCACCTGCGACAGCGCCTGGTTCATCACGGTCGACGCGGCGTCGTAGATCTGGCCCTGGGTCAGGGTGTCCGATGTCAGCGCCAGGATCAGGATCGGGGCGTCGGACGGATTGACCTTGCGGTAGGTGGGGTTGCTGCGCAGCGTCGTCGGAAGGTCGGCGCGGGCCGCGTTGATCGCCGCCTGCACGTCGCGCGCGGCGCCGTCGATGTTGCGGTCCAGGTTGAACTGAAGGGTGATCCGCGTCGAGCCGACCGTGCTGGCGGAGGTCATCTCGCTGACATCGGCGATGACGCCGAGGTGGCGTTCGAGCGGTGTCGCGACCGTGGTCGCCATGGTTTCGGGGCTGGCCCCGGGCAGTTGCGCGGTGACCGAGATCGTCGGGTAGTCGACCTGCGGCAGGGGCGATACCGGCAGCTTGATAAAGGCGAAGATGCCGGCGAGCGCAACCCCGATCGTCAGCAGCGTCGTCGCGATCGGCCGCTCGATGAACGGGGTCGACAGGCTCACTCGGCCGGCTCCGTCGAGTTGAACGTGCCGCCGAGCCGCCGCCGCGTCCACCGCCCGAGCCGGTCGAAGCCGAGATAGATCACCGGCGTCGTGAACAGGGTCAGCATCTGCGACAGGATGAGGCCGCCGACGATGGTCACGCCGAGCGGATGGCGCAGCTCGGACCCGGTGCCGCTGCCGATCATCAGCGGCAGCGCGCCGAACAGCGCCGCCATCGTCGTCATCATGATCGGCCGGAAGCGCAGGAGCGAGGCCTGGAAAATCGCCTCGCGCGGCTGGAGCCCCTCGTCCCGCTCGGCGACCAGCGCGAAGTCGACCATCATGATCGCGTTCTTCTTGACGATGCCGATCAACAGGATGATGCCGATGATCGCGACGATGCTGAGGTCGCTGCCGTCGAGCATCAGCGCCAGGAGCGCCCCGACCCCCGCCGAAGGCAGCGTCGAGAGGATCGTGATCGGATGGATGTAGCTCTCGTAGAGCACGCCCAGCACGATGTACATCGTGATGATCGCCGCCACGATCAGCAGCACCTCGTTGCCGAGCGCGTTCTGAAACGCCAAGGCCGCGCCCTGGAAGTTGGTGATGATGCTGGCCGGAAGGCCGACCTCCTTCTCGGCCTGCTTGATCGCGTCGACCGCGTCGCCGAGCGCCGCGCCCGGCGCCAGGTTGAACGACACCGACACCGCCGGGAATTGCCCAAGATGGTTGATCGATAGCGGCGCGACCTGCTGCTCGACGCTGGCGATCGCCGAGAGCGGCACCTGCCCGGTGCTCGACAGCGACGACGGCAAGTAGATCGAGTCGAGGGCGCTCAGCGATTGCTGGGAGGCCGGCTCGGCTTCGAGGATCACCCGGTACTGGTTTGTCTGGGTGAAGATCGTTGAGACGATGCGCTGCCCGAACGAGTCGTAAAGCGCGTTGTCCACCGTCGCCGGGGTGATGCCGAAGCGGCCGGCGGTGGCGCGGTCGATCTTGATATAGGCGGAAAGGCCGCTGGCGGCGAAATCGGTCGCGACATCGGCGAGTTGCGGTAATTGCTGCAGCTTTTGAATCAGCCGTGGCACCCATTGATTGAAGTCGTCGGGGTTCGCGTCCT
>DASUIE010000143.1:0-24132 GCA_036273175.1 Allostellaceae bacterium
GCCGTGATCGCCTTGGCCATCGTCGCAGCCATCTCGGGGATCGAGCCCGTGCGCGTGTTCTCGGCCGAGGCGCCGAAACCCGGCATCTCGAACGCGATCACCCGATGCCGCTCCGCCAGTTTTTCATGGCCCGGTGTCAGCCGGAGCCCGCCGGCGCCGTGCAGATGCGCTAGCACCGGCCCCTTCCCCGCCTCCATGTACCGAATGTGGAACCCGTCGACCTCGACAAACCCTTCGCGAAAGGCCATCAGGTGTTGACCTGCCGGTTGAGCGTGGCCCAGCGGTCGAGGATCGGCAGGATTTCGTCGCGCTTGTCCGACATCAGCGTCACGTTGACCGCGTCGACGCCGAGGTCGCGGAACCGCTTCAGTCTGTCCGCGTCCTCCGGCGCGCCGCCGAGCCGCAGTGAGAGCGATTTCGGGTCGCGGCCCTTCTCCTGCGCCATCTTGCGGAAGGCCGGGATGTAGACCTCCGGGTCCCCGGAGGTCGCGTTCGGGTACCAGCCGTCGCCGTAGCGGATCGCCCGCCGCGCCGCCCACGGGAACGCGCCGCCCAGGATGATCGGCGGGTGCGGCTTTTGCGCCGGCTTCGGCCAGGTCATCATCGACGGGACCTTGACGATGTCGCCGTTATATTCGGCGGTCGACTTGGTCCAGATCTCCTTCATCGCTTCCATCTGCTCGCGCATCTTCTGCATGCGCGTCGCAAAAACGGTGCCGTGCGCCTCGATCTCCTCGACGTTCCAGCCGCCGCCGATCCCGAACAGGAAGCGCCCGCCCGAGGTCTGGTCGAGCGAGGCGACGAGCTTCGCGGTCTGGATCGTGTCGCGCTGGATCACCAGCGCGATGCCGGTCGCGAGCTTGAGCTTTTTGGTCGCCGCGCCGACGACCGCCAGCGTCACGAACGGGTCCATCACATCGTAATAGCGCTTGTGCAGCTCGCCGCCGCCGGGCGCCGGCGTCTTGCGCGGCACCGGAATGTGCGAATGCTCCGCTGCCCACACCGAATCGAAGCCGCGCTCCTCGAGCGCCACGCCCAATTCGGCCGGCGTGATCGAGTAATCGGTAAAAAAGATCGAGGCGCCGAATTCCATCATTCCGTCCTTTTCAAATCTCGCGGATGCGCGGCAGGACTTTCCGCCCGAACAGGTCGAGCGCGTCCATCATCACGTCGGTGTTGCCGCTGCCGGGGTCCTGCAACGATATGTCGAGCACACCCGCCCCGACCTCGTCGCGCCATTGCTTGATCTGCTTGGCGATGCGGTCGGGGCCGCCGCAGAAGGTGATCGGCAGAACGCCGCCCATCGGCGCGGCCCGCCGCTCGCCCGCGATGTTGCGCACGTCCTGGGAGAACAGCGCCTCGCGGACCGAGTCGGCGAGCGGAAACGGCGCCTGCTTGCTGCGCCGCTCCAGCGCCAGATCGGCCGCCTCGTCGGTTTCGCCGAGGATCATGTTGCAACGGTAGACGATGCTGTCGCGTCCCGGTTCCCAGCCATAATGGGCGCATTGCTTGCGGTAATAGGCCGAGGCCTTGCCCATCGACTCGATATTCCCGTAGCTGAGACCGAGCCCGATATGGTTGCGCGCGGCGAACTCGCCGGATTCGGCGCTGGTGCCGAGCGAATAGACCGGCATGTCCGGATTCGGCCGCGGCCACAACGATATCGTGCGGTACTGAAAATACTTGCCCTGCCAGCCGAAAGGCTGCGGCTCCCGCCACGCGTTGAGGATCAGCTCCATCCCCTCATCGGTGCGCTCGCGCGCCTCTTTCGGGTTGAGGTCGTAGCTCAGATACTCGTTGGTCGTGCCGCGCAACATCCCGGCGACGATCTTGCCCGGCGCCATCGTGTCGAGCATCGCCAGCTCCTCGGCGACCCGGATCGGGTTGCTGGTCGGCACGATCGGACCCAAGAGCGCGACCTTGATCTTGGTCGCGTGCGCCGCCATGAACGCGGCCGACACCACCGGCGACGGAGTCAGGATACGCGGCGAATAGTGGTGCTCGCTGACGCTGACCCAGTCGAAGCCCAGCTCCTCGACGAATTTGAGGCGCTCGATGATCGCGGCGTAGGCCTTGACGCCGACCTCGGTGTCGTACGTGCCGGATGGGACGGGCCACTCGCGCGGCAGATCGGGCGGCACCGCATAGCGCCCGGTTTCAAAGAACGAGACCTTCATGCGAGAGCCGCCTTGCGGGGTTTCAGCGGGTCCGATTGTACTCGTAATCCTCGCGCTCGCCAGCGCCAAGGCGGAGCCCTTCCGGGAGCGGCGGGCGGCTCTGGTTGAGCTTGGCGTGGGCGGCGAGAGCCTCGGCCGAGGCCCAGCGTTCGAGCAGGCACAATTTGTCGGGGTCGAGCGCGCTCTGGAACACCTCGAACTGCTCGCAGCCCGCATCCTTCTGCGACTCGCGGCAGCGCGCCGCCATCGCCTTGGCCAGCTCCGCACCCTTCCCCGGCACGGCGTCGATCGAAATGACGAGACGAACGGACATGACAGCTCCTTCGCGATTGTTCACGCGATACTAGGCTGCGGCCGGTCCGGCGCGAAGCGCGAAAGAATTTACAATGAGACGGTGAGGCAGTGAGAAGCCCGCACAAAACCTCACTGTCTCACCGCCTCATTGTGATTAATTGCGGCTTTGCCGCTTCGGACCCAGGGAGGAGCCTCCACATGCCAGACAAGATCGCCGTCATCACCGGAGCCGGGAGCGGCATCGGCCGCGCCAGCGCTCACGCCCTCTTGGAGATCGGGTTCAACGTCGTGCTCGCCGGGCGCCGCAAGGAAATGCTCGAGGAGACCGCCGCGCTCGCCAACCTCCCGGCGAACCGCACCCTCGTCGCGCCGACCGACGTCTCCGACCCGAAATCGATCGACGCCCTTTTCGGTGCGGTGAGGAAGACCTATGGCCGCATCGACCTGTTGTTCAACAACGCCGGGATCAGCACCCGCAACATCCCGATCGACGATTTGACCTATGACCAATGGACCAACGTGGTCGCGACCAACTTGACCGGCTCCTTCCTCTGCGCGCAGCACGCCTTCCGCATGATGAAAGCGCAGGACCCGCAGGGCGGGCGGATCATCAACAACGGCTCGGTGTCGGCCCATGTGCCGCGCCGCAACTCGGTGCCCTACGCCTCGACCAAGCATGCACTGACCGGCCTCACCCGCGCGCTGTCGCTCGACGGCCGCGAGTTCGGCATCACCTGCGGCCAGATCGACATCGGCAACGCCGCCACAAGCCGCAACCAGGACACATCCGTCGGCCGGCTCCAGGCGTCGGGCCGGGTCGAGGCCGAGGCGCGGATCGACGTCAAGGACGTGGCGAAAGGCGTCGCCTATATGGCGGGGTTGCCGCCCGAGGCCAACGTCCAGTTCATGACCGTGATGGCCGCGAAGATGCCCTATATCGGCCGCGGCTAGCCGGGCAGCTCGACCATCCCCATCCACCACAGCGACGCCGCGCCGACATCGACATCGTATCTGCGAATGTAGCCGAGCTTGCCGTCATCGCCGATGCGGAACACCGACATCGTCGCCGGCGCGACCGTCACGCCCTCGCCGTCCGCAACCGGCACGGGCTGGATATGCGCGGCGACGAGCAGCCGCCCGCTCGGGTCGATGTGGAAGGTGCGGCAGTGATAGCCGCGGGTTTCCTCGAACTGGATCGGGCTCGGCTTGCCCGTGGCTTGATCGATCGCATAGACCGCGAGCGTGTTCTCGCCGCCGGCGAAGACGCGCCAGCCATTCCGGTCGGCCAGCGCCGATGCCCGGTTGGCGACATAGACGAAGCGCCCGTTCGGATGCACGTGCACGGTCCCCGCCGCCTGCCGCCCGCCCTTCTTGCCGGTGCCGAGCGTCGTTTCGCTGAATACCGGCTCCGCGGATAGCGTGCCGCCCGAAATGTCGAACAGGTCGAGGCGGTTCTGCCGCTCCAGCGAGACATAGACCCACGGCTTCGAGGGGTGGAAATCGAGGTGGCGCGGCCCGAACCCAAATCCGCCGCCCGGCGCGATCGATTTCTCGGCCGAAAGCTGCCCGCCGGCCCAGTTGAAGACCTTGAGGCAGCCGGGCTCCTCGGCCTTGCCGCCGGCCGCGTCGTGTCCGCGCGCGATGAGGATCGCCCGCTGGTTGTCGAGCCCGACCCGCACCTGATGGGCATAGATGCCGGGATCGACCAGATCGCGCTGCGTCACCTCGGCGCCGGCTGTGCCGTCGGGATTGACGCGGTAGACCTTGAGCCCGCTCGGGTTGCTGAACGCGACGAGGATGAATTCGGACGGAATGTCGGTCGTCATGTGGATCGGCCGCGTCGGCAGCGCCACCGGCGCGCCGTGCACGGTCAGCGCGCCGCTGGCGGGGTCGACGCGGAGGGCGCTGACATGGTGCGTATTGCCGACATGGCCACCGACCCCGGAGGCGCTGTCGCTGGTCGCGGCATAAAGATACCGCCGCGACTGGTGCGGCCAGACGTAATGCACATTGGCCGGCAGCCTGACCGAACCGCCCCGATTTAGCGTTCCCGCCTCGACATCCAGATCGTATTGCGTCAGTTCCGGCCCGATGCTGGCGTAAAGCGCGACCTTCGCCATGTCCCTCGCCTCCCCTAAACCCCGAAACGTTGCCGCCAGCCGAGCCCGGCCTCGGTCTCGCCGGCCGGGTTGTACTCGCAGCCGATCCACCCGTCGTAGCCGAGCGCGTCGATGCGCCGGAACAAATAGTCCCACGCGATCTCGCCGGTGCCGGGCTCGTGCCGCTCGGGCACGTCGCCGATCTGGATATGGCCGATCGCCGGCATCAGCGCCGCCAGCCGGTTGCCGAGATTCCCCTGCGAGAGCTGGCAGTGATAGGTGTCGAACTGGAGCCCGGTCCGGTCGCGCCCGATCGCCTCGACCATCGCCGCACCCTGCTCCTGCGTGGCGATCAGATAGCCCGGCGCGTCCTTCGGGTTGAGTGGCTCGATCATCAGCCGAACGCCCTGCTTTACCGCCTTCTCGCCGGCCCAGGCGAAATTGCGCTTGTAAAGGTCGAGCGCCGCTTCCCGCGACATCCCCCGCGGCGGCACCCCGGCCAGCACATGGATGCGCTCGCACCCGAGCGCCCCGGCATAGTCGAGCGCCTGGTCGACCGTGGCGCGGAACTCCGCCTCGCGCCCCGGCACGCAGGCCAGGCCGCGGTCGCCCTTGGCTCGGTCGCCGGGGATCGTGTTGATCAGCACCTGGATGAGCCCGTTATCCTCGAGCCGCGCTTTCAGCTCGCGCGCCGGATGCTCATAGGGCGACGCATACTCGACCCCGGCGAACCCGGCCTTCGCCGCCGCGGCGAAGCGGTCGAGAAACGGCACCTCGCAGAACAGAAACCCCAGATTGGCGCAAAGCCGCGGCATTGCCCGTCCCCTCGTCGGCATGTTCCGGCCACTCTAGCGCCGCCATGCGAATTGCGGGAAGCGGCGTGCGCGCGCCGCCGCTTTACGGCAGGCCCTGCGCGGCCTACGCTTTGAATTGCCGCGAAAACGAGGAGCGCCGCCATGTTGCTCAACCGCACCGAGATCAGCGAGGACAAGGCTTTCGGCCAGTTCACCGACTCGATCCTGGAGCGCGACCAGGCGAAGACCACCGACCTGTTCTTCAAGTTGGTGCAGGGCGGGCGCTCGGTCGGCGACACGCTGAGCCTCGTCACAGCGGCCGAGGCGCCGTTCGTCAACGTGCCGTGCCACATCAATATCCGCGACGGCAACATCGCGCTGACCAACAACGACCACACGCTGCTCGGCCTGCGCGCGGAGGCGGTGCTGATGCCCTATATGCCCGAGAAATATCGGCTGCTGCCGATGCTGCAGAGCGTCTGGTATATCGGCGCCGGGCTCGATATCTGGAACCAGCTTCTCTACAAATACCCGGGCCGCTACGCGACGATGAAGGGCGTGCAGGTGCCGCCGCCGTCCTACGGCCCGAAGGTCTGGCTCGATGACACCCAGCCGATCGTCGAGGAGGGTAGCGTCGAGGAGCGGCTCCACTCCTACATGATCGCGACGATGACCGGCGACTCGCGGCGCGCCCACGGGCTGTTCCTCGGCCTCGCGCAGGACCCCGAGACCCGCCCGGCGCTGCAGGACACGATCGAGTTCCTCGGCCTTATCGACCTCCAGGAAACCGTGATCGGCCGCAAGGCGCGCAACACGGGCCACAAGGCGATCCGCGCCCGCGCGGTCACCGACCTCGCCAACTACATCGGCTGGGAGAAGTCTCACGGCGTCTTCTACATGGGCGTGCCCGACATGGCGGTGGGCCCGCTCTACTACTCGCTCTACGACGCCGCCTCGGTGCGCATCAACGCCGAGTTCCCCGATGGCGGGGTCAATCTCGAAGCGACCAACAAGACCCCGCTCACCGCGAGCGAGGTCGAGGACATGATCGACCAGATGATGAATGCCGACGGCGAGACCGTCGCCAACCTCATCACCAGCCACCTCAAGAACGGCAAGTCGATCCAGAGCCTCGGCGACACGATCCAGCTCGGCGCGGCGGAGCTGATCCTGCGCACGACCGTCGCCCGCCAGTTCACCAACGGCCAGCACCCGTTCGACTACTGCAACGTCGCCAACAACTGGATGCGCAACGGCAAGAGCCCCTACAAGGCGCGCATCCTTTACCTGATGGCCAATTTCATCAACGACGTGGCGCACGAGAACAAGCTGCAGCAGACCGTCATCGACGACGAGATCGCCGGGTATAACGGCAGTGGCCGCAGCCCGCGGGCGCTGCTCGCCGAGCTCGATGACGCGATCATGTCGCTCGACGCACCGCGCTCGACGGCGGTTGCCCACGCCTACCTGAAATCGGGGGCCGACCGCCGGCCGTACCGGGAAACCGTCGCGCTCTGCGCCAGCCGCTTCCAGGATGACCCGCACAACCAGAAGATCACCGTCTCGACCTTTGAGGAATACGGGCTCAACAGCACGCATCTGAGGGACCGGATGCTGCTCGCGACCCCGCGCCTCCTCGCCGGCTGGGTCAAGATGCCCGGCGAGCGCGAGTGCTACGCGCGCTTCGAGAAGGAGTGGGCCTAGCCTTCGAAGACTACCACTTCGAGTTGCGCGCGCGACCACAGCCCGAGCCATCGCGGGGCAAAGGGCACGACGTAATCTTTGATGTAAGCTAGCGGCTTCGGCAGGCTGAAGGGCGCCAGCTCAAGATTGAGATAACGAAACTCGCCATGCTCGATATCCATGTTCGAGCGCGGAAAGGTGAAGGTCGTGGTCAATAAATACTTAATGTCGGACCTTTGAAAATTTTTCAGTGCCGCAAGGATATCGGCGTTAGGCAGATGAAAAAGACAATCGCGGCACAACCATAAATCCGCTGACGGCAATTCATCTCGCGTCACATCGAGACGAACGAACCGGCGTCCGCCGCTTTCATAGTTGCGCGATAGCTCGTCGATCAGATCTTGGACAATGTCGCCGCCGATATATTGGAAGGCGTCGGGAAATTCGACATGCTGCATCCAGTTGAAATCCCCGCAGGGCGCATCCAGCAACGACCCGACATGGTACCTGGCCACGAGTTTGCGAAAATCGCGTCTCAACGGCTCGGTGTAGGCGAGCGTCGAGCCGCACCCGCTTCTGGATTCGTCGCAGGCCCACGAGTTGGCCTTGTAGATGGAGTCAAACGGACTGTCTTTCGCCGGATCGTCGCCCACGCGGTAGATGGGCTTTCGCAAATCGTGCAGAGCCCATCCCAAGCTGTATAGCCATGGATTGATCGAAAGCATGCGCTTCACAGTATTTTTAAGATGCGTTCTGAGCATTTATCGGCCGGTCCCTTTATCGAGGATTTTGTATACGGTGCAGCGAAGCGCTTCGGCGCTAGCCTGCCACGTATACAAGGAAGCTCTTTGCCTGCCGGCTCTAACAAGGCGGGCGCGGTCGAGAGTTCCGGACAATGCTTGTCGGAATACGCTTGCTATCTGTTCGGGTGCGAACGGATCGAAATACACGGCAGCTTCCGCGCAGACTTCGCGGACGGGCTCGATGTTCGATGCCAGAACGACACAGCCATGTGCCATGGCCTCGAGCGGCGGCAGCCCAAAGCCCTCATAGATACTGGGGAAAATCAAAGCGACGGCGTGCCTGTATAGCGTCTTCAACTCGTCATCGGAAACGCGGCCTGCCAACACGATGTGTTCGCCGGCAACCGGTATGCTCTGCTTGAACACGTTGGTGGCCACACTGCCGACGATCACCAATTTTTCGTCGGGTTGTCGTACCAACTCGAAAGCTTCGACAGCACGCGCAAGGTTTTTATTGGGCGCCAGCGAGCCGACGTACAGCAAATATCTATTGCCGTTGAGACCGAGAGGGGTTTGGACTGAAGAGTACGCCCCCCGTTCGTCGGAGCAGGCGACGCCATCCGGAACGACTGAAATGACCTCCGCCGGCAGCCGCAAAATCTCGGCCAATTCCTGCTGGGAAAACCGGGAGACGGTCGCTAGCTGCGCGGTGCGGCTGAGCAGCCGGGTCAGCGTGCGGTGGGCGATCCGGTATGGCCGACCGTAGTTTTCCGGCGTGCGGAAAACCGACGCATCGTGAATGACCACCAGTTGCCGCCTGTGCCATAGCGGCCCTGAGTTTCCGAGGCTCACCACGACACTGCCGCGCGCCGCGGCGGCCAGCCTCGTCTGTTCCCATAAGTGGCCTGTCGCACCGCCGACCGTCACGGAACGGACCGCCCGCAGCGGCGGCAATTCCGCTTTGGCCGGACAGAGCAAAACCCATTCGGTATCGGGGTCCGGCTGTTCTTCGACGAGCAGGTCCAATGCCGTGACCAACTCGCGCGAGTAGCGTTGCACGCCCGTCAGCACTTGTGTCAGAAAGCGCCCGTTTATGAAGACTGAGCGCACGCGGCCGTCTTTTCGGCAAAGGCCCAGACGACGAGCGGCAGGTTCGGCTCGTTCGAAAGCGATCCGAAGACGCCGCGCTTGCGCCAAGACGAGAGATTGGCCACGAGGCACGCGCGGTTCCCCCAGGAGCCGGTCGTGATCGCGGCGGCGTCAAACCCGCATTCCTGCAGAAAGTAGCTAAGCCCCTCTTCGGTCCACCGGGTGCAGTCCAGAGGCGACGGGTGAATCCGTACCAGGAACGGTACGGTGACGATAAACCGGCCTCCGGGCTTCAGCATCGTCAGCACGTTTTTTCCAGCGCGATAAGGCCACTTCAAATGCTCGAACACCTGATCCGCGATAATCAGGTCAAACCGTTCCGGTAAAATCTCCGAGCACACGTCGAAATCCGGATAAGAGGTCGTTGTATAAGAACGGAAATCGAATTCGCGCTTCCATTGCGGGCCCCCCGATATTTCCAGCACGTCGAGCCGCTCCGGTCCCAGATCGCGGATAAAGGCGAAGCACTGGCGATACATGACAATGCGCATCCAGTCGGCGGTGTCGTAACCGACGGCGTGCAGAAGCCGGCGCAACCGCTTCTTCAGCCGCGGTTGAGCCCTGATAACGTCACTAATCACGATCTGCTCTCACTCATTGACCGACACGCGGCGAGCAGGAGGCAGCTTCGGCCGGAGGGCGCCGCGCGAAGGCATGGATGTAATCGACCTTCATGACTGACGGGTTCAGCGTCTTGTCGATCGGCCAGCCGGAACCTAGCGCCAGGTTCACCAAGATCATCAACGGCGCCTGAAGTTCGGGTGGCGTCGGGGTTCGCCACGTCTCCCTTCGGTCGAGGTAAAATGTGATGGCGTCCTTCTCGACATCTACGCCGTAATTGTGAAACCCGGTGACCAAAGAGCCCGGCCATACGTTTGTGACATGATCCGTCTGGGTACTTTTCGTCGAGTCGACGTTGTCCCAAATGTGGACGGTGGAGTGATAGGCGTTGTTGAATTGGCCATAGTATTCAATCACGTCGATTTCCACGCCGGGCTGTTGCGACCCTTGCGGCAGCACGCTGTTCAGCCAGAAGGCAGGCCATGTTCCCGGGCCGGGAGGCAACTGCGCGCGCATCTCGAAATAGCCGTAGCGCTGGGAAAAGCCCGACCCGGTCGGGGTCACGGACGCGAGCAGGCCGGACTGCCACTTGCCGTCCGCGTTCTTCCGGGCCTCGATCTCCAAGACACCGTTTTTCACCCGAAACGGAAAATCGCGCCCCGGATCGGCAAAAGCGGCGTCGCCAAAATCGCCGTTCCACGGCGTATGGGCGATCCATCGGCTGCCGTTTTCACCGTGCGGCGACACGCTCAGCGTATCGAAATCCTCGGTGAATGTCGGATCGAAGGCGCACAGGTCCAGCCTTTTGGCGGGCGCTGGTGCGGCTTGCGCGTCGAGGCTAAGGGAGACCGTCATCACCGCGGCGAAGAACAAGGCGCAGCCGAAGCTCAGCTTGCGCTCGGGCACCGCTTCGTCCGAGAAGGCAAGCAGCTCGCGCGACAGCTCCGCGTGGCGCCGCGCGAAATCGCGGGAGGTCAACCCAGCCGAGATCACCCGCGCCTGGGCGCGTTTGACCATCGCGTCACGGCCGCGATCGTCGTTCGCCAAAACGGTTATTGCATCGCGGATGGCGCCAGGCTGGCCCTCCGGAACATATTTCACTTCATCGACGGCAAAATACGCGGTGAGGCCGCCAGTGTCGGTGCAAATAACGGGAACGCCGCGGGTGATCGCTTCCTCGACGACCGTGATGCCGGACGCATGCAAGTTCGACCTCAGCGGCACCACGGCGATATCGGCCCAGTCGTAGAGCGACAGCAATTCTTCATTCCTCTTCGGTCGCACGATCTCGATGCTCGGCGCATTTTCGGCAAGACGCCGATCGATGGTCGCCGACGCAATGCGCAGACAGCAAGCATCCCAGCCTTTGACGGCTGCCACCAGCGTCGGCCAGTCACGATGCCGATCGTTGCCCAGGGACAGTATTCTGACGGGGCTATGCATCGGCGGAAACTCGCGCACAAGGCCGTGTTCCGTGCACACGCCAAAAAGCACCATCTCCGCGCGCCGCGTTGGAAAGATCTCGCGAGCCCGTCTCAAATTCTCCGGTGAAAGAACCGTCAGGATATCGGCGCGAAGCATCAGCTTTCGGTAGAACCAGCGCCGAGCAGCCGATAACGAACACCAGCGATCGAATAGCCAGACGCTTTGGGCGATGACCTTCGGCCGCCGCGATCGCGGGCGGCCGCGCAGCAGCAGAACGGCGAGATACTGCGACTCCGTATGCGTCCAGACGACGTCGGCGCCGAAGATGCCGCGTCGATTTCGCCAAGCGTGAACGTAATCGAACCCCAATGCGGCCCGCACCCCCAGCCGCAACACCGCGCCAAGCCGCGATTCCCGCTTATCCTCGGAATATTCGACAATACAGCCGTGTTTCTCTGCCCAGAAATAGCCGTAAGGTAAGCAGTCATTCAACCCGATGATCTCGCCTTTGGTCCATCGGGTCTTCCAATGGTGGGCGCCAAAGCCGCGCGCCAGCTGTACAAACACGCGGATACGGGCGGGGGAGGCGGCATTCACGTCGTTCGCTCCAACGAATGTGCCTAATTGGCCGATGTCTTTTCGGCCGTATCGAAAAAGTTCGAGGGCCACAGGCCGTCGCGTATCGACGACGGCAGTGCCTCCTTGGGCACCCACTCGTAGGGGATCGTCGCTACCTCTTCCGGGTAGTCTCCCTTCTTCATGTGCAGGTGAGCGGACTTGGCGGCTTTTGCCGCGAGACGCTCGCGATCGCCGACCCAGCAACCGTGGTGAAAGACCGCAATCTCCTTCGGACATTCCAGGAATCCGAAGAGGCGAGCGGAAAAGTCCGGCAGCCGCGCCATATTGAGGAGCCGCGACGCTGCGGTCTCCCTCCAAGTCACGCCGCGCACCCGGGAGGCGAAGCGTTGTCCGGCCCGGACAAAGCCGAATTGGCAGAACCGCACCACGTCCATCGGTACGCGATGGTTCCACGTCCCCACATAATTATAGGCGTGCACCCGCATCCCGCGAGGCCGCCGCCGCTCCAGGTATTCGAGCATCGCCGGGACGGTCTCGGGATCGTAAAATTCGTCGGCGTCCACGATCCAAAAATAATCGGGCGTTTGATGAAAGGAGCGAACTTCGCGCAATGGTGTTCCATGGCTGAGCACACCTTTGGCAGCGCGCGATGACAATGCGCCAATCTCGCAATTCAAGGCGGCTGGCTGCGACCTCCAGCGGCGCAGCACCATGTGGATTTTCCCTTCGGGATCGGGATGATTGGCAACACGATCCAGCGTGCTGTCCGGCGGTACGCGCTTGCCGAACCAGTCGCGGTCGTATTGCGTCATGACACTGATGCCGCAACAGAACGGATAAAGCGTGTTAAGTAGGTTGGTGATGAAGACTTCTTCGTTAAGTGCCAAGACAAGTGCGTGAACGCGCAAGCTCATAACCGACTCATGTCTGCTTGGGCTGGAACAAAACGGAGTAGGCGGATTTCCCTAGTCGCTTAACGTGGCCGCCCTTGGGTGGTTCCCGATGATTTCGGGTTTTTTTAATTTAACGGCCAGGCAAAGGAAGCGATGCGTATAGCAATCGGAATTGCGACCGTTGGACGACCCCAGGTCCTCGCCGCTCTATTGGCCGACCTCGCGAGTCAATCGAGATCGCCCGATCGTGTCGTCGTCTGCGCGCCGACCCCAGCCGACATCGCCGGTGCGGAAGGCCGCGAAAAAGTCGATTTTCTGGTCGGGCCGCGCGGCTTGACGCGGCAACGGAATGCCATTCTCGATGCGTGCGACGAAGACGTACTCGTTTTTTTCGATGACGATTTTTTCCCGGCTTCCTCATACTTGGCGGCCGTGGAGCGGATCTTCTCGGAAAACGCTGACATCGCGATGGTCACCGGATCGGTCGTCGCCGACGGCATTATCGGCCCCGGTCTCAGCGTCGAGGATGCGCGCAGTCTTTTAAGCCGGCTCGGCCAATCGCCGGAGACGCTCCAGGAAATCGCGAACGGATACGGATGCAACATGGCGGTCCGCCTCGCGACGGTGGCGGCGGCACGGTGCCGCTTTGACGAGCGCTTGCCTCTGTATGGGTGGCTCGAAGACGTGGATTTCAGCCTCCGACTCGCGGCGTTCGGCCGAATTGTCAAAGCCGGCTCCGCGCAAGGCGTTCATCTGGGGATAAAGGGAGGGCGGCAGTCGGGGGTTCGGCTCGGCTATTCCCAGATTGCCAACCCGATCTACCTTGCCCGAAAGGGCACATGCCCGTGGCGCCGGGCGCTGCGCACGATGAGCCGGAATATCGCTGCCAACTGTCTGCGCACCCCGGCGCCCGAACCTTATATCGACCGCTTCGGCCGGCTGATGGGAAATGCGACGGCGCTCAAGGACCTGTGCGTCGGACGGCTCGATCCCGAGCGGATCCTGGATTTATGAACCAAATTCGAGTTGGAGCGTTTCGTTAAGAAGCCGGATGGGGTGAGCCGGAAGGGGTGACGCGGCTGTGAGCCTGCGCGGACTGGTTTCGGCTGCGGCGCTGCTCGGCGTGCTGGGTCTGGCACAAGAAAGCGTTGAGGCGGCCGATCCCCAACCCTACAGCGTCACCATTGCCGAGACCGAAAACTCGGCCCTCGACAAGGCGATGAAAAATGCCTCGCAGCTCGAGGGCTTGCAGGAGAAATCGCCTGTCTCTCCGTTTGCGTTGATCAGCCGTGCCCAGGCGGATGTCGGCCGGCTCGAGACCGTACTGCACAGCTTCGGATATTATGACGGCAAGGTGACTGTCACGATCGACGGCCGCCCCGTCGGCGATGCCGATCTGCCGAAGACTTTGGAGGCGGTGCCCGCGGGGAGTTCGGTCGGCGTCAAGGTCGCCGCAGAGCCGGGACCGCTCTACCATCTCGGCCGTATCGCGATCGTGGGCGACGTACCCCCCGATGCCCGCGAGAAGCTCGGCCTGGCCGAAGGTCAGCCGGCGGTCGCATCCGATGTGCTGGCCGCCGGCGCACGGCTGCTGAGCGCGATGCAGGAAGAGGGCTATGCGCTGGCCAACGTGGCGCCACCCGACGCGACGCAAGACCCGCGCCGTCATGCGATCGACGTGACGTTCAAGGCGGCAAAAGGGCGTCGCGCGGTCATCGGCCCGATCGCGGTCACCGGCCTGAGCGATGTGAACGAAACCTTTGTCCGGCGCCGGCTGCTGGTGCATTCGGGGCAGCTCTATCAGCCCAGCAAGATCGACGCGGCGCGCCAGGACCTCGCCTCGCTTGGCGTTTTTTCCGGCGTCTCGGTCAGCGCCGGGACGCAGATAGCGTCCGACGGCAGCATCCCGATCACCTACGCTCTCGAAGAGCGCCCGCCCCGAACCGTCGGCGTTACCGGCGCGTTCTCGACCGATCTCGGCGGCAGCCTCACGACCACCTGGTCGCATCGCAACCTCTTCGGCAACGCGGAGCAGCTCAACCTGTCCGCCGCGGCAACGGGATTGGGCGGAACCGCGGTCAAGGGTCTCGGCTACAATGTCAGCGCGCAATTTCTCAAGCCCGATTTCCTGCAGCGCGACCAGACGCTGGAGGTCAACGCCATTGCGCTAAAGCAGGATCTACAGGCCTACGACCAACGCGCGGTCACGGTCGGCGGGACGCTCCGCCGCAAGCTTTCGCCGCTGTGGAGCGTCAGCATCGGCCTCACCGCCGAGCACGAGACGATCGCCCAGGAAGGGGTGACCCGCGCCTACACGCTGCTCGCGGTGCCGTTCACGGCGAAATTCGACAGCACCGGGCTGACCAATCCGCTGACCGATCCGACCCAGGGTATTCGCGCCACGTTTACCGCGACGCCGACGCAGTCGCTCGGGCGAACGTCGAGCACGTTCGCGATCCTCCAGGCGTCGGGATCGGCCTATTTCGATCTCGGCAATTACTGGTTCGGTACCTCGGGGCGAAGCGTGCTCGCCCTGCGCGGTCTGGTCGGAAGCGTCCAGGGGGCGGGGCAGTTCGGTCTGCCGCCGGACCAGCGCTTTTACGGCGGCGGCAGCGCGACGGTGCGCGGCTTCAAATATCAGTCGATCGGACCGCTCTTTCCCGACAACAACCCGATCGGCGGCACCTCGATCGACGCCGGCACCGTCGAGTTTCGCCAACGGCTGTTCGGCGATTTCGGCTTTGCGACGTTTGTCGATGCCGGCCAGGTGAGCGCCCAGAGCGTGCCATTCTCCGGAACGATGCGGATTGGCGTCGGCGCCGGCCTGCGATATTACTCGCCGATCGGCCCGGTCCGCCTCGACGTCGCGGTTCCCCTCAACCGGCCCCCGGGCGGCGACCGCTTCGAGGTCTACCTGGGTCTTGGACAGGCGTTCTGATGAGGCGGCTGGCGCGCATCGCGGCGATTTCGATCGCGCTCGTCATCGGGGTTCCCCTGCTGCTGCTGGCGGTGCTGATCGCCGGAGGCAACACCGGGGAAGGCCGGCTGATGATCATCCGCGCGGCGGCTTCGCTCAGCGGCGGGACGATCAAGATCGATGGCTGGTCGGGGCGCTTTCCCGGCTCGCTGCGCGCCGCCAGCATCGTCGTCGGCGACGCGCACGGCCCCTGGCTGACGATCGAGCAGGCGCGGGTCGAGTGGTCGCCGCTGAGCCTGATCCACGGCGAGGTCGCGATACAATCCCTGACCGCCGCCCGCGCAAAGGTATCGCGGATGCCGGTGTCGTCGAGTTCGGGCGGCGAATTGCCCGTCAGCGTCGCGGTCGCTGACTTCACAATCGACCGGCTCGACCTTGCCGCTCCCGTTGCCGGCACCGCCGCGAGCTTGCACGTCGCCGGCGATCTCGCTCTCGCATCGGAGGACGAGGGCCACCTCAGGATCGAGGGCAAACGTCTCGGCGAGCCCGGTAGCTATACCCTTACCGGTTCGCTGACGCCGGAAAGGATCGCCGCGAGGCTTGACGTTTCCGAACCCGCGCACGGCCTCGTGGCCGGTCTTTCGGGACTGCCGGAGCTCGGTGCGCTCTCCGTCAGCGCGTCCATCGACGGTCCGCGCAACGCCGAGCAACTGCGATTGCAGGCGTCGGCCGGTCCGTTAACCGCGGAAGTCCGTGGGAAGGTCGATCTCGTCGGCAAGACCGTCGATCTCGACCTCGACGGCGTCGCCCCGGCGATGACCCCGCGACCCGGCTTCGGATGGCGATCCGCGCGGATCGAGGCGCATATCCACGGACCATTCAGCAGCCCCGCGGCGACCGGGCAACTCGACATCGACCACCTCAAGACCGCCGGCGGGTCGCTCCGACGGGTTGTCGCGGACATCAAGGGCGACAACGGTTCGGTCGAGCTGACGGCATCGGCTACCGAATTGCGCCTGGCCTCCGCCCCTGATCTCTTTGCCGCCACGCCGGTGAAATTGCAGGTCCGCGTCGCGCTGAACGCCCCGCGCCGGCCGGTGTCCTTCACGCTGTCGCATCCCCGCTTGGCGGCCTCCGGCGAAATCGACACGGCCGGCGAGCCCTCCGGCTCGGCCACCCTGAACCTTCCGTCGCTGGCACCCTTTGCCGCGATCGCCGGAGCCGATCTCCAGGGACGCGCCGACCTGACCGCCCGCTTTACCCGGCTGGGGGGCGGCGCCGTCAATATCGGCGTGGACGGCACCGTCGGTGCTACCGGCGGCCTGCCCGTCGCCGTCGCGTTGCTCGGCGACAAGGCAACCCTCGCGCTGAGCGCTTCGCTGCACGACGGGGATGTGAGGCTCGACAATCTCGCGCTCGACGGAAAGGCGCTAACGGTGTCGGCGAAGGGCGGGCAGATCGCGGGCAAGACCGATCTCGACTGGCGGGCGGCGGTGTCCGATCTGTCGGCGGTGTCGCCGCGCGCCGCCGGCACGGTGTCGGCGGAGGGCCATTTGGCCGGGCCGCGTGACGACCTCTCGGCCACTGCGCGACTGACCGGCGAGGCCGCGATCGGCGGGACCCCGAAAGGGAATTTCACGGTATCGCTGACGGCGCAGGGACTGCCCCGGGCGCCGTCGGGCAAGATCGCGGCGGAGGGCCGCCTCGCCGGCGCTCCGCTGCGGCTGGACGCCGCGGCAACGCGCGAGCACGACGGAACGCTTTCGCTGGTGCTTGGCCACTTGGAATGGAAAAGCGCCAGCGGCGAGGGCCGTCTCAGCTTGGCGCCGAATGAGACCGTGCCGCGCGGCCGACTCCATCTGCGCATGGCGCGGCTCGAAGACCTCGCGCCGCTGGCGGGCGTGGCGGCGAAAGGGGAGATCGATGCCGTTCTCGACACGATCGAGCGGCAAGGCCAGCCGGCGCTTCGCCTCCATGCCGATGCCCGCCACTTCGGAGTCGGCGCCACCGCCATCGACCGGCTGACGGCCGACGCGGAAATTGCCCAGCCCGCGGCGCATCCCGCGGTGAAGGCGACCGTCACCGCCGACGGGTTTCGCCAAGGCACGGTCGTCGCCGATGGGCGGCTGACCGCCACCGGTGCCCCGGACTCGCTCGATCTTCGGCTCACCTCGAACCTGCGGCTGCCCCAAGGTCCGGCAACGCTTGCGGCGGCGGCGACGGCGCGGGTGCGACAACGCGAGCTGCGGCTCGCGTCGCTGGAAGCGGCGTTCGGCGGCGAGACGGCGCGCCTGCTCGCGCCCGCCCGCATCGATTTTGCCGACGGTCTGGCCGTAGACAATTTGCGTCTCGGCATCGGCGGGGCCACGGTTGCGGTAGGCGGCCGCATCGCGCCCATGCTCGGCGTCAAGGTCTCGGCGCACAACATCACGCCTGCGATCGCCAAGCCACTGCTGCCCGACCTCCGCGCCGCCGGCACCATCGGGTTCGACGGCGATCTCCGCGGAACGCTCGCAGCCCCCGAGGGCACCCTGCGCCTGACCGCCCGCGGTCTGCGGCTCATGACGGCGAGCACCGGTGCGCTGCCCCCCGCGGATATCGACGCGACCGCGACGCTGGCGCGAAACACGGCGCGCATCGACGCGCGCGTTACCGCCGGCAATGCGGTTCATCTCGCGCTCACGGGAACCGCGCCGCTGCAACCGAGCCAGCCGCTGGCGCTTCGCCTGAACGGAAACGCCGATCTGGCGATGCTCGACCCGCTCTTGACGCCGAGCGGTCGCGCGGCGCGCGGACAGGCGGCGATCGACCTCGGGATCCAGGGCACGCTCGCCGCACCGCGCGCCAACGGGACCCTCCGCCTCGCCAAGGGCGAGGTGCAGGATTTTGTCCAGGGCGTCCACGTCTCCGATCTGACCGGGCTTCTCCGGGCGGAGGGCAATACGATCCGGATCGATCGCTTGACCGGCCGCGCCGGCCCCGGGACCGTGTCGGCCAGCGGCACGATCGGGATTCTTGAGCCGAGCCTCCCGGTCGCGGTGACCGTGACCGCGCGTCAGGCCCGGCTCTTGGCGAGCGACCTGTTGACCGCCACGGCCGATCTCGATCTGACCGTGCGTGGCGATCTTGCCGGCACGTTAACCGCAGCCGGGAAAATCCGCGTCGCGAGGGCGAACATCAACATCCCGAGCGCGCTGCCGCAAAGCGTCGCCGTCCTCAATGTCCACCGTCGGGGCGCGAAGCCGCAGGCGCCCGTAGCCTCCGGTCCGGCGATCGGGCTGGCCCTGTCGATCGAGGCCCCCGGGCAGGTATTCGTGCGCGGTCACGGCATCGACGCGGAGATGGGCGGGACACTAAAACTCGGCGGCACATCGGCTGCGCCCGCCATCGACGGCGGTTTCGATCTTCGCCGCGGCACGTTCAGCCTGCTGGGGCAGACGCTGACGTTTTCGTCGGGGAAGGTCTCGTTCGGCGGCACCGGGCTCGGCGGAAAGCTCGACCCGACCCTGAATTTCGTCGCGCAGAGCTCGGCGGGCAGCGTAACCGCGACGCTCACCATTACCGGTTACGCCGACGCGCCCAAGCTCCAGCTGTCGAGCACGCCGGACCTGCCGCAAGACGAAATCCTCGGGCGGATGCTGTTCGGACAAGGCACGCAGCAGCTCAGCCCGTTTCAGCTCGCCGAGGTCGCGGAGGCTGCCGCGTCGTTCGGCGGGATCGGTGGCGGCGATACGCTGGGCAAGATCCGCGGCAGCCTGGGTCTGGACCGGCTATCCGTCGGGAGTGCGTCGGGAAGCGGTTCCGGGGCGACGGTCGAGGCGGGCAAATACGTCGCCAACGGCGTCTATGTCGGCGCCAAGCAAGGAACGTCCGGCGGCTCTCAGGCCCAAGTCCAGGTCGACTTGACCAAGCACCTCAAACTGCAGACCACCCTCGGCGCCGGCGGAACCCCAGCTACCGGGATCACCCCGGAAAACGACCCCGGCAGCAGCCTCGGCCTGACCTACAGCTTCGATTATTGAATCTCACCGGAAGCGCGGAAGCACCTTCGCCAGTTCCCGGTACGCCGCCTCGTCCGTCCTGTCGTAGCGGATCGGCGTGACGACGATGTTGCCGGCGTTGAGCGCGTCGATATCGCTCTCCGGCCCCTGCTCGCGCGGCCCGCGTCGGAACATGATCCAGTGGTAATCGAAGCCGCGTGGATCGGTGCGGGTGTCGACCGTCATCCCCTGCACGATCCCCGCCCCTTGCCGCGCCAGGGTCAGCTTCCCGGCCTTTTCCGGCGGCAAATTCGGAAAATTGACATTGAGGCAGCTCATCGCGTTCCACCCCAACTCCAGCAGCCGCCGCACCGTGTCGGCGCCGAGCGTCGCCGCGGTGTTCCATGGCACGTTGGCGCGGTCGGCGTATTCCTGGCTCAGCGCGATCGCCGGCACCCCCAGCATCATCGCGGTCATCGCGCCGCCGACCGTCCCCGAATAGACATTCTCGATGCCGAGATTGGCGCCGCGGTTGACCCCGCTGAGGCAAAGCTGCGGCAGCCGGTCCTTGAGCAGATGCGACACGCCGATCACCGCGCAGTCGCCCGGCGTGCCGAGCACGCTATAGCGCCGCTCGCCGCGCGCCGTCACCCGCACCGGATGGTGCAGGCTGACCGCGTGCGACACGCCGCTCTGGTCGTGCTCGGGCGCGACGACCCAGACCTCACGCGCCAACTCGGCGGCGATGCCCTCGAGCACCTTGAGGCCCGGCGCGTCAATCCCGTCGTCATTCGTCAGTAGGATGCGGTCGAGCATGCCCTTCCCTTGCGGTGCCGCACCGCGGCGGCGTACCAATAACCGGCTCGGCAGGGAGACGACAATGTTCAAGCGGATCGACCACGTCGAAATCGTCACCGACAAGCCCGACGAGACCGTCAAGTTCTATACCGATATCCTCGGCTTCACGGTGCGGGAGCGCGACCGCATCCCGCGGCCCGGGACCGATACGGCGCTCAACCTCGTCTATCTCGACCTCGGCGGCACGACCGTCGAGCTGATGACCTGGGAAGGAGTGCCGGTCAATCCGAAGCCGCAGACCGAGCATTTCGGCTATCGCATGATCGCGCTCGAGGTCGAGGACATGAAGGAGGCCCTCGCCTACCTCAAGAACAAGGGGATCGAGCCGGTCTGGGGGCCGATGTTCCGCGACCACTATGCCCGCGCCGAGATCGCCGACCCCAACGGTTATCACATCGAACTCAGGCATTGGTTCTAGGCGCGGCGCGTGCGATCCTCGGCCAATCTACGGAATTGAGGGAGCGAATGATGGCGAATTACATGCTCGTGAGCTTCAAGACCTGCCCCTGGGTGCAGCGCTCGGCCATCCTGCTACGCGAGAAGAACAGCCCGTTCGAGTTCCGCCACATCGAGAGCGACAACCGGCCCGACTGGTTCCTGGCGATCTCGCCGCACAAAAAGGTCCCGGTGCTGCAGATCGACGGCAAGGACGTGCTGTTCGAGTCCAGCGCGATCAACGAATACCTCGACGAGGTCGTGTCGCCGCAGCTTCATCCGAAAGACCCGATCCAGAAGGCGATCAACCGCGCCTGGACCGACTACGTCCCGACCTTTGCCTCGAATGTCACCGGCTGCGCCTACGCCGCGACCAAGGAGGCCTATGACGCCGCCATCGCCAAGATCCCCGACACGTTCGCACGGATCGAGAAGGCCCTGGAGGGCCAGGGCAGCGGCCCGTTCTTCAACGGCAAGACCTATTCGCTGGTCGATGCCGCCTATGCGCCGTTCCTACAGCGCTACGTCTTCCTCGACCGGATCAAGAAGATCGGCGCGATGGAGAAGTATCCGCGGCTGAAGGCGTGGACCGACGCGCTGATGGCGCGCCCGTCCACGCACTCCTTCCCGGAGGCCGAGTTTGAGGCGATGTACCGCGAGAACCTGCGCAAGCGCGGCAGCTATCTCTCGCAATTCGTCGAACCGGCGCGCGCCGCCGCCGAGTAACGCCCACCGCGAGGTAGGGGCCGCCCGGCCCCTACCCTCTCGGCACCATCACCATCCAGTTCACGCCAAACTTGTCGGCCACCATCCCGAAGGCCGGCGAGAAAAAGGTGTCGGTCAGCGGCATCCCGACTTTTCCGCCGTCGGCGAGCGCGCTGAACCGCTTCTCGGCCTCAGCCTTGTCCGCGACGCTGAGCGCCAGCGAAAACCCCTGGAAGTTCGAGCTGCCCTCGCACATGCCGTCCGACGCCATGATCACGGTGTCGCCGATCGTGAGCTGGGCGTGCATGACCTTGTCGTCGAACTCGGGCTTCATCTGCGGCGGCTTCGGCTCCGGATGGTCCTTGAACCGCATCAGCATGTTGACCTCTGCGCCGAGCGCCTTCTTGTAGAACGCGATCGCCTCGTCTGTGCGGCCGCCAAAGGCCAGGTAAGATTGGATCTGCATCGGGGTTCCTTCTCAATCGTCATCCGCGGTCGTATTCGTCGTGGCGCTTGACCCAGTCCATCAGGTTGCCGCGACCGGTCTCGTCGCGTCCCTTCGGGGTCAGGTCGAGCAGCATGTATGTCGTCAGGAGTTCCTCCGCGCCGCGCGCGTAGCTCGAATAGGTGTGGAAAATGTCGCCGGCCTCGTCCTTGTAGAAAACGCTGAGCCCCGGCAGCTCGTCCATCCCGCCGTCGAGCATCCGGTAGTTGTAGTAGACCGGCCCCTTGGCCAGCTCCTCCGGCGTGAACGAGACGTGGTAGTCGTGGTTGAAGTCGCTCGCATGCGACGACGCCCACTCGAACTCCCAGCCCATGCGCCGCTTGTAGGCCTCGATCTCGGCGAGCGGCGCGCGCGACACGGCGACGACCGTCACGTCGTGATGCTCCAGATGCACGAGCGCGCCGCCGAGATGGTCGGCGCCGAACGAGCAGCCGATGCATCCCTCGCCCCAGCCCGGCCCGAGCATGAAGTGCTTGATCACGAGCTGGCTGCGCCCAGCGAAGAGGTCGGAGAGCGTCTTCGCGCCCGCCGCCGTGTCGAAGACGTAGGTCTTGTCGACCCTGACCCACGGCAGCTCGCGGCGCTTGGCGCTGAGCCGGTCGCGCTGCCTTGTGTATTCCTTTTCCTCCTCGAGCAGCGCCTTGCGCTGGGCGAGCCATTCCTCGCGGGAGACGATCGCGTGCTGTGTCATGACGGCTCCCTTTCGGCTGTTCGGATTTAAAGTTGATATCAACATAACTAAGCTTGAGTCAACCTCGTGCCGGCTTGCTATCGTCTTGCCTCATCCTCTCGGGAGGCACGGCGATGGCAAAAAACGGCTTCAAACTGATCGACGCCGAGATGCACGTCATGGAGCCGGTCGATCTCTGGCAGCGCTATATCGACCCGGAATTCAAGGAGCGCGCGCCGCGCCGGCTCGACGAACGGCGCTGGGACATCCGCACGATGGTCGAGGGGGAGGTGATGGCGGCGCTTCCCGGCGGCGACTCCCCGGCCCAGACCGCGGCCGAGGAGAAAGCCCTCGGCGACCGCTACGCCGAGGAGATCGCCCGCGACTTCGATCCCGAAAGCCAGGTCAAGGCGATGGACAAGGAGGGGCTCGACCTCGCGATCCTGTTCCCGACCTCGGCGATGTACGTCACCGCCTTTACCCGCATGGACGCGCGTTTCGCCGCCGCCGCGTGCCGCGCCTACAACGACTGGCTCTACGACTATATCCAGGCCGCCGACCCGAAGCGCATGTTCGGCGCCGCCGCGATCTCCGCGCACGACGTCGGCAGCGCCGTCGCCGAGGTGCGCCGCGCGGTCGGCGAGCTCGGGATGAAGGCCGCGTTCCTGCGCCCCAACATCTACAACGACCGGCCCTGGCACGACCCGCATTACGACCCGCTCTGGGCCACCTGCCAGGAGCTCAACATCCCGGTCGGCTTCCACGAGACCACCGGCAGCCGCATGAAGGCCGCCGGCACCGACCGCTTCCGCGACATGGGCCGGGTCCATATCTCGACCCATTCGATGGAACAGATGCTCGCCTGCATGGACATCATCATGGGCGGCGTCATGGAGCGGTTCCCGAAGCTGCGCTTCGCGTTTCTCGAAGCCAATTGCGGCTGGCTGCCGTTCTGGCTGCACCGCATGGACGAGCATTACGAGTGGCGCGAGCCCTACGGCGAGATGACCCATCTGACGATGCCGCCCTCTGAATATTTCCGCCGCCAGGGTTTCGCCGCGGTCGAATGCGACGAGAGCTTCGTCAAGCATGTGGTCGAAGCCTTCGGCGACGACAACCTCGTCACCACCACCGACTACCCGCACGGCGATTCGAAATACCCCAAGGCGATGGACCTCTTCATGGCCCTGCCGCTCAGCGACAACAGCAAGCGAAAAATCCTGTGGGATAACGCCGTCAGGCTCTACGCGCTATGAAGATCGGCTTTATCGGCGTCGGGAATATCGGCGCGCCGATCGCCGGGCAGCTCCTGGCGGCCGGGCATTCCGTCACCGTCCACGACCTTCGCCGCGAGGCGGCGCAAGAGCTCGTCGGGAACGGCGCCGCCTGGTCCGACTCGGCGGCCGCGCTGGCGGCGGAGAGCGAGGTTGTCGCCACCTGCCTACCCGGCCCGCCGCAGATGGAGGCGGTAATGCGCGACATCGGCGGTCACCTCCGGCCAGGCTCGCTCTATATCGACCACACGACCAATGCCCCGTCGCTCGTCCGGCGCATCCATGCCGAGCTCGCCGCCCGCGGGGTCGCGATGCTCGACGCGCCGGTCAGCGGCGGCATGGAAGGCGCGCGGACCCGCGACCTGCTGGTCATGGCCGGCGGCGACCCGGA
>DASUIE010000144.1:0-6465 GCA_036273175.1 Allostellaceae bacterium
CGCTTCCGGCTTTCGTGCCGAGATGATCCGAATTCTTCCGGCCCTTAACGTGTACGCGACAAAAACGAGGCGCCCTTCCACCATACCGATCAACGCATAGCGCTCTTCGTTCGAGTGTTGGGTATCATCTGCCCATTCGACCGCGAAAGCGTCCCTGAATGCTTCGCGCGCCATTTCAAAAGTCACGGCATGGTCGCGCCAGTTTCGTGCGGCCTTCTTATCGTCCCATTCGAATTGATCGTCTTGCACAAAGTACGGATTATCAGTAGGTATGGCAAGAGGTCAAGGCGCGGGGCCCTATGGCCGGCCGACAAACATGAACGCGACGGCGCCCATCAGGCACAGGAACGCGCCGCCGTAACGCCAGGTAATCGGGTCGCCGAGATAAAGCGTCGCGAACCCGGCGAAGACGATGAGGGTCACGACCTCCTGGATGATCTTGAGCTGTCCCGCGGAGAATTCGCCGTAGCCGATGCGGTTGGCCGGCACCTGCAGGCAGTACTCGAAGAAGGCGATGCCCCAGCTCGCCAGGATCACCAGCCACAGCGGCGACGCCCGATATTTCAGGTGTCCGTACCAGGCGCAGGTCATGAAGATGTTAGAGCCGATCAACAGCAGGATGGTTCGCATGAGGTCCCCTGGCGGGTTAGTGTGGCGGCACTGGTCATAGAGGAGGGCGGCGATGCCCTATGGTGAACGCGCCGACGAGCCGGTGATGCTCGCGCTCGGCGAGGACTATCCCGAACTGCGCGAGTCGGTGCGCAAGATTTGCGAGAAATATCCCGGCGCCTATTGGCGTAAGCTCGAAGACGAGCAGGCCTATCCGACCGAGTTTATCAAGGAGCTGACCGAGGGCGGGTTTCTCGCCTCGCTGATCCCGGAGGAATATGGCGGGTCGGGCCTGCCGATCCGCGCCGCCGCGGTGATCCTCGAAGAGATCAACGCCTCGGGCTGCACGGCCAGCCAAGGCCACGCCCAGATGTACATCATGGGCACCGTGCTGCGGCATGGCAGCCCCGAGCAGAAGCAGCGCTATCTGCCCGGCATCGCCTCGGGCGAGCTCAGGATGCAGGCCTTCGGCGTCACCGAGCCGACCACCGGTTCCGACACGACCAAGCTCAAGACCCGCGCGGTGCGCCAGGGCAACTCGCATTATGTCGTTAACGGGCAAAAGGTGTTCACCTCGCGCGCGCGGCATTCGGATCTGATGCTGCTGCTGGCGCGCACGACGCCGGTCGAGGAGGTCAAGCGGCGCACCGACGGGCTGTCGGTCTTTGTCGTCGATCTGCGCGAAAGCCTCGGCAAGGGGGTGGAAATCCGCCCGATCGCAGCGATGATCAATCACAACACCACCGAGGTCTTCTTCGACAATCTGAAGGTGCCGGCCGAGAACCTGATCGGCGAGGAAGGGAAGGGGTTCCGCTACATCCTCGACGGGATGAACGCCGAGCGCATCCTCGTCGCCCAGGAATGCATCGGCGACGGGCGCTGGCTGCTCAACAAGGGCATCGAATACGCCAAGGAGCGGGTCGTCTTCGACCGGCCGATCGGGCAGAACCAGGGAGTGCAATTCCCGCTCGCCCGCGCCTGGGCCGAACTGGAGGCGGCGGACATGATCTGCCGCCGCGCCGCCGCTCTCTTCGACGCCGGGCGCGACTGCGGGGCCGATGCGAACATGGGCAAGATGCTGGCCTCCGAGGCCACCTGGCACGCCGCCGACGCGACCTTCCAGACCTATGGCGGGTTCGCCTTCGCCAAGGAATACGACATCGAGCGCAAGTGGCGCGAGGTCAGGCTTTACCAGACCGCGCCGATCAGCACCAACCTGATCCTCGCCTATATCGGCCAGCACGTGCTCGGGATGCCGCGGTCGTATTGACCGCGGCGATCCGGGCCTAACTAACCCGCCGGCTGCTCGACGACGACCTCGATCCGGCGGTTTTGCGCGCGCCCGGCGGGGGTGTTGTTGGGCGCGACCGGGTGGGTCTCGCCGCGGCCCTTCGCCGACATGATGCTCGGGTTGACGTGCTGGGTCGCGAGGTAGCGGACCACCGCATCGGCCCGTCGCGACGACAGGTCGAGATTGTCGACGATCCCCTTCTTCTTCAGCGCCGCGCCGACCCGCGCATTGTCGGTGTAGCCGTAGACGACGATCTTGCCTTGCACCGCCTGCAACGCCGGGACGAGCGCGTTGAGCTTGGCCTTGCCGGCGCGGGTCAGGGTGTAGCTGCCTTTGGCGAAGGCGAGGTCGGCGGCCATCGTCATCACGCTGCGCTCCGACATCGTCTGCGGCCCGGGGACGGGCGGCGGCATCGGAGCCGGCGGGGGCTGTGGCACCGGCTGCGGCTGCGGCGGCGACTTCGACCAGCACGCGGCCAGGGTTAACGCGGCAAGGCCGAGGGCGGCCATCGAGAACGCCCGGCTCCTCAACATGATCGTTATCCCCCCCTATGGAATTTCCACCGCCGATAGTAGGGAATCAGAAATCCCACTGCACGGTGTTTTGGCGGTCGAGCGTCATCGCCATGTCCCACAGCGCCGCGGGTCCGCCGCAGGCGTCGAACTTGGTCCGGGCCTGCTCGGGCGAGAGCGGCCGGGCCGGGCTGCCGAGCACATCCGCGACATCGCAGGAGACGGTGCGGCCATCGGCGAAGTCGAGCTCGACCCGTGCCGGGGCGAGTGCGTTCGGGTCGGGGTTGCCGTCCTCGACGACCGAGAGCCGGGCCGCAAGGGCGAGCGTCTCAGGGTCGGCGCGCGCGGCATCGGTGAAGTCGCCGAGCCCGACCGTGCCATTGCGCAGGCACACCGCGCCGACAAAGGGCAGGCAGAGCCGCGCGTACGCCGCGGTCATCTCCGGTCGCGCGGGGCGGCCGACCAGGCGGTGGGTCAGCGGCGGGACCCAGAAGCGGCCTCCCGTCACCTCCGAGGCGGCGACGCCGAGCCGCTGGAGCGCATCGATGCCGCCATGCGTCGCGCGGCCGGACGGGAAGGGCTTGTGGCCGACCTCACAGATCCGCCAGTCGCGGCCGAGCGCGTCGAATGGGGCGGGGTCGGCGCTACTGTCGAAGAGCGCGAAATACCCGAAAGGGCCGCTGATCGGGGCTTGCGGGCCGGGCATGCCGCGCGCCGCCAGCTCGACCGCGGTGACGGCGCTGCGGGCGGCGAACCCGACCTGCATCGCGAGCTGCGGGCTCGCCTCGATATGCGCCTGCATCGTCCCGGCGCAAGCGCCGTAATAGATGCCGAGCGCGTTTCGGGTCCGCGTCTCATCGAGGCCGGCGAGCAGCGCGAGGCCGCCGACCGCGCCGAACCCGCCGGCATTGGCGGGGCGGAAGAACCGCATCGGCGCGCGCGAGCACAGCCCCAGCGTCGCCGCGACATCGACCGCCGCAACGGCGGCGCGGACGAAATTGTCGCCGGAGACCCCGCCATCGCGCTCGCTCCACCCGACGAGGCAGGGCAGCACCGCCGCCATCGGATGGACGACCGCGCCCTCATGGACGCAATCGAATTCCTGGCAATGGATTTGGTAGGCGTTGACCGTCGCCGCCTGGGCCAGCGGCAGCTTGCCGCCGCCCCAGACTGACGCCTCCGCCGCGCCGCCGCCCGACGCTGCCGCCGACAATACCTCGTCGCGCCACGGCGCCGCCGCCCCGGCGATGCCGACGCCGAGCGTATCGGCGATGAAAATCGTGGCGGCTCGCCGCGCGGCCTCGGGTACGCCGCCCGTGGCGACCCGCCCGAGATGCGCGACGATCTTGTCGACGACCGGGTCTTGCACCCTCAGTCGATCGCGGCGTGGACCAAATTGGCGACCCGGTCGAGGCGGGCCGAGTGCCACGGGTCGGGCTGCACGTAGTTGCTGAGGTAGGTGAACGACACGCCGCTCGTCGGGTCGGCCCAGGAATAGGAGGTGCCGGCGCCGCCATGCCCGAATGTCTCGGGCGCGCCGATCGTGCCGAGACCGCGGATGCGCTCGCTGTCGCCGCGCACATGCGGGCCGAGGCCGCGATGCATCGGGATGCCGTCCATCGCATGGTCGCCGCGGTCTCCGGTGTGGCTGCGGCTCACATAGGCGACGAGGCGCGGCGAGAACATCCGGACCTTGCCGAGCCGGCCTTGCCCGAGCAGCATCTGGTAGAAGGCCGCGATGCCGCGCGCGGTCGCGTAGCCGCCGCCGCTCGGCATCCCCGCCGCCTTGAATTCGGGCGAGTTGTCGCGGCCTTCGGCGGCATAGGTGTCGGCGCAGCGGCCCTGCTTAGCCAGCGGCACGCCGACGAAAATGTCCTCGGCGAGGCCGAGCGGAGCCAGCACCTTGTCGCGGATCACGTCGCGGTAATCCTGGCCGGTCACCGCCTCGATCACCATCGCCTGGGTCAGATGCGCGGCGCGCGGGTGATATTGCAGCCGCGTGCCCGGCGTCCAGTCGAGCGAGAAGTCGCACACCTCGGCGCGCATCCTGGCGTGGTCGGTCCAGCTCGCCTGGGTCACGTCGCCCGACGGAAAGCCGCCCTGGTGGGTCATCACCGTGTGGAGGGTGATGTCGGCCTTGCCGCGCGCCTTGAACTCGGGAAGGTGGTCTGTGATCTTGTCCATGAAGCTGAGCCGGCCCTCCTCGACGAGCGCCCAGATCGCCGAGCTGGTCAGCACCTTGGTCTGGCTGAACAGCAGGAACAGCGTATCCGGTCCGGCCGGGGTGCGGCCGCCCTCGGTCTTGGCGTCGCCGTAGGTACGGTAGAGGGCGAGCTTGCCGTGCCTCGCCAGCGCGATCTGCGCGCCGGGGTAGCGGCCCTCCTCGATATGGCCGCGGATCAGGTGGTCGAGGTGCTCGAGCGGCTTTTGCGCGAAGCCGAGCTCGGCCGGGGTGCTGGTCGGCAGCGGATAATCGGGCATGGCATGTCCTCCGTTGGGGGAAGGTTCAGTCGGCCGCGAGGCGGGCGAGGGCGCCGGTATCGGCGAGGCCGTCGAGCCCCTCGATCGCCGCACGCAGCTCGCGGGCGCGGGCGGATCCGAGCACCGGCTCGACCAGCGCGTCGAACTTGGCGGCGAGGCGGACGCCCTGGGCGGCGAAATCGGTCATCGCCACGCCGGCGTCGTGGGTCGTCCGGATCGTGCGGCCGTCGCTCAGCGTTACAGAAAGCTCGGCGCCGGCCTCGGCTAAATCGTCCTGGAAATCGAGCTGGAGCCGCTCGCGCAGCTTTACCAGCGCCGGGTCGGTCGCGGTCGCGACGCTGTAGGCGCCGAGGCTCGCGGTATCGACGCCGCTGAGCGCCATCGCCACGGTCTGGCGCAGGCTGAACTTGGATTCGAGCCCGTCGCCCGGCGACTGGATATTGCAGATGCGCGAGGAGCCCTTGTTGACCGAGAGGGTCAGCGCGGCGATGTCGTCCGGCCGCACCTGCTGCTCGCGGACCTGGATCGCGCATTCGATCGGGCCGTGCGTCATGTAGCAGGCGGCGTGGTACTTGAAGAGGTTGGCGTAGACGTAGAGCCCGGCCGGCGGCTCGGCGAGCGCCGCCTCGGGGTTGAGCACCGGGCCGTGCGTCTTGGCAAAGCCCTGGTCGCATTCGATTAGGTCGGGCCGGCTCGAAAACCCGCGCGCGGCGAGGCGGGCGGCCAGCAGCCCGTTCTGCGACGCCTTGCCGGCATGGAACGGCTTGCACATCGTGCCGAATTGCGATTTGAGCCCGGCTGCTTGGGTTCCGGCGATGCCGAGAGCGCGGCCGGTCGCCTCGGCGTCGAGCCCGAGGAGACGCGCGCAGGCCGCGGCGCCGCCAAACGCGCCGACCGTGCCGGTCGCGTGGAAGCCGCGGCCGTAATGCCCCGGCCGCATCGCCATCCCGGTGCGGCAGGCGGTCTCGTATCCCGCGATAAACGCGGCGATCAGGTCGCGGCCGGTGGCCCCACGTTCCTCGGCGAGCGCGATCAGCCCGGGCAGGATCGCGACCGATGGGTGGCCGGGCATCGCCAGGTTGACATCGTCGTAATCGAGCGCGTGGCTCGCCGCGCCGTTGACAAGCGCGGCCGAGAGCGCCGGCATCCGCCCTTTGTGGCCGATCAGGCTCGCGGCCTCGGTGCCGCCTGCCTCCTTCATCTCGGCGACGAGGATCGCGACGAGCGGGTCGTCCGCCCCGGCGAGACCGCAGGCGTAGTAGTCGAGAATGCATTGCCGTGCGAGCAGCCGCGCGTCGTCGTTAAGCCCCTCATAGGTGACCGCGCTCGCGCGCTCGGCCAGGGCCCGGGTCAGCTCGGTCGTGCCGGGTACGGAAGAGCCGTCCATGTCACTTCCCCTTGAATCGCGGTTTGCGCTTTTCGTTGAAGCTCGCGATGCCTTCGCGCCGGTCCTCGGTCGGGACCATGCGGTTATAGGCCTCGATCTCCAGCATCATGCCGCTGGCGAGGTCCATCTGCAGCCCGTAATGGATCGACTGCTTGGCCTGGCGCACCGAAATCGGTGCATTGTCG
>DASUIE010000145.1:0-22277 GCA_036273175.1 Allostellaceae bacterium
CTGCGGCTGTTGGCGGATTTGCTGCTGCTGTAATTGCCGCTGCGGCGCGGCCGGGCGGGGCTCGCCGCGCTGGCGAATTTGCTGTTGCTGGAATTGCTGCTGCGGCGCGGCTGGACGGGGCTCTATCCGCTGGCGGAAGGGTTGTTGCTGGAATTGCTGCTGCGCCGGCGCCCCGCGAGGCTCGCTCCGCTGGCGGAATTGCTGCTGCCGGGGTTCGCGCGGCGCGGGCGTTGCCCGCCGTTCGGGCGGATGCGGCAGAGCCGCCGGCGCGGCATGGCGGCCAGGCTCGGCGGGGTGGAAGGATTGCGACGCGTGCTGGCGGATCTGCGCGGCGGCGCCCGGGTTGGCGCGCACCGAGGCGGCGGTCACCTTGCGCATCACCTCGGCCGACGGCGCGGCGCGGCCGACATTGCCGATGACCATGCGGGTGCCGGCGGCGCGGTTCTCGCTGTGCAGCACCCGCGCCTCGCCGGTGTGGCGCTGCATGAACAGCGCTGCCTGCGGGTGCTCGCGCGCCGCGCGCTGGATAAAGGCGGTCTGCTCGGCGGTGCGCGCGCCGCCGCCGGCGTGGAACAGCCCGACCCGGTTGCCTTCGGTCAGCAGGCCGAGCTCTCCGGCGAGCGAGCCGTGCGCCGCCGGTCTCGGCATCGGCCGCCCGCCGCCCTGGCGCCGCGCCTGGTCGGCGGCGGGAACAAGGTCGGCGGCGCCCTGGCGCCTGAGCCAGGCTTCGTTGGCGGTCGGCCGGTTGCGCAGCGCCGCGCGTGGCGGCAGGCGCCTCTCGATGACGGCGAGCGCCTGGGCGGCGACCGGCGGCGGCATCGCCGAGGGCGGCATCGGCGCTGCGGTCGCCGAGGGTACGGCGATCGCGTTGCCCGGCTGCAGCGTCGTGCTCCCGGCGGAGTTGGTGAAGGTGGCGCTGCCCTCGCCGACATAGACGAAATCGGGCAGGTCGGGGTCGACGATCCCGGAGGCGACCGAGCCGCGGATCGCCAGAGCGCCGCTTGGCGAGACGATCTTCGCTTCCTGGTCGCCCGAGACGTAGCCGGAGACATAGCGGAACACGCCCCGCGTCACCTGCAGCGTCTTGTGGCTGGTGCTTTCCTCGGGATTGAAGACGAACGAGTCGATGCGCACGACCGCGTCGGGTCCGACCTCGAAGGTCGAGCCGTCGCGGAACTCGACGATCGTCTTGGCCTCGGCGCCGGTGGTGATGTCCTCGTTGAAGACGATGTCGTCGTTGACCGCGATCTGCTTGGCGGGCGCCTCGCCGGCCTGGCCCTCGACCTCGTTGGCGACAAAGATCGAGCGGCCGATCTCGCCGGCCGCCGCCGGCTCGTCGTCGGCTCGGAGCGCGCCCGGCGCCAGGCCGAGCACGAGCAACAGGAGAAGTCCCGCGCGGCGCAACGCGTCAGCTGAGGTCGATCAGGGTCTGGATCAGATCGGCCGGCCAGGCGAGGCTGGTCGGCATGCTGGAAATCGCGATCCCCAGCGACGGGTCGATACGGTCGGCGGGCAGGTCGAAGGCCAGGTGGTGGCTGAAATGGGCCAGCACCCCGGCGAGGTAGAGGCCGGCGAACCAGCGCCAGCCATGCCCGCGCACATCCATGGCGGTGCTCGCCACGGGGGAAAAGATGCGGCGCCCGAATTTGGGCAATCCCGGCGGACCGATCATGATCTCACCCAGGTAGGGTTGTTGGCGCCCATCATAGCGCGCCGCAGCGGTCCCGTCATCGGTGTGGATACGCGCGCAGCACGGCGCCTATCCCCGGTTTTAGGCGAGCGCCGGGTGCTTCCAGCCCAGCCAATTGCACATTGCGCGGCCCATAACGAGCTCTTTGTCCTTGCCTTGCAGCCACGGCAGCTCTTCGGTGAACATCGTGACGCATTGGCGGTAGCTGCAAGGCATGCGGGTAATGTCGGTACCCCAAAAGCAGCGGTCCGGGCCGAACGCGTCGAAAATCTGCCGCAGATAGCCGTGGATGTTCCGGTAGGGGTAGGGGGCGCTCGAATAGCTCGGCGCGCCGGACATCTTGACCCCGACATTGGGAAGCTTGGCGAGCGCGAGCATATCGCCGAGGTCGGCCCAGGCCGCGTCGTCGGTGCCGCCGGCGCCGCCGCCGTGCCGGCCCAGATGGTCGATATGCATCTTGAGGCCGGGGTGGCTCTCGGCGATCTTGCCGAACTCCTTCATGTACCCGCCGGCGAGCAGGCCGACGACATAGCCCTGCTTTTCGCAGGCGCTCCAGAACCACTCGAGCGACCCGTCGCTCCAATAGCGCTTCTGGTGCGGCTGGTTGAACGTGAAGCGGAACCCGACCATGCCCGGGCGCGAGCGCCAGTTGCGGACGATCTCCTCCTTGTTCGGCGCCTCCAGATCGAAATGGCCCAGGATGACGAACTTGTCGGGATGCGCCTTGACCGCCTCGACCGCCTGCACGTTGACCGCCTCGCCGAGGGTCGAGGGCGGGTGCAGCACCGCGGCGTCGACCCCGGCTTCCTTCATCTCGGCGAGCGCGTCGTCGACGTCGTAGGTCGGGATCTGCCGGTGATGCGCCGACATCTTGCCGTTTTCCCAGATGTGGATTTGCGAGTCGACGATCAGCATGGCGGTCCTCCGGGTGAGTGCGCCGTCATTGCGAGCGGAGCGGCGCAATCTCGCGCCTGCCGAGATTGCCGTGTCGCTGCGCTCCTCGCAATGACTGTCCATCATGCCGCAATGCTATGGCCCCGATAGGATTCCGGCATTTTGCATATCGCGGCCGGGGCGCTACCCTCAAGGCGTGTAGGAAAGACGGAGGTACGGTCATGCAGTTCGGCCTATTCGGCAGCGCCCAGGCAAAGCGCCCCGAGCCCGGCGACGTGCTGACCGACAGCAGCCAGGGTTTTCACGAGTGGATCGCCAACAATGTCGAGGCGGAGACGCTCGGGTTTAAGAGCACCTTTGTCGTCGAGCATCATTTCACCGGGTTCGGCCAGGTGTCGGCGAGCCTCAACCTGTTGACCTGGCTCGGCGCCCGAACCAAGACGCTGCGGCTCGGCACGGCGGTGCTGGTGCTGCCGTGGCACAACCCGGTGCTGCTCGCCGAGCAGGCGGCGACGCTCGACCTCCTCTCGGGCGGGCGGCTCGATTTCGGCATCGGCAAGGGCTATCGCTACAACGAGTTCGCCGGTTTCGCGATGCCGATGGAGGAGGACGACAGCCGCTTCGACGAGTCGATGGCGGTGATTACCCAGGCCTTTACCAACGACACGCCGTGGAGCCATCGGGGGCGCTACTGGCAGTACGACGACGTCGTCGTCGAGCCGCCGAGCGCGCAGCGGCCGCATCCGCCATTCTGGATGGGCGCGGGCAGCGAGCGCTCGGTGCGCCAGGTCGCCGAGCGCGGCTACAACCTGCTGCTCGGCCAATACGACATGCCCGAGGACGTGCTCCGCCACGTCGCGCAGTTCAAGGCCGATGTCGCCGCGCGCGGCCGCAAGTTCAATCCGATGGAGATGGGCATCGCCCGCGCGGTCCATTTCGCCGACACCCAGGACGATCTCGACAAGGCGCTGGAGCGCCGTTACCAGGGGCATCTCAGGGTCAACCGCCTGGCGATCCGGCCCGGCGACGATCGTGAGCGGTTTGTCCACAACGAGGCCCAGACACGCCATTTGTGCAACGAGACCGCGATTTTCGGCACGACCGACCAGATCGTCCGCAAGATCGAGAGCCTGCGCGCCGGCGGGGTCGAATACATGCTGATCAATTTCGGCGGCTCGATTGCCAATATCCGCCGCTTTGCCAAGGAAGTGATGCCGCTTTTCACCGAAGCGCCGCGAATGCAAGACGCGGCGAAATAAGGAGAACATTATCGTGCGTAAAATTTTTGTCGGACTCGCCGCGACCTTTCTTTTCATGTCCGCGGCACAAGCCGACGACCTCGATTTCTCCAAGATCAAGTGCAAGGATTTCATTTCCGCGCCGAAGGATCAGATCGGCACGATCCTGACCTGGCTCGAAGGCTATTACACCAAGGAGAACGCCCCGCCGATCCTCTACGGCGACAAGATCGTCAAGGACGCCAAGGGTCTCAGCGCCTATTGCAACGCCCATAATGACGACGACATCATCAAGGCCGCCGAAAAAGTCATGCCGGTGAAATAAGGAGCCGCACCATGTCCGAAACCGCACCGCGCCTCAGCCATGTCGGGCTCTATGTCCGCGACGTGCCGAAGATGATCGATTTCTACACCAGCGTGCTCGGCTTCGTGGTCAGCGACGGGGCCGAGGACGGGCGCATCACCTTTCTGTCGCGCAACCCGTCGGACCATCACCAGGTCGTGCTGGTCAAGGGCCGGCAGACCGAGGATGAGCTGCCGATGGTGCAGCAGGTGTCGTTCAATGTCGGCACCCTCGCCAACGTGCAGAAGGCCTACAAGAAGGTGAAGGCCGCGAAGTGCAAGGTCATCGACCCGCGCTGCCACGGCAATGCCTGGTCGGTCTATTTCAGCGACCCCGAGGGCAACCGCATCGAGATGTTCTGCGACACGCCGTGGTACGTGCCGCAGCCGCTCGGTTACGAGATCGACCTCGACAAGTCCGAGGACGAACTCTACCGCGAGACCGAAGCGCTGTGCCGCGCCAAGCCCGGCTTCAAGCCGATGGAAGAGTGGCGCGCCGAGATTTCGAAAAAGATCGCCGCCAAGCTGGAGGCCTAAGTCCAGCCTATCCGGCGAAAATCTCGTCGAGGTCGCGGCGGCCGTCCAGAACGCGGACGATCTTCGGCACGTTGTCGCGCAGCCGGTAGAATACGACGTGAGGGCGGACCGCGACCGAGCGGAGTCCGGCCCGAGTTCATTCCGGCTGCGCCCGCCCTGCGGATAATCCTCGATCAGGGCGCAAGCCGCAGCAATGTCACGCGCGATGTTGTCCGCGGTCTGCCGCCCGGCGACCGCGGCATAATAGTCCCAGATTTCGACGAGGTCGCCGCGCGCCTCGGGCGACCAGGCCGCGCGTTGCTTAGCCCGCATACCGCGCGTTCTGTTCCGTGATAAACTTCTCGATATCGAGCGGTTCGCCCTTTCCCGCATCGAGGGAGCGGGTGCCTTTATCCAGCTCGGCGCGAAGGCTCCGGAGCTTCTCGACATGCGAGAGGAGGCGCCGGCCGATCTGATCCTGGTCGGCTTCGGATAATTCCACCACTTCGGCGATGGCGCGTTCGAGTGCCGTGGTCATCGGCGGATTATACCCGTTAAGCGGCACGTTGTCGGGTTAACTTCGGTTCGATCCGGCACTACGATGGCGTGACGCCCACACGGAGGCCCCGCATGCCCGCACGCACCGGTCAGCAATACGTCAACGGCTTGCGCGAGCGGGATTGCGAAATCTGGCTCGGCGGGGAGCGGGTGCGGGACGTCACGACGCATCCGGGGCTGAAGGGCGGCGTGCGCGCGATCGCGCGGCTCTACGACATGCAGCACGACGCCAAGCTCAAAAAGGTGATGACCTACAAATCGCCATCCTCGGGCGAGCGGGTCGGGCGGTCGTTCTCCAACCCGAAGACTAGGGACGAACTCGAAACCCGCAGCCAGATGATGCTGAACTGGGCGCGCGCGTCGTGCGGGATGATGGGGCGCTCGCCCGATTTCATGAACGTGACCTTTGCCGCCTGGGGCGCGGCGGCGGATTTCTTCGGCGAGAAACGGCCCGAATTCGGCGACAACATGCGCAACTATGTCGAGTTCCTGCGCGAGAACGACATCGTCCTCACCCACTCGCTGATCAATCTGCAGCGCAGCCGCAACGTCTCCGGCATGTTCAAGCTCGAAGGCGGCACCGCCCTCGAAGTGATCCGCGAGACCTCGGCCGGGGTCGTCGTGCGCGGCGCGCGCATCCTCGCGACGCTGGCGCCGCTCTCCGACGAGATCGCGGTCTATTCGCCGCGCCTCGCCCGCCATAGCGACGACCACTCGCCGTTCGCGATGAGCTTCTCGATCCCGTGCGCGACGCAGGGGCTCCGGTTTCTCTGCCGCGACACCTTCGACCATAACCGCTCGCATTTCGACGCGCCGCTCGGCTCGCGCTTCGAGGAGATGGATTGCATCGTCTTCTTCGACGATGTGCTGGTGCCGTGGGAGCGGGTGTTCCTGCTCTACGATGTCGACCGCTTGAACGCGATCCCCCACGTCACCCATTCGACCGCCCATTCGGCGCATCAGGGCGCGGCGAAGAACCTCGCGAAATGCGAGTTCGTGCTCGGCGTCGCGCTGATGATGACCCAGGCGCTCGGCAACGCGCACTTGCCGCACACCGAGGAGCGGATCGGCGAATTGATGCTCTACACCGAGCTGATGCGCTCGTGCATGCGCGCCGCGGAGGCCGATGCCGAAGTGGACCGCTGGGGTGTCATGTGCCCGGCGATCCTGCCGGTCGAATCGACGCGCAACCTGATGATGACCGCCTATCCGCGGATGGTGGAGATTTTGCACCTGCTCGGCTCGTCGAGCTTTCTGTTGACCCCGAGCGAGAAGGATTTCGCGGGGCCGCTCTCGCCGCAGATCGAGCAGTACCTCGCCACCGAGTCGACCGACGCGAAAGACCGGGTCAAGCTCTTCCGCCTCGCCTGGGATGTCGCCGGCAACGCGTTCGGCAGCCGCCAGGTGCTGTACGAGCGGTTTTTCGCCAGCGACCCGTTGACCCGCGCCCGGGCGATGGCGGCGATCTACCCGAAGGACGAGACGATGGCCCGGGTCCGAGAGTTTTTGGGCCGCAGCGACGAAGAATGGTAGAGTTGGCGCAACCCCCGACGGAGGAAGCCATGCCCAAGCGTCCGATGTATCTCCAGCACGTCAATCTCTACGTCCGCAACGCCGAGCGGTCGAAGCAGTGGTACGAGGACCTCCTCGGCCTGCACACCTACGAATACCGGCCGGGCTGGGCCGCCTTCATGTCGGCCGACGAGGAGCAGTCGCACGAGGTCGCGCTGATGCAGCTCGGCGACGACGCGCCCTTGCAGCAGAAGCGCCAGGTCGGGCTCAACCACATGGCGTGGCGGCTCGAAAGCCTCGACGACCTGAAGGATTTCTACCGGCTCATCAAGGCCAAGGGTCAGCCGATCGACCACATCGCCGATCACGGCATCTCGCTCGGCATCTATCTGCGCGATCCCGACGGCAACGGCGTCGAAGTGTTCTACGAGATGCCGCGCGCCGAGTGGCCGGCCGATTACCACGTGTTCTCGAAAGAGCATGTCGGCCGCGGCCGTTTCCCCGGCCCGTGGGACGCCGAGCTGCTTGAGCAGGTGCCGGTGCCGCAACCCGCCGCGGCGGAGTAGGACCCTCCACGCCCCTCACCCCGTCCCTCTTCCCGCACGCGGCGCACGCGCGGAGAGGGAGTGTTGCCAAATCCCCTCGCCCCGTTTACGGGGAGAGGGAGGGATCCGCGCCGCAGGCGTGGGAGGGTGAGGGGCAAGTCACAGCATGCCTACCTACAAAATCGCCGCGATGGGCGGGGACGGCATCGGGCCCGAGGTGGTCGGCGCCGGTGTCGAGGCGCTCAAGGTCTGCGCCGAGCGCGACGGCGGGTTCGCGCTCGAGTTCGAGGATTTCGACTGGGGCTCAGACTACTACAAAAAGCACGGTGTGATGATGCCGGCGGATGGCGCCGACCGGCTGCGCAAGTTCGACGCGATCCTGTTCGGCGCGGTCGGCTCGCCCGGCATCCCCGACCATGTCACGCTGTGGGGATTGAGGCTGTCGATCTGCCAGCCGCTCGACCAATACGCCAATGTGCGGCCGACCCGCATCCTCCCCGGGATCGTCAGCCCGCTCCGCCACGTCAACGGACCCGAGCTCGACTGGGTCATCGTCCGCGAGAATTCCGAGGGCGAATACGCCGGGGTCGGCGGCCGCGTCCACCAGGGGATGGAGATCGAGACCGCCACCGACGTGTCGATGATGACCCGGGCGGGCGTCGCGCGGATCATGCGTTTCGCGTTCGGTCTGGCGCGGTCGCGGCCGCGCAAGCTCTTGACGGTCGTCACCAAGTCGAACGCGCAGCGCCATGCGATGGTGATGTGGGACGAGATCGCCGCCGAAATCGCCAAGGACTTCCCGGACGTAGCCTGGGACAAGATGCTGGTCGACGCGATGACGATGCGCATGGTGATGAAGCCGCAATCGATCGACACGATCGTCGCGACCAATCTGCACGCCGACATCCTCTCCGACCTCGCGGCGGCGCTGGCCGGGTCGATCGGCATCGCCCCGACGGCGAACCTCAACCCCGAGCGCACCGCGCCGTCGATGTTCGAACCGATCCACGGCTCGGCCTTCGACATCGCCGGCCAGGGTATCGCCAACCCGATCGGCACATTCTGGACCTGCGTGATGCTGCTCGAGCATATCGGCGAAAAGCCGGCGGCCTCGCGGCTGATGCGGGCGATCGAGCGGGTCACCGCCGATCCCGCGCTGCACACCCCCGATCTCGGCGGCACGGCGACGACCCGCCAGGTCACCGATGCCCTCTGCGAGGCGCTGCGCCGCGCCAACGATTAGGAGCCGACATGGCCGCTTCCGCCCCCGTCTCCCCGACCGGTCACTTCACCCCGCGCAACGACTGGCTGGCGCGGCATGTGGAAGAGGTGCTCGAACCCGAGCTGCCGATCGTCGATCCGCACCACCATCTCGTCGAGCGGCCCGAGACCGGGCGCTATCTCTTGCCCGAGCTGCTCGCCGATACCGGCAGCGGGCACAACATCGTCGCCACGGTCTATCTCGAATGGCTGTCGATGTACCGCGCGCACGGCCCGGCCGAGCTGAAGCCGGTCGGCGAGGTCGAGTTCGCCAACGGCGCGGCGGCGATGGCCGCGAGCGGCATCTACGGCAAGAACCGGGCCTGCGCCGGTATTGTCGGCACTGCCGATCTGTCGCTCGGCGCCGCGGTCGAGAAGGTGCTGGAGGCCGAAATCGAGGCCGGCGGCGGCAAAGGCGGCCGGTTCAAGGGCATCCGCTACATCTCGGCGACCGACCCCGACCAGGCGGCCTGGGGCTCGCCGGTAACCCGGCCGCCCGGCATGCTCTTGCAGCCGAAGGTGCGCGAGGGCTTCGCCAAGCTGGCGCCGCTCGGCCTCGTCTTCGACTCATTCATGTTCCACCCGCAGATCGGCGACCTGATCGACCTCGCCCGCGCCTTCCCGCAGACGCCGATCGTGCTCGACCATGTCGGCGGCGCGATCGGGCTCGGCCGCTACAAGGGCAAGCGCGACGAGGTTTTCGCCGAGTGGAACGGCCGGATCAAGGAGCTCGCGGCCTGCCCCAACGTCTACGTCAAGCTGGGCGGGCTCGGGATGCGGGTGTTCGGCTTCGACGTCCACGAGCAGCCCGCGCCGCCGAGCTCGGAGACGCTGGCCGGGCTGTGGCGGCCCTATATCGAGGCCTGCATCGCCGCCTTCGGGCCGGAGCGCTCGATGTTCGAGAGCAACTTCCCGGTCGATAAGGGCAGCGGCAGCTATCAGGTGTTCTGGAACGCCTTCAAGATCATCGCCCGGGGCTGCTCGGCCTCGGAAAAGGCGGCGCTGTTCGCCGGCACCGCGAGCAAATTCTACAGCCTCGGGATCTGACCGTGGCCCAGTTTGCCGTGGGGGCCGCCCCCAACCCGAACTACCATGTCCGCCCCGACTGGCTCGCCCGCCGCAGCGAGGATGTGATCGAGCCCGGGCTGCCGATCGTCGACCCGCACCATCATCTGTGGGACCGCGCCGATACCGGCCGCTATCTGCTTCCCGAGCTGCTCGGCGATCTCGGCAGCGGCCACAACATCACCCAGACCGTCTTCCTGCAATGCCACTCGATGCACCGCGCCGACGGGCCGGAAGAGATGAAGCCGGTCGGCGAGGTCGAGTTCGTCAACGGCGTCGCGGCGATGGGCGCGAGCGGCAATTACGGGCCGACCCGGATCTGCGCCGGGATCGTCGGCACCGCCGATCTGGCGCTCGGCGCGGCGGTCGAAAAGGTGCTTGAGGCCGAGATCGTCGCCGGCGGCGGGCGCTTCCGCGGCATCCGCTTTATCACCGCGACCGACGCCAAGGCGGCCGAGCATCTGACCCAGTTCCGTCCGCCTGGCCTCTTGCTCGACGCGAAGGTGCGCGAGGGGTTTGCGCGTCTCGCCCCGCTCGGCCTCAGCTTCGATGCCTGGATGTACCACCCGCAGCTCCCCGAGCTGGTCGATCTGGCGCGCGCCTTCCCCGAAACGCCGATCGTGCTCAACCATGTCGGCGGGGCGATCGGGCTCGGCCCCTATGCCGGGCAGCGCGACCAGGTCTTCGCCGAATGGAGCGGGCATATCCGCGCGCTCGGCGCCTGCCCAAACGTTTATGTAAAGCTCGGCGGGCTCGGCATGCGGATGTTCGGGTTCGACGTGCAGGCGCAGGAGCTGCCGCCGAGCTCTGAGCGGCTCGCCGAATTGTGGCGGCCCTATATCGAGACCTGCATCGCGGCGTTCGGGGTCGAGCGGGCGATGTTCGAGAGCAACTTCCCGGTAGACAAGACGAGCTGCAGCTACCGCGCGCTGTGGAACGCGTTCAAGCGGCTGGCGAGCGGGTATTCGGCGGCCGAGAAGGCGGCGCTTTTTTCCGGCGCCGCGACCCGGTTCTACCGCCTCTGATGCGGGTCGCGCGCCTCGCGCTGGCCGTGTCCGCGCTGGCGCTTGCCGCAATCCCCGCGCGCGCCGCCGACATCCCCGGCACCTGCCGGATTATCGAGCAAGCGGCCGCGGCGAACCGGCTGCCGATCGACATGCTGACCCGGCTGATCTGGATCGAGAGCCACTTTCAGAGCGGCGCGACCAGCCCGGCCGGCGCCGAGGGCATCGCCCAGTTCATGCCGGAAACCGCCGCCGCGCGGGGCCTCGCCGACCCGCGCGATCCGGAGGCCGCGATCCCGCACGCGGCGCGGCTGCTGGTCGATCTGCGCCGGCGCTTCGGCAATGTCGGCCTCGCCGCGGCGGCCTACAATGCCGGGGCGGCGCGGGTCGCCAAGTGGCTTCAGGCGGCGGGCGGGCTGCCGCTCGAAACCCGGCTCTACGTCAAGGCGGTGACCGGCGTCCCGGCCGAGCAATGGGTCGGGGCGGGTGACTTTCCGCCGGCGCCGGGCCGCTCCTGCGCCGAGCTGATCGCCCAGCTCGACCGGCGCGGGCAGCATGCGGCGCCGCGCGAGGCGATCTGGCAGACCAAGCTCGATGGCGGCCTCAGCCGCGCGATCGCGCTGCTCGCCAGCATCCCGGCCGCTCCGCCCGCCCGAGCCCCGGCCAGGCGCGGCGGCGGCGCGGCGGCGCTCTGCGCCAGCATCCGCGCGCTCGGGGCGAATTGCGCGGTGTACGACCGCTGATCACTTTTTCGCGGCGGCCGTGGCCTCGTCGAACGCGGTTTTCAGCGCCGCATCGCCCGGCCGCAGCTTGACCGCGCGGCCATAAGCGTCGGCGGCCTTGGCGGGATCGCCGAGCACCATGTACGACCGGCCGAGCCGCGCCCAACCGTCGACATCGTCGGGGTTCTTCTCCAGCTTCGCGGCGAGGTTGGCGACCATGCCGCGGATCATCGCCTCGCGCTGCTCCGGGGTGGCGGCGGCGGTGGCGCGGGCAGTGGCCTCGACCTGGGCCCGCGACGGCGCCCCCGTGGGTACCGTGCCGACGGCGGCGGGTGCGACCCCTTCGGCCCGGCTCTGCGACGGCGCCGCCGCGCGCTCCTTGCCGGCAGATGTCTTGAGCGTCGCCGGGTCGATCCCCTGCGCCTTCGCGGTCTCGGCGATGCGCTGGCGCAAGAGCGGCAGCCATTCGGCGTTGGGCGGGGAATCGGCTTCGAGATCGACCCAGCCCTTCAGCGCGCCCTTGGCGTCGCCTTGCTGCAAGTCGGCGAGCGCCAGGTAATAGCGCGAGCGCGGCGCCGATTCCGGGTCCTTCAGCGCCGCCTCGAAGGCCTTTTTCGCGTCCGCAGTCACCGTGCCGCCGGCGCTCATCACCAGCGCCTCGGCCCAGTCGCCGACGATGTCGGGGCGCTGGTTCGACAAATCGGCGGCGCGCCGGTACGCGTCGGCGGCGTCGTGGTAGCGGCCGAGATCGATCTGCGAGCGGCCCATCAGCATCCACCCGGCGATATCGTCGGGATGCTCGCGCAGATGCGCCGAAAGCTTGGCGACCGCGCCGGCCATGTCGGCATGCGGGTTCGCGGCGGAGGTGGTGACGCTGGCCTGCGCCCGGCGCGAGGCAAACGGCTCGTCGGGAACCGATGGAGAGCCCAACTGCCAATAGACGGTCCAGGCCGCGACCGGCAGCAGCAGCACCGCCGCGGCGACCGTGGCGAGCGAGGCGCGCGAGCCGGTCCGCGGCGCCGCGCCGGGCGACAGCGCGAGGATGCGCCGGCTGATCTCGGCCCGCGCGGACTCGGCCTCCTCGCCGCTCAGCACCCCGCGCCCGACATCGCGGTCGAGCTCGGCGAGCTGGTCGCGGTAGACCGCCAGGTTGTAGGCCTCGCTCGATTGGTCCGGCCGCTGCCGCAGCAGCATCGGGGCGAGCAGCAGCGCCATCGCGAAGAGGGTCAGCACGAGCAGCGCGATCGCGAAGCCCATGCTCACGGCTCGGCCCCGTCCTCTAGCAGCGCGGCAAGCCGGCGCCGTTCGTCTTCGCTCAGCGGCGGGGTCGGCGCCGGCGCGGGTTGCGTCCGATAAAACCGCCACGCCATCGCGATGCCGATCAAGAGCAGGATCAGCGGCCCGCCCCACAAGAGCGCCGTGCTCCACTCGAAAGGCGGCCGCAGCAGCACGAAATCGCCATAGCGGGAGCGGATATAGTCGACGACCTGCTTGTCGCTGTCGCCGGCGGCAATGCGCTGCCGCACCAGGACGCGCAGATCGTGCGCCAGGTCGGCCTCGGAATCCTCGATCGACTGGTTGCGGCAGACGAGGCAGCGCAATTCCTCGCCGACGGTGCGTGCGCGCGCCTCCAGCGCCGGGTCGGGCAGCATCTCGTCGGGCCGGACCGCCCAGGCGGGCGACGCCGCCAGCAGCAGGATGAGGGCCAGGGCGAGCCGCGTCATTGCTGCAGCCGGGCGATCATCGGCAGGATCGTCTTGTCGAGATCGGCGCGGGTCAGCGGCCCGACATGCTTGTAGCGAATGCGCCCGGCGCGATCGACGAGGAAGGTCTCGGGCACGCCGTAGACCCCCCAATCGATCCCGACCTGGCCGCTATCGGCGCCGATCCGGGTGTACGGGTCGCCGAGCTTGCCGATCCAGGCGAGCGCCGCCTCCGGTTTGTCCTTGTAGTTGATGCCATAGATCGGCACCCGCTTTTCCTTGGCGAGCGCGTTGACGACCGGGTGCTCCTCGCGGCACGGCACGCACCACGAGGCGAAGACGTTGACGAGGCTGACATGGCCCTTGAGGTCGGCGTTCGAAAACCCCTCGCCATGGCCTGGCAGCGGCGGCAGGGTAAATTGCGGCGCCTCCTCGTCGATCAGCGGCGACGGCAGCACCATCGTGTCGATGCCGAGCCCGCCATAAAAGGCCCAGGCGACCAGCCCGAAAACCACGACCGGGATGGCATAGGACCAGCGCAGCCGCCTCATTCCGCCGCCCGTGTCCCCGGCGCGACCACCTCGCGGCGCCGGCGGGTCGGGGCGCCGACCCGGTGCCGGCGGTCGGTCAGCGACACCAACCCGCCAAACGCCATCGCCAGCCCGCCGAGCCAGATCCACGGCACCAGCGGGTTGTAGTAGAGGCGCAGCGTGTAGCTGCCCTTGCCGTCGCTGTCGCCGATCACGGCGTAGACATCGGCGAGCAGGTTGGTGCGGATCGCGACATCGGTCGAGGTGCCGTTCTCGACCGCGTAAAACCGCTTCTCCGGCTCCATCTCGCGCACCAGCTTGCCGTCGCGCAGCAGGCGCATATAGGCGCGCATCGCCGTGTAGTCGGGGCCGCGCGCGTCGCCGACGCGGTCGAGCACCAATGTATAGCCGGCGATATCGAACGAATCGCCGGGATGGGCGGCGACGATTTTTTCCTGGGTCCAGGCGATCGACCCGGTGACCCCGGCGATCACGAAGGCCATGCCGGCATGGGCGAAGGTCATCCCCCAGGCGGCGCGGGGCAGGTGGATCGCGCGGCGCAGCGAGCTTCCGGGCAACTCGCGGAAGAGGGCGATGCGGTCGGCCAACTCGACCGCGGTGCCGACGAAAAGCCATGCCGCCAGCGCGAGGCCGCAGGCCGGACCGAGCGACTTGACGCCGGCGATGGCCAGGGTCGCGGCGGCGACGACCGCGGTGGCGATAAAGGCGAATTTGAGCCGCGCCAGCGCCGCGCCGAGATCGCCGCGCTTCCACGGCAGCATCGGCCCGACCGCCATCGCGACGAGCAGCGGCACCATGATCGGCCCGAAGGTCAGGTTGTAATAGGGCGGCCCGACCGAGACCTTTTCGTGGCTGACCACGTCGAGGAACAGCGGGTAGAGCGTGCCGAGAAACACCGTCGCGGCGGCGGCCGCGAGCAGCACGTTGTTGAGGAGCAGCGCGCCCTCGCGCGAGATCGGCGCGAACAGCCCACCGCCTTGCAGGCTCGGCGCGCGGATCGCGTAAAGCAGCAGCGCCCCGCCGGTATAGACGCTGAGCAGCAGCAGGATGAAGACGCCGCGCCGCGGGTCCGAGGCGAAGGCATGGACCGAGGTCAACACGCCCGAGCGCACCAGGAAAGTACCGACCAGGCTCAGCGAAAACGTCACGATCGCGAGCAGGATGGTCCAGCTCTTCAGCGCCTCGCGCTTTTCGACGACGAGGGCGGAATGCAGCAGCGCGGTGCCGGCGAGCCACGGCATGAACGAGGCGTTCTCGACCGGGTCCCAATACCACCACCCGCCCCAACCGAGCGTATAATAGGCCCACCAGCTTCCCATCGCGATGCCGACGGTCAGCGCGCACCAGGCGGCGAGCGTCCAGGGCCGCACCCAGCGCGCCCAGGCCGGGTCGACCCGCCCCTCAATCAGCGCGGCGATCGCAAAGCAGAACGAGATCGAAAAGCCGACATAGCCGAGATAGAGGCAGGGCGGATGAAAGGCGAGGCCGCGATCCTGCAGGATCGGGTTGAGCCCGTTGCCGTCGGCCGGCGCCGGCAGGATGCGCAGGAACGGGTTCGAGGTCAGCAGGATAAAGGCGAGAAAGCCGAACCCGATCATCGCCTGCACCGCCAGCACCCGCGCCCGCATCGCGGGCGGCAGGTTGCGGCCAAAGCTGGCGACGGCCGCGCCGAACAGCCCGAGCATGAACACCCACAGCAGCATCGAGCCTTCGTGGTTGCTCCACACGCCCGACAGCTTGAACAGCATCGGCTTGTTGCTGCTCGAATTGGTCGCGACGTTGATCAGCGAAAAATCCGAGACGGCATAGGCGTGCATCAGCGCGAAGAAGGCGATCCCGATAAACAGGAACTGACCGATCGCCGCCGGCCGGGCCAGCCCGATCAGGAGTGCATCGCCGCGCGCCGCGCCGATCAGCGGCAACACCGCCTGCACGGCGGCGATGCACAGCGCGAGCACCAGCGCGAAATGCCCGATTTCAGTAATCATGCGGCGAAGCTTGTACGAGCCGCGTGCCCTCCCGGCAACACCGCCGCTTGTCGCGGCCCCTCACCCTGTCCGCTGCGCTCACTGTCCCTCTCCCGCATGCAGGCGAAGGTGCCCGGAGGGCGGGCGAGGGGTCCTACCCGGTGACGAGCATCCGGGTCAGCTCGGCGGGCATGCTCAGCATCGGATAGTGGCCGGTGTCGAGCGTCGCGAAGCTGGCGCCAAGCTTCTCGGCGGTGCGGCGCTGGTGCGCCTCGCCGGGGTTTTGCGCCTTGGTGCACCAGATGACGCTGGCTTTCCACTTTCTGTCCCAGAAGCTGTCGAGCTTGACCGGGCTCTCATAGATGCCGGTCGGGTGCATCGTATAGCGTTCGAGCGCCCAGGCGCGCGTCTTGGGATCGAGATCGGCGAAGAGGCGGTTTTCCGCGTCCTCGCGGCTCGGCCCGGTGACGATCCCCTGCGCGACCGCCGTCGAGCGGGTGACGATGTCGCGAATCTTCTCGCCGCTGAGAAGCGCGAGCGCGTCGACGAAGACGAGGCGCTGGATGCGTTCGGGCGCCAGCTCGGCGACTCGGCACGCGACCATCCCGCCCGAGCTGGTCCCGACCAGCACCACGTCATGCAGGTCCTCGTAAAACAATAGCTGCGCCACCTCGTCGGCATGGGTCTCGGTGTTGATGCCGGGCCGCGCCTGGTCCTTGCGCTCGCCGCAACCGTCGAGGGTCGGGGCATAGACCGCGTGGCCCGCCTGGCGCAGCCGGGATGCGACATCCTTCCAGATCCAGCCGCCCTGGTACGAGCCGTGGATCAGCACGTAATTCGCCATTTGCTTGTTCTCCTTCAGGAGCCGCCGCCGGTGACGTCGATCGTTTCGCCGGTGACGAAATCGGCGTCCTGCGACGCCAGGAAGCAGATTACCCGGGCCTGGTCGACCGCCTCGGCGACGCGGCGCAGCGGGGTCTTGTCGATCTCGGCGGCCTGCGCCTCCTGGCTGCGCCGCTCCCAATGCGGGCGGATGCGCTCGGTCAGCGTGACGCTCGGCGCGATCGCGTTGATGTTGATGCCGTAGGGACCGAGCTCGTAGCTGAGCTTTTTGGTAAAGGCGATGATCCCGCCCTTCGCCGCGGCATAGGCGACGCTCGACGAGACGCTGCGCCCGCGCCCGGCGATCGAGGCGAGGTTGACGATCTTGCCGCTCCGCTGCCGCTGCATCACCGGCACCACCGCGTGGGTGAACAAGAACGTGCCGGAAAGGTTGAAGTCGATCAGCTTTCGCCAGTCCTCGAAGCTCAGCTCATGCACCGGCGCGCCCGATTTGGCGATGACCGTGCTGCCGCCGACCGCGTTGACCAGGATATCGATGGTCCCGCGCTCCATCGCCACCCGCGCGACCAGCGCATTCACCTGCGCCTCGTCGAGCGCGTCGCAGACGTGGCCTTCGGCGCGGCCGCCGGCGTCACGGATCTCGGCCATCGCCTTGTCCAGGCGCTCGGCGTTGGTGTCCACGCCGACGATCGACGCGCCCTCGCGCCCCATGATGTCTGCGGTGGCCCGGCCGATCCCACTGGCGACGGCGGTGATCAGCGCAACCTTGCCCTCAAACCGCATCGCTTCCCCCGTTCCGATCTAGCGGGCATTCTGAGGGGCGAGCGATCCAGGAGCAACAGATGCAGATCGGTATCCACCTGCCGCATGCCGGCAGCCAGGCGACCCCGGCGCTGATCAAGCGCCATGCGCAGCGCGCCGAGGCGCTGGGGCTCAGCGATGTCTGGGTCAGCGAGCACATTATCGTGCCGCGCGCGCAATTTCCGCGCTCGCCGCTATTTTACGACCCGGTGCTGACGCTGACCTGGGTTGCCGCCGTGACCGAGCGGGTGCGGCTCGGCACCAGCGTCTTGGTGCTGCCGATGCGCCACCCGCTGCCGCTCGCCAAGGAGCTATCGACGCTGCACAACCTTTCGGGCGGGCGGCTCATCTGCGGGGTCGGGGTGGGCTGGCTCGAGCCGGAATTCGCCGCGCTGGGCAGCCCGTTCCACGAGCGCGGCAAGCGCATGGACGAAGGCATCGCGATGATGAAGGCGGTGTGGTCGCAGGACCCGGTGAGTTTTGACGCCAAGGTCATCCCGTCGGTGATCAAGGACATGACGATGCTGCCGCAGCCGGTCTCGCCGATCCCGATGTGGCACGGCAGCCGCTCGGAGGCGGCGCACCGCCGCACGGTCCGGATCGGCGACGGCTGGCACGGCAGTCAGGTGAACCCGGAGCAGGCCGGCGAGGTCGTCAAGCGTCTGCGCCGCGACCGGCCCGATCCGGGATTCACGATCTCGGTGCGCTACCACTGGGACGGCAAGGATGTCGGGATGGCGCGCGAGCGCATCGCCGCCTACGAGGCCGCTGGCGTCCAGCACGTGATGATCCACCCGCAGGACCGCGAGGTGGACGATTGGGATACCGTGATCGAAGGGGTCGGGAAGGTGGCGGCGGGTTAGCCCGCCAGCGGGTTCTCCCAGCGCAGACCGGGAAACCGGCCGAAATCGCGGTCGGCGGAGCAGAGGGTCAGCCCGTGCTCGACCGCAAGGGCGGCCAAATCCGCATCGTGCACGAGCCCGCCGCGAATTCCCGGCAGGTCGAGAAAGGAGGAAAAGATGGCCAAGTGCTGTTCGGTCGGCTGTGGAATCCAGGCGGCATCGGAACTGAGCCAAACCTCGACCTGACGCCGCGCGTTGGATGTCTCAGTGGCTTGTGGGAAAAGCCGCCGGTGCGTCGTGATACGCAAAAAGGCCAGTAGGCTCTGCCACGGCAAGCCAATGCGGGCTGTCGACCTCAGGCGGCCCTCGAGCCACTCTCTACTCGTGTCGTGCTGCGGCGCCGCTGCGTTGTAGGCGTAGATGAGCAGGTTCGCGTCGACGATAATCGTCAACGAAGCCTCTCGGCGTCGAGCTCCGCGAGTATCTCGCCGATACAGTCCAAGTCATCGACGAGCGGCTGCCCCAAATAGACGGGGGTTGTATACGGCTGCTTGCGTTCCGCCCTTTTCGCGGTGCCCATTTGCTTCAAACCTGCACGAAGCGCCGCGTTGACGAGGCTTTTCAGGCTCATCTCGCGGTCCTTGCGAAGCCGGTCGATCTGGGCCGCGATATCTGGATCGATCGTCAGGGTGGTCCTCATGGGGGCTCGCATATAGAGTTTGATGTCTTGATGTCAACGCTCGCGCCACCTTTGCCGGGAGCCGACCGCCATGCCGACATTCCGTCCGTCACCCGATTGCGAGCTCCATTACGAGGTCGACGATTTCACCGATCCGTGGACGAAGCCCGAGACCGTGCTGATGCTGCACGGCAACGCCGAAAGCGGGCTCGCCTGGTGGAAGTGGGTGCCGAAGGTGGCGCGGCGGTATCGCGTCGTGCGGCCGGACATGCGCGGCTTCGGGCAATCGACGCCGATGCCGCGCGAGTTTCCGTGGACGCTCGACCGACTGGTCGAGGATTTCTGCCTGTTGATGGATCATCTCGGGATCGACCGGTTTCACCTGGTCGGCGCCAAGATCGGCGGCACCGTCGCCCGCGCATTCGCCGCGCGCCGGCCCAAGCGGGTCAAGACGCTGACCGTGGTCGGTTCGCCGCCTCCGTTCCGCGAGGAGGCGACGGCGAATGTCGCCGCGGTCATCAAGATGTTCGAGGATCACGGGGTCGAGTACTGGGCCCGGCAGAACATGGCTAACCGGCTCGGCAGCGCCTTTCCGAAGGAGGGGTTCGAGTTCTGGGTCGAGTACATGGCGCGCACCGCGCTATCGACGCAGCTCGGCTTCATGCCGACGATCGCGGTCGCCGATATCCGCGCCGACGTGCCGAAAATCCAGTGCCCGACCCTCGTCGTCACCACCGAGGAGAGCGGGCTCGGCTCGGTCGCCTCGATGCGCGCCTGGCAGGAGCAGATCGCGGGGTCGGAGCTGGTGGTCTTCCCCGGCAACTCCTACCACGTCGCCGCGACGCATGCCGACCAGGCCTCCGACGCGATGCTCGACTTCCTCAAGCGGCGAGGCGGCTGATGTACAAGGCCTCCGCGGGCGTCCTGCTCCCCACCTCGATCATCGGCTCGCTCCCCCGGCCGGCCTGGCACACCGCGCAGATCGGCTCGAAGAGCTTTCTCGAGGCGATGGTCAACGCGCGCTGGCGCGAGCAGTACGAGGACGCGGTCTCGACGCATCTGCGCGCGCAGGAGGTCGCCGGGCTCGACATCTGCACCGACGGCGACGCGCATTACGACGAGGAGATCGGCGGGTGGAGCTGGCAGAGCTATCCGCTGACCCACATGGCGGGGTTCTCGCGCGAGGTGGCGCTGACCCCGCCGGCGGTGGCCAACGCGGCGCCGCCGCGCGGGATGATCCTCCACGACCAGCTTGAGGCGCGGGTGCTGCCGCGCGTCACCGGGCCGATCGGCCCGGGCAATCTGCAATACGGCGCGATGTGGAAGGTGGCGCAGCGGCTGACCCGGCGGCCGGTCAAGTTCGGCACGATCATGCCGGAGCTGCTCGCCGCCGCGGTGCAGGACGACTACTACAAGGACCCGGTCGAGCGCGTCTGGGCCTTCAGCGAGGCGATCAACCGGGAACTCGCCACGCTCGCCGACGCCGGCTGCCCCGTCATTCAGATGGAGGAGCCGCAGATCCACATGGTGCCGGCGCGCGGCAAGCCGTTTGGCCGGCTGGAGATCCCCGACCTCGTCAAGATCTTCAACAATACGGTCAAGGGGCTCAGGGCGAAGACCGAGTTGTGGTGCCACACCTGCTGGGGCAACCCGGCGCAGCAGCGCATCTTCCGCGACATCCAGAGCTACCGGCCGACGCTCGCAGCGCTCAACGAGGTCGACGCCGACGCGCTGACTTTCGAGACCTGCTCGTCCGGCACCGGCGACCTCGAAGCGATCGGCAAGACGGTCACCGACAAGAAGATCGTCATCGGCGTCATCGACCACCACACGCTGCAGATCGAGCGGCCCGACCAGGTCGCCGACATCATCCGCGAGGCGCTCAAGCACATCCCCGCCGAGCGGCTGGTGATCTCGTCCGATTGCGGCATGGGGCGCGAGGGCATGAGCCGCCGCCACGCCCAGTACAAAATGGTCGCGATGGTGCTGGGCACGAATATCGTGCGGCGAGAGCTGGGTCTGCCGGAGGCGGAGTGCCTCGCGGCGGACCCGAGGTATTCGCTCGCGCTGTAGTTACGCCGCCCCGCGCCGGTGCGAGAAGGCGGTCTCGGCGCTGGTGATGAATTCGAGAAGCGCCGCCTGGCCGTTCTCGTTGACGCGGCGGGCGCGCAGGATCGCCGGGCCCACCTCGGCCGGGTCGGTGACGCGCTCGCTCCACCCGCCGAGGTCGCGGCCGAGATTGGCGTAGTTGCCGCCGAGGTCGCGGGTCCCGTATTTCTCGTGGCTGAACGCCATCGCGTGCGTCTCGATCGCCATCGTCGAGTTGTTGAGCACGATCGTCGTGATCGGGATGTTGCTGCGCGCCGCGGTCTCGAAATCGAGCCCGGTCATGCCGAACGCGGCGTCGCCCATAAAGTTGACGCAGATCTTGTCGGGGGCGCCGATCTTGGCGCCGATCGCGAGCCCTAAGCCGGTGCCGAGCTGGTGCGACTTGCCCCAGCCGAGATAGCCGCGCGGCTTCTTGGCGACATACATCGGGAGGAGCTGGTCGCGCGGGCTGCCCGAGTCATGGGTGACGATCGCGTCCTCGGACGGGATCACCCGCATAAATTCCGACATCACGAAATACGGGCAGATCGGCCGCTCGGTCGAGCGCAGCTTGGCGTTCCAGCGTTCCTGCCACGCGGCCTTCTCCTTGGCGATCGTCGCCTTCGCGCTGGTGTCGTGCGCCTTCTTGCCGAGCCGGTCCTTCGCCGCTTCGACAAGCTGGCCGAGCGCGAGTTTGGCGTCGGCGAGGATCGGCAGCGCGGTCGGATGCGCCTTGTTGAGGTCGCGCGAATCGTTGGTGATCTGGATGATCGTCTTGCCGTCCGGGATGATCGGGGTCGAGATGTTGTGCTTGGTCAGCGAAGTGCCGACCGCGAGGATCACGTCGCAAGCATGAAGGAAATGCCGGCCGTGCCCGGTATAGACGGTGCCGCCGGAGCCGAGCGCCAGCGCGTGATCCTCGGGGAACGCGCTCTTGCCGTCGGTCGTCGTCATCACCGGCGCGTCGAGCAGCTCGGCGAGGGCCAGCAGCTCGTCGGTCGCCTCGGCGTAGAGCACGCCTTGCCCGGCGATGATCATCGGCACCTTGGCCGCGATGAGCTTTTTCGCCGCCTCGTCGATATCGGTCTCGTCGCCGGCCGAGCGGGTACGGCGGATGCGTTCGTAATGGACGTCGTTGCCGGGGAATTCGGCGGTCATCACATCGGCCGGGACTTCGACCATGACCGGGCCGGAGCGGCCGTTCTTCAGCGCGTTAAACGCGCGGCGCAGCGCACCGACCATGTGCTCGGGCATCACCACCGGCTCGACCTGCTTGGTGACGCTCGAATAGGAGCGGACCGAGTTGAACATCGGGAAATGGTGCGCCGTCTCGCGCGGGTGCCCCAAAGGCAGCAGCAAGAGCGGCGTCGAGTCCGAATAGGCCGAGGCGATGCCGGCAAACGCGTTCTCGGCGCCCGGCCCGTACTGCATGGCGAAGACACCGGGCGGGTTTCCGT
>DASUIE010000146.1:0-5946 GCA_036273175.1 Allostellaceae bacterium
CATGACCCGATTGGCGTCATAGATCGCGCCCGGCGGCAACGGCGTGCCGGGGTCATGCACCTCGTCTCCGGTCGATAGCACCGCGACCCGGAGCGGCCGATAAACCGAAAGCTCGCGCCGGCCGAGCGCGGCGGCGAGGCCGAGATCGGCCGGGCGGAGCCGGCGGCCGGCGGCCAGCGCGACCGCGCCCTTGGGGACGTCCTCGCCGGCGAAGCGGCGGTTGGCGCCGAGCTTGAGGCCCGGCTTGAGCCGCACGGTCTCGCCTTCGACGATGCAGTCCTCCTGCATCATCACGGTATCGGCGCCGTCGGGCATCGGCGCGCCGGTAAAGATGCGGATCGCCTCGCCGCGCAAAAGCTTGCGGCCGAGCGGATGTCCGGCCGCGGCGCGCCCGCCGACCGGCATCACGGTCTCGGCGTCGGGGAACAGATCGGCATGGGCGAGGGCGTAGCCATCGACCGCGCTGTTGGCATGCGGCGGCACGTCGATCTCCGCGACGAGGCCGCGCGCCAGGATGCGCCCGGTCGCCGCGCCGAGCGCCACGGTCTCGACGCCGACGACCGGCGTCACCCGCGTTTCGATCTGCGCCAGCGCCGCATCGACGCCGAGCAATTCGCCGCCAAAGGCAAAGCAGTCGTCGCTGAGCTGGGCCATCAGCCGAGCCCCCCATGCGACAGGATGAAATTGGCGATAACGGCCGGCTCGTCGAGCGGCAAGAGCGGCAGGGGCGCCGAAAGCGGCTCGTCCGAGGCGACCGCGACGATGTGCGGGTCGTCGGGATGGAGGAACGGTTTGCCGACCGCGGGACGATAGACTTCGATCTTCGGATGCGGGTGGAACTTGAACCCCTCGACCAGCAGCAGGTCGACCGGGCTCATCCGTGAAATCAACTCGTCGAGCGAAGGCTCGGGCGTGTCGCGCAATTCGTGCATCAGCGCCCAGCGCCGCGCCGAGGCGACCATGACCTCGCGCGCCCCGGCCTGGCGGTGCACCCAGGAATCCTTGCCGGGCTTGTCGATGTCGAACTCGTGGTGCGCGTGCTTGACCGTCGACACCGACACGCCGCGCGCCACCAGCTCGGGGATCAGCGCCGCCAGCAGCGTCGTCTTGCCGCTGCCGCTCCAGCCCGCGAGGCCGAAGACACGCATGGCTAGGCCTCGCGCGAGACGCCGCGGGGCGAGGGGCGCTTGCGGCTCGGGCGCGTCAGGTGAGAGAGGCTGGCGCGCAGATAATCGTAGCCGGTGACGATCGTCAGGATCGCCGCCAGCCACAGCAGCATTTCGCCGGTCCACACCACCGGCAGCGCGCTGGGTCCGGCATCGCCGACGATCAGGATGCCGATCGCGATCATCTGCAATGTCGTCTTCCACTTGGCGAGCCGCGAGACCGGGACGCTGACCGCCAGCCCGGCGAGGTACTCCCGAAGCCCCGACACCAGGATTTCGCGGCACAGGATGACGAGCGCCGGCAGCACCGCCTCGTCCGACAGCCGCCCGGTCGCGGTCAGCATCAGCAGCGTCGCCGAGACCAGCAGCTTGTCGGCGATCGGGTCGAGAAAACGGCCGAGCTCGGATTGCTGCTCCCAGCGCCGTGCCATGTGGCCGTCGAGCCAGTCGGTGAAGCCCGCCGCGGCGAACAGCGCACAGCCGAACCAGCGCGCATAATCGCCCGAGACGTAGAAGGTCGCCACCACCAGCGGGATTGCCAGGATGCGCGACATCGTCAGCAGGTTCGGCAGGCTGGTCAGCGGCACAGAGGCCTCCGGAAACAGGCGGATATCTTAGCCATCGGCGTGAAAATGGTCATAAATCTTTTTTGCGACAGCCGTGCTGATCCCCGGCACGCGCTCGATCTCCGCCAGCCCGGCCCGCGCGACCGCCCGGGCCGAGCCGAACTGGTGTAGCAAGGCCTGCTTCCGCCGGGCGCCGATCCCGGCGATCTCGTCGAGCGGCGAGGCGCCGATAGCCTTGGCGCGGCGGGCGCGGTGCGTGCCGATCGCAAAGCGGTGCGCCTCGTCGCGCAAGCGCTGCAGGAAGTACAAAACCGGGTCGCGCGGATCGAGCGAGAAGGGCGGGCGGCCGGGCAGGAAAAACCGCTCGCGCCCGGCGTTGCGGTCGGGCCCCTTGGCGATCGCGGCGATCGCGACATCGTCGATGCCGAGCTCGGTCATCGTTTCCGTTACCGAGCTGAGCTGGCCCTGGCCGCCGTCGATCAGCACCAAATCGGGCCAGGTGCCGCGCTCGCGCTCGGGGTCTTCCTTGAGTGCCCGATCGAAGCGGCGGCGCAACATTTCACGCATCATCCCGTAATCGTCGCCATCCGCGACCGAGCGGATGTTGAACTTGCGATAGGCGCCCTTCATCAACCCGTCGGGGCCGGCGACGATCATCGCGCCCACCGCGTTGGTGCCTTGAATATGGCTGTTGTCATAGACCTCAACGCGTTCGAGCGGTGCGTCGATCCCGAGCGTCGTCGCGACCCCGTCGAGAAGCTGGCGCTGCGACGCGCTCTCGGCGAGCCGGCGGCCGAGCGCCTCGCGCGCCGCGGCGGCGATGCGGTCGATCAGCCGCTTCTTGTCGCCTCGCTGAGGCATCGCCAGGGCCACGCGCGGGCCGGCCAGCGACAGCGCCTCGGCGACAAGCTCCTGGTCGACGAGCTTGTGGCTCAGCAGGATCTGCGCCGGTCTTGGACGGTTGTCGTAGAACTGCCCGACAAACGCGGTCAGCACCTCCTCGACGCCGAGCTGCCGATCATGGCTCGGGAAATAGGCCCGGTTACCCCAATTCTGCCCGCCGCGGAAAAAGAACACCTGCACGCATGTATGCCCGCCGGCCTGGTGCGCGGCGATCACGTCGGCATCGACGATGCCGGCGACATGGATGTCCTGGTGCCCCTGCACGAGCGACAGCGCGCGGATGCGGTCGCGGGTGATCGCCGCGGCCTCGAAATCGAGCGCCTCGGCGGCGGCCTCCATTTCGCCGGCGAGGCGCTGCTGCACGCTCTGGCTGCGCCCGGAAAGGAATCCCTGCGCCTGTTCGAGGAGCCCTGCATAGTCCGCGCGCCCGATGCGGCCGACGCAGGGCGCGCTGCACCGCTTGATCTGGTAGAGCAGGCAGGGGCGGGTGCGGTTGGCGAAGACGCTGTCGCTGCACGACCGCAAGAGAAATGCCTTCTGCAACGTGATCAGCGTACGGTTGACCGCGCCCGCCGAGGCAAACGGCCCGAAATACGAGCCGCCCTTGTCGCGCGCGCCCCGGAACTTGGTGAGCTGCGGAAACTCGTGGCCGGCGGTCAGGTGGATGAACGGAAACGACTTGTCGTCGCGCAGCAGCACGTTAAAGCGCGGCATCAGCCGCTTGATCATGTTGCATTCGAGGAGCAGCGCCTCGGCCTCGGTCGCCGTGACGGTGATCTCGAACGCGGCGGTTTCGGCGACCATCCGGCGCAGCCGGTTGGAGAGCCCGGCGGGGTGCGTGTAGTTCTGCACCCGGCTCTTCAGGTTGCGCGCCTTCCCCACATAAAGCGCGTCGCCTTTGCGGTCGAGCATGCGGTAAACGCCAGGGCGGCTCGGCACGTTGCGCAGGGCGGCGCGCAGCACCGCCGTGCCGGCCGCGATGCCGCCGCCGGCGGGAAATTCAGGCGCTGCCGAAGCCGCCGTTTCCGGGCTCGGATCGGCGATGCCCTCCGGCCGCCGGCGCGGGTCTAGCGGCGCCGCGGCTCGCCGGCGGACCCTTCGCGAGGGCGCCGGTGCGACGGCGGCGGGGAGTTCAGTTCCTTCGGGCATATCCACCGAAACTGTGGATAAGTTTGTAGAGAAACTCGGGTGCCATGGAGCCACATTCAATCAATCTGCGCGTTTGCCAGCGATGCCCAAAAAAAGGGCAAAAAAGTAATCGTTTGAATATATGGGTTTTTTTACGAGCCGCCGGAAGCTTAGGGGCAAAAATGCGTGAAACAGGTTCGTAAACAGAGTGTGACAACGATGTTACACGCGCTGTGAACAACTTACGCCGCGAAGCCGAGAGGTGGAGGGAAGTCGGCGGTCTCTGCAAGCGCCCATAACCGCCTGATGCGCCTAGAAGCGTCACCGCCGCGCACGGCGTTCGCGGCGCGCCCGCATCTTCGCGCGGGTCATCTCTCGGGCCGACACGCCGGCCCGCCCGCCGGTCGAGCGCCCCCGAGAACCGGCCTCGCCGCCGGCGGCGCCGGGCAGCCCGATCTCGGCCATCTCCAACCGCCTGATCTCGTCGCGGAGCCGGGCAGCCTCCTCGAATTCAAGGTCGGCGGCTGCCGCGCGCATGCGCTTTTCAAGGTCGGCGATAACCGCCTTCAAATCCTTGCCTTGATAGTGTCCGGCCTCTCCTTCGGCGAGCCCGACCGTGACGTGGTCGCGCTCATAGACGCTGTCGAGGATGTCGGCGATGCCGTGCCGCACGCTCTCCGGCGTGATGCCGTTGGCGGCATTGAACGCCTGCTGCTTCTCGCGGCGGCGATTGGTCTCCTCGATCGCCGCCTTGAGGCTGTCGGTCATGCGATCGGCGTAAAGGATTGCCCGTCCGTCGATATGCCGCGCCGCGCGCCCGATCGTCTGGATCAGCGAGGTGCGCGAGCGCAAGTACCCCTCCTTGTCGGCGTCGAGCACCCCGACCAGCGCGCATTCGGGAATATCAAGCCCTTCGCGCAGCAGATTGATGCCGACCAGGATGTCGAAGACGCCGAGCCGCAGGTCGCGGATGATCTCAATGCGCTCGATCGTGTCGACATCGGAGTGCATGTAGCGAACCCGCAGCCCCGCCTCGTGCAGATATTCGGTCAGCGCCTCGGCCATCCGCTTGGTCAGCGTGGTCACCAGCACGCGCTGCCCCTTTGCCGCCGCGTCGCGGCATTCGGCCATCAGATCGTCGACCTGGTTCTCGGTGGGACGGATGATGCACGGCGGGTCGACTAGCCCGGTCGGCCGCACGATCTGTTCGACAAACACGCCGCCCGAATGCTCCATCTCCCAGCGCCCGGGCGTCGCCGAGACGAACACCGTCTGCCCGCGCATCGTGTTCCATTCCTCGAATTTGAGCGGGCGGTTGTCGGTGCAGGACGGCAAGCGGAAGCCGAACTCGGAAAGCGTCGATTTGCGCGTCCAGTCGCCGCCGAACATGCCGCCGAGCTGCGGCACGGTCACGTGGCTCTCGTCGACGATGACCAGGGCGTCGCGGTGCATGTATTCGAAGAAGGTCGGCGGCGGCTCGCCCGGCGCGCGGCCGGTCAGATAGCGCGAGTAGTTCTCGATGCCGGCGCAGCTCCCCGTCGCCTCGATCATTTCGAGGTCGTAGGTCGTGCGCTGCTCGAGCCGTTGGGCCTCCAGCAGCTTGCCGTCGCGGAACAGCTCGTCGAGCCGGATCTTCAATTCCTTTTTGATCTGCTCGATTGCCTGGAGCAGCGTCGGGCGGGGCGTCACGTAATGGCTGTTGGCATAGATCTTGATCGAGTTGAGCGCGGCCGTCTTCTCGCCGGTCAGCGGGTCGATCTCGTGGATCGCCTCGACCTCGTCGCCGAAGAGGCTGATGCGCCAGGCCCGGTCCTCGTAATGCGCCGGAAACAGCTCGATCGTGTCGCCGCGCACGCGGAAATTGCCGCGGTAGAAATTGTGCTCGTTGCGCCGGTATTGCAGCTCGACGAAATGCGACAGCAGCTTGTTGCGGTCGATCCGCTCGCCCTTGGCGACCGACTCGACCATTTTCGAATAGGTCTCGGCCGAGCCAATGCCGTAGATGCACGAGACGCTGGCAACCACGACAACATCGCGGCGCTCGAGGATCGCCCGGGTCGCCGAATGGCGCATCCGGTCGATCTGCTCGTTCAGCGACGATTCTTTTTCGACATAGGTGTCGGTGCGCGGAACATAGGCCTCGGGCTGGTAGTAGTCGTAATACGAGACGAAGTATTCGACCG
>DASUIE010000147.1:0-10473 GCA_036273175.1 Allostellaceae bacterium
CTCATCCCGTTCACCCCGCCGCATATCCTGATGATCGGCGCCTGGCCGCTGATCATGGGCGTGTCGATGTTCCTCCAGCAAAAGCTGAACCCGCAGCCGGTCGATCCGGTGCAGGCCAAGATGTTCATGGCCCTGCCGATCGTCTTTACCTACATGCTGTCGGCCTTTCCGGCCGGGCTGGTGATCTATTGGGCGTGGAACAACAGCCTCAGCATCGCCCAGCAATGGGTGATCATGCACCGGGCCGGGGCGGCCTGAGCGCCGAGCCCGATCCCGCGCAGATCGAGGCCGGGCGGGTTCTCTTCGCCCAGGAATGCCGGTTTATCGCAGGGGCGGCCGGATCGGCGGCGCTGCCGCCCGAAACCCTGCCGGAGATCGCCTTTATCGGCCGCTCCAATGTCGGCAAGTCGAGCCTGATCAACGCGCTGACCGGGCGGCGCGAACTGGCCCGCATGTCGAAGACGCCGGGGCGGACGCGCCAGATCAATTTTTTCGAGCTGGGGCGCCGCTTGATCCTCGTCGACCTGCCCGGCTACGGCTACGCCGCGGCGTCGAAATCCGAGATCGCCTCGTGGACCGGGCTGATGCGCCGCTATCTGCGGGGACGGGCGACGCTGGCGCGCGCATGCCTGCTGATCGACTCGCGGCACGGCATCCTTGCCGCCGACGAGCCGATGCTGCGGCTCTGCGACGAGGCCGGGCTCTCCTACCAGGCGGTGCTGACCAAAATCGACAAGCCGCGTCCGGCTGCCCTCGCCGCGGTGAGCGAGGCGGTTGCCGCCGAGCTGGCGCGGCACCCCGCCGCACATCCGGAGATTGTCTCGACCAGCGCCGAGACCGGCCGCGGCATAGCAGCATTGCGCGCGGCCCTGGCGGGGTTTGCCGAGGTGGCGCCGCCGCGGCCGGCGCGTTAGACTCGCGTCCCGATGAGCTCACCCAACCTTAGCGATCCCGCCCTGATCGCCGATGTGCTGGCGCAGGCGGTGCCGTATCTCGGCCGCTATGCCGGCAAGACGGTCGTCGTCAAATATGGCGGGCACGCGATGGGCGCCGGCGGCGAGACCTTTGCCAGCGATATCGTGCTGCTCAGGCAGGTCGGCATCAATCCGATCGTCGTCCATGGCGGCGGCCCGCAGATCAACAGGATGCTCGACCGGCTCGGGATCAAGAGCCAATTCGTCAACGGCTTGCGCGTCACCGATGCCGAGACGATGGAGGTTGTCGAGATGGTCCTCGCCGGGACCATCAACAAGCAGCTCGTCGCCGCGATCAATACCGCCGGGGCGCGGGCGATCGGCCTGACCGGCAAGGATGGCGGATTGCTGCGCGCCCGCAAGCTGACCCGCAACGGCGAGCTGGGCTTTGTCGGCGAGCCCGAATATGTCGATGCCGCCGTGCTCGGGGGGTTCCGCGCCGCGAACATGATCCCGGTCATCGCCCCGATCGGGGTCGGCGCCGCCGGCGAGACCTACAACATCAACGCCGACACCGTGGCCGGGGCGGTGGCTGCCGCGGTCAAGGCCGAGCGGTTTCTGCTGCTGACCGACGTTCCCGGCGTGCTCGATGCCGAAAAGCAGCTCATTTCGGAGCTCTCCGCGGCCGAGTCGCGGCGGCTGATCGCCGACGGCACGATCTCCGGTGGGATGATTCCCAAGGTCGAGACCTGCCTCGAAGCGGTCGATGGCGGCACCGTCGCCGCGGTCATCCTCGACGGCCGCGTACCGCACGCGATCCTCCTCGAGCTGTTCACCGAGGGGGCCGGCACCTTGATCCGGGGCGGGTGAGGGCGCGATGGCCTATATCGCCCGCGGCATACCGCGCCCGCTTCATGCGATCGACACCTGGATTTTCGATCTCGACAACACGCTCTACCCGGCGAATTGCGGGTTGTTCGAGCGCGTCCAGGCAAAGATGAACGCCTATATCTGCACCCGTTTCGGCATGACGCTGGACGAGGCGGCCGCGCTACGCCGCAAGTACTTTCTCGAACACGGCACGACGATGAACGGGCTGATGACCGTCGATCGGATCGACCCGCACGAGTTTCTGGCATTCGTGCACGATGTCGACCTCAACGTCGTGCCGGCCAATCCCGCCCTGGCGGAGGCGCTCGCCGAGCTCCCCGGGCGCAAGCTCGTCTACACCAACGGCTCGGTCCCCCATGCTGAGAGATTGCTCAAGCACCTCGGCATAACCGATTCGTTTTGTGGGATTTTCGATATCGTCGCCTCGGAATTCGCGCCAAAGCCGGCAGCCGCCCCGTTTCGGGCATTTGTCGAGCGGTACCGAATCGAGCCAAAGTCTGCGCTGATGGTCGAGGACATGGCAAAGAACCTTGTGCCGGCGGCTGCATTGGGCATGACCACCGCCTGGGTGCCCACCGGTGTCGATTGGGCTGAAACCGGCTCGGCGGCCGAACACATCCATTATGTCGTAGAAGATCTCGCCGGGTTTCTTACCGCGGCGACAAAGGCAAGAGCGTCCCCATGAGTGTCGCCACGACGATCGAGCAGAAATTGCGTGCGCGGTTTTCCCCGACACGCCTGACCGTGACCGACGATTCGGCGCGTCATGCCGGCCACGCCGGCGCGCAACCTGGCGGCGAGACGCACTTCACGGTCGTGCTCGTCTCGGCGGCGTTTGCCGGGCTCGGCCGCGTCGCCCGCCAGCGCCTCGTTTACGAGACCCTCGCGCAGGAGATTTCCGACGGCGTCCATGCGCTGTCGCTGACCACGCTGGCGCCGGGAGAGTACGGGCCCGAGGACTGACTACAATTTCGCAGTGTGTGGTAAAGATGATGCCCGTCATGATGGCGTTGGCCATTTAAGCGACCTATTCTGCGGCGAATTCATCCTCAGCGATGGACATCGCCAATGCACGACGCTTCCGGCTCAACGTAGATCGGGTCCCCGAGACCCGATATCACCGGTGGTTCGCCAGAAACGACTGTAATTCCGCTGCCGGGGCGTCGCGCATGACAAATGCCTCTCCGATCCGCCGCGGCAGGATCAGCGCGATGCGGCCGTCGCGCACCTTCTTGTCCTTGCTCATATGGGCAAGGAGGCGGCTGGCGTCCTTGCCGGAAAGCCCCGCATCGGCGAGGTCCGTCGGCAGCTCGGCGGCATCGAGGTGGTCGCGCACGCGCCGGGCCTCGGCCGGGTCGACAAGTCCGGTGCGGGCGGCGTAGTCGAAAGCGAGCGCCATCCCGAGAGCGACCGCCTCGCCATGCAGCAGGCGCTCGCCGAACCCGGTCTCGGCCTCCAGCGCGTGGCCGAAGGTGTGGCCGAAATTCAAAAGCGCCCGCTCGTCGCCGGTCTCGCGCTCGTCGGCGGCGACGATCCGGGCTTTCATCGCGCAGCTCGTCATCACGGCGCGGGTCAGCGCCGCGGTGTCGAGCTCGTAGACGGCGCGGTTCTCGGCGTCGAGCCAGGCGAAGAATTCGGCGTCGCCGATCAGCCCGTATTTGACCGTCTCTGCATAGCCGGCGCCGAGTTCGCGGCGCGGCAGGGTCGCCAGCGTGTCGGTGTCGATCAGCACCAGGCGGGGCTGATAGAAGGCCCCGACCAGGTTCTTGCCGGCCGGGGTGTTGATCGCGGTCTTGCCGCCGACCGAGCTATCGACCTGGGCGAGAAGTGTCGTCGGGATCTGCACGAAATCGATGCCGCGGAGCACCGTTGCCGCGGCAAACCCGGTGATGTCGCCGACGACCCCGCCGCCCAGCGCCACCAGCATCGACCCGCGCTCGATGCCGCAAGCGAGGATGTCGTCGATCAGCCGGCCGAAATGCGCGAAATCCTTGGTGTGCTCGCCAGGCGGCAGCGCGATCGCGTGATGTGCGATCCCGGCCGCTTCGAGGCTCGCCTGCAGTGGCGGCAGGTAATGCGGCGCGACGGTGGAGTCGGTGACGATGACGGCCTGCCTGCGCCGCATCAACGGGGCGATCTCGTCGCCGGCGCGGGCGATCAGCCCGGGGCCCACCAGGATGTCGTAGGCCCGCTCGGCGAGTTCGACGGTCAGGCGCCGAATGCTCATTCCGTACCCTCGCGAAGAGGCGGCAATTGCGCGCGCGGGCAATCCGAGAGCGCCGCGATGACGCGGGTCACGGTCGCCTCGGGCGGACCCTCGCTGCTGTCGACGGTCAAATCGGCCTCGGCATAGATCGGATGGCGGCGTTCGATCAACTCGGCCATCACCGCGCGCGGGTCGCGTTCCTTGAGGAGCGGGCGATTGGTGCGGCGGGCGACGCGCGCGAGCAGCACGTCGAGATCGGCGCGCAGCCAGATCGACACGCCGGCGTCAAGGATCGCGGCGCGTGTCGAGGCGTCCATAAAGGCGCCGCCGCCCGTCGCGAGGATGTGCGTCGGCTGGCCCAGCAGCCGGGAGATGACCCGCCGCTCGCCGTCTCGGAACGCCGCCTCGCCGCGATTGCGGAAGATTTCCTCGATCGTTTCGCCGGCCGCTTCCTCGATCTCGTTGTCCGAATCGAAAAAGGGCAGATTAAGGCGCGCGGCCAAACGCCGGCCGATCTTGGTTTTGCCGGCGCCCATCAGGCCGACCAGCACGATCGTGCGGCATGGCGCGAAACTCCGCGCCGCCGCTCGCGTCCGTGCCGCCTCCGCCTGCAACTCCATGCCCCGCGCGCCTCGTCCGCGCATCGTTGTCTTTCGCCGCGCCGAGAGGGTACTAGCATACGGCGCGGGCGGGTCGTCAATCGGCGCCGCCATCACGAGGCATTCGGATGCGGGTCGCGGCATGGGCAAGTTGACCGTCATCGTCGTCATGGCTTTCGTGCTGATGATGGCGGGCGGAGCCTTGTTCCTGGCGCTTTACGACTTCCGGGTTCCGGCCGTGACGGTCGAGAAGGTGCTGCCGGATGCCCGCTTCCCCAAGTGACCGGCGCCTGGAGGCGTTCCTCGAAATGCTGGCTGCCGAGCGCGGGGCGGCGCGGTTGACGCTGGCGGCGTACCGCAACGACCTCGCCGATCTCGCCGGGTTCCTGGCCGGGCGCGGCCGGAGCCTCGACACTGCCGACGCGGCGGCGCTGCACGACTATCTCGCCGATGCCGCCACCCGGTCGCTCGCGCCGCGAACCCAGGCGCGGCGGCTTTCGGCGATGCGGCAGTTCTACCGCTTTCTCGTTCTCGACGGCGCGCGCGGCGACGACCCGACCGCCCGCCTCGACGCTCCGCGCATCGGCCGGCCACTGCCGAAGATCCTGACCGAGGCCGAGATCGAGCGCCTCACGGAGACGGCGAGGAAGTGGCCCGGGCCCGAGGGGGTGCGGCTGCGCTGCATCCTCGAACTGCTTTACGCGACCGGGTTGCGCGTGTCGGAATTGGTCACGCTGCCGGCGGCGGCGGCGCAGCGCGATCCGCGCGTGCTCCTGGTACGCGGCAAGGGCGGCAAGGAGCGCGTGGTGCCGCTCAGCGAACCGTCGCGGCGGGCGCTCGCCGAATACCTCGATTGCCGGCGCGACTTCCTGAAAAAGAGCGAAGTCTCGCGCTGGCTGTTTCCGTCTCGCGGGGAGGGCGGATTTCTGACCCGGCAGCGCATCGGCCAGCTCCTGAAGGCGCTGGCACTCGGCGCCAATCTCGACCCCGCGCGCCTGTCGCCGCATGTGCTTCGTCATGCCTTCGCCAGCCACCTGCTCGACGGCGGCGCCGATTTGCGCAGCGTCCAGCAGATGCTCGGCCACGCCGATATCGCGACGACGCAGAACTATACCCATGTCCAGGGCGAGCGGCTGCGGCGGCTCGTCGAAACCGCCCATCCTCTCGCGCGGCGCCGATGATGCGGCACTTCCTCGATTTCGAGCGGCCGATCGCCGAGCTCGAAGGCAAGATCGACGAGCTGCGCCATCTCTCGACCGATAGCGGACTCAACATCGCCGAGGAGGTCGGGCGGCTCGAAGCGCGTTCCAATGCGCTGCTGTCGCGCACCTACGCCCGGCTGACGCCGTGGCAGAAGGTGCTGGTCGCGCGGCACCCCGAGCGGCCGCATTGCCTCGACTACATCGCCGGGCTGATCGGCGATTTCGTGCCGCTCGCCGGCGATCGTACATTTGCCGAGGACGCGGCGATCGCCGGCGGCATCGGGCGCTTTCGCGGCCGCAGCGTCGTCGTGCTCGGCACCGAGAAGGGGGCCGACACCGAGGCGCGCATCAAGCGCAATTTCGGCATGGCCCGGCCGGAAGGCTACCGCAAGGCGCGCCGGCTGATGCGGCTCGCCGAGCATTTCGGGTTGCCGGTGGTGACGTTCGTGGACACGGCGGGCGCCTATCCCGGGATCGATGCCGAGGCGCGCGGGCAAAGCGAGGCGATCGCCGGGGCGATCGAGACCTGCCTCGACATCAAGGTGCCGCTGGTCGCGGTGGTGATCGGCGAGGGCGGCTCGGGCGGGGCGATCGCGCTCGCCGCGGCCAACCAGGTGTTGATGCTCGAGCACGCGATCTATTCGGTGATCTCGCCCGAGGGGTGCGGCTCGATTCTGTGGCGCGACAGCGAGCATGCCCAGGATGCCGCCGAGGCGCTGCGGCTGACCGCGCAAGAGCTGCACAGACTGGGGGTGATCGACCGCGTCGTGCCGGAGCCGCTTGGCGGCGCCCACCGTCTCCCGCGTGAGGCGGTGACGCGGGTCGGCGACGCGCTGGACGAGGCGCTGCGGCCGCTGCTCGCGATCGACGGCGAAACCCTGCGCCGCCAGCGCCGCCAGAAATTCCTCGCGATGGGCGCACCCGCGGCCTCTTGAGGCCCGTCATTGACGGGCGTCCGCCGCTCCCCACATCTATGCGCGAGACGCCGGGAAGGCATCTCGCTTCGCGCGGAAGGTGGAAATGGTTCCCCAAGAAAGAGATTTGATCACGACCTTGCTCGCCCGTTTGAAGGGCACGGCCGGCCAGACGAAGGATCCGGAGGCCGACGGGCTCATCCGCCAGGCAATGGTCGAGCAGCCGGACGCGCCGTATTACCTGGTGCAGACGGTGATCATCCAGGACCTCAGCCTGCACAACGCGCAGAGCCGGATCGCCGAGCTCGAAAAGCAGCTCGCCGATGCCCAGTCCTCGCAATCCTCGGGAACGAGCTTCCTCGGCGGCCTCTTGGGGCGCGGCCAACAGCCGGCGCCGCAGCAGCAAAACCCCGGCCCGTGGTCGCGCTCGCCGCAGGTGGCGGGCAGCCCGCAACAGGGTTACGCGCCGCAGCCGCAATACGCGCCGCAGCCGCAATACGCGCAGCAGGGCTATGCGCCCGCGGGCGGCGGCCTGTTCGGCGGCGGCGGTGGCGGCGGATTCCTGCGTCAGGCGGCGGCGACCGCGGCCGGCGTGGCCGGCGGCGCGCTGCTCTTCGAGGGCATCTCGTCCCTGTTCGGCCATGGCTACGCCAGCGGCCTCGGTGGCTTTGGCGGGATGGGCGGCATGGGATCCGGCCTCGGCGAGACCGTGATCAACAACTACTACGGCGATAGCAGCGGCGGCGGCGATTACAGCGGCGGCGGCGCGGGCGACTACGGTGGTGGCGGCGATTACGGCGGCGGCGGAGATTCCGGGGGCGGTGGAGGAGACTACGGCGGTGGCGGCGATTACGGCGGCGGTGGAGACTCCGGCGGCGATTACGGCGGCGGCGGCGATTACGGCGGTGGCGGCGATTTCGGCGGCGGGGGCGACAGCTCCTCCTCCTGCTGATCCCGCCCGGCGGTCAGTGCGGGACCGGGTCGGCGCCGTATCTGTTGGCGCCGATCGTCCCGCGCAGGCAGCCGAACTCGACAAAAAACCAGATCGCCACGACCAGGATCACCACGCCGAAGATCAAGGTCAGCGCCGCTTGCTGCCCGACGGTAAAGGTGGCGATATAGGAAAGCGCCAGCGGGATATAGAGCGCCAAGACCAGCCACCCGGTCTTGTTGCGGTCGTGGATGCGCTTGACCAGAACCGCGATGTTCGGCCACAGCGTCACCAGCATGAACACGGTCTGCACGATCGCGCCAACGCCGACCGCCGCCACGCTCCCATTCGCGGCGCCTGCGACGATGATGCTCCACAGCACGATGTAGATGACCAGCACCGGCACGGTCCAGTGCAGCCAGTATTGCTTGCGCGAGATGCGCCCAGATGGCGAGAAGAGGAATTGCCAGAAGGTCGGCCGCGCGTATTCCGGCTCGATGAGATAGACTTGGGTTGCCTTGTCGCCCTCGGCGACGAAGTCAACGACATCGCCATGCCGCGGAGTGCCGTGTGCATGCCAATCTAGCGTCGCGAAGTCGTACCGCTTGCCATCGTGTCCGCTGATTGCGCCAGTATTGGTGTCGGCATCGAAACCGATGACGTTGCCCTTCATCGTCGTCTCCCGGCGAAAGTACTGCGTTCATACTAAGCGGATCATTCGCTTTTAGGAAGGAGCTGGCGGATCACCAGATCCAATTGGCCGGAGCGGGGTAGGGCTCGCCGCAGCTGACCGCTTGCATACCCTTTATGCAACGGACGATCAGCCAGATCACGGTCAGGACCCAAAGGACGACGCCGATCACGATGATCGCAGTCACCAGCGAGATGACGATATAGAGAAGCCCGATCCAGAAGGTGCGAATCTGAAAGCGGTAATGACTCCGGACCCATTCCGGGGCGTCAGATTGGTGGACATAGGCCATGATCAGCCCGACGAGTCCGGTCACGCCGACCAGGAGACTGATCAGATAGAGGATATAGATCGTGGTGGCGGTGTCGCCCTCGGCGGGGTTGCCGGCGCGTCCGATCGGGTAGATTCGGGTCGCGCGGGCGCCTTCCGGCACGAAATCGACGACCGCGCCGCCGACCGGGATCGACGGCCCGCGCCAATCCAGGCGCACGAAATCGTAGCGCTGGCCGTCATACCCGCTGATCGCGCCGCTATTGGTGTCGGGGTCGAAGCCGAGAACGTTTCCCTGCATTCGGCCTCACCCGGCGTGGCTCAGGCGGCCTTGGCGCGGTTCGCCGCCAGGCGCTTGTTTACCGTCGCGACGGTCTGGTCGACGATCGGGTTGTGCATGCCGAATTGGGCGCCGATCATCTGCACCAGCTGGTCGGTCCGCTCGATATTGGGCACGCCGTTGTTGAGCGCGCGCGCCGCCGAGGAGGGGCGCACCAGCTCTTGCGCGGCGCTCGCGTATTTCTCGAACGGGACGAGGTCGGCCGGGTCGGCGCCGAGCTTGGTGCAAACCTCCAGCACCCAGTTGTAGACCGAGCGCGAGGCGGCCGGGTCGGCGTGGACCGCGTCCTTGATGTCGATCGCGCTGTCGGCGGTCACGCAGCGGTAGTTGCCGGTCAGCAGCATCGCCCACTTGGCGAGCGGCACGAAAATCGAATCGTGGATGCGCAGCTTGACGGGCAGCTCGATCTTGCCGTCGCCCGCGTCGTAGCGCGCCGCGTCGACATCCTTTTCCAGGTTGCGCAGGATTTGCGTGTCGGCGCTGGACCCGAACGCCGCCGATTTGAAGTTGGTGGGCAGGGTCACGAGCAGGAAGTTGATCTTTTCGCCGGGCGGCCGGATCGCCTGCGGGTCGGGGCTGCACAGTGTCACCTTGCCGGGCTCGAAATTCGCCCACACGCTGGCATCGGTAAAGCACGGCTTGAGCGCCTCGGTGGCGAGGCCGGGGATGCGCGCCAGATACGGCATCGGCGGGAAGTTCATGATCGACATGCACGGCACCTTCGCCTTGGCGAGGCCGTCGAGCAGCTCGCGGACGCCCGGGGAGCGGTATTGCGGCTCCTGCATCGCCAGCACCGCGAGGTCGTAATCGGCCGGGTTGACGTCGCCCGGTCCCGCGGCGCGGAGCTTGCCGGGAAGCTTGCGCGAGTCGAGGTCGACCGGCTCCTTGCGGCCGCGCACCGGCATCCGGACATGCGCGCCGTCGCCGTTGAACGCCTCGATCTCGACCGGCAGACAGATCAGCGTGATGTCATGGCCGCCGAACAGCAGCTTGGTCGCCAACAACGACCCGTAAGATGCGCCCATCATTAGAATTTTGTATTGGGGCATGCGGCCTTCCTCCCTCAGCTCGTGCGACTGCGCGGGCCGACGATGCCGCAGGGCGGCCCGTTCGGCAAGTCTCAGCCGCCCGCCGCCAGAATTCCCGCCAGCCCGGCCCGGTAATCGGGATAGCGCAGCGCAACGCCGAGCTCGCGCTTGATCAGCGCGTTCGAGACGCGCTTGTTGTCGGCCCAGAAGCTTTGCGCCATCGGCGACAGCGACCCCGGGTCGAACGGTTCCAGCGGCGGCGGCGCGATGCCGAGGAGCCCTGCGGCATGGGCGATCACATCGGCCGGCGCGGCCGGTTCGTCGTCGCAAACATTGTAGGTGGCGCCCGGGCGGGGCTTTTCGATCGAGGCGCGCAGCACTGTCGCGAGGTCGTCGACATGGATGCGCGAGAACACCTGCCCCGGCCGATCGAAGCGACGGGCGGTGCCGGCGCGCAGCGCGTCGAACGGGCTGCGGCCCGGCCCGT
>DASUIE010000148.1:0-12480 GCA_036273175.1 Allostellaceae bacterium
GCCTTTGTCGCCGGCAACGAGGCGATGATCCGCATCGGCCGCGCCACAGGCCATACCAACGAGGCGCGCGGCTTTCACGCGCCGGGAACGACCGGGCCGTTTGGCGCGGCGGTCGCCTGCGGCGTGCTGCTCGGGCTCGACGCCGGGCGGATGACCAACGCGATCGGCATCGCCGGGTCGCTCGCCGGCGGCCTCCTCGAATTCGCCAAGGGCGACGGCGGCACGGTCAAGCGGCTGCATCTGGGCCGCGCGTCGGAGTCCGGGGTGATGGCCGCGAGCCTCGCCGCCGCCGGGTTCGCCGGGCCGCGCACGGTGCTCGAAGGGCAGTTCGGGTTTCTCCGCGTGTTCTGCACCGAGTTCGACGAGAGCCTGTTGACGAAAGGGCTGGGCGAGGAGTTCGTCGTGCTGTCGACCGTGCTGAAGCGCTATCCGCTACATGCGACCGCGCACGCGCCGGTGAAGGCGGTGCGCGACCTCCAGGCGGCGCACGGGTTTGGCGGCGCCGATGTCGCCGAGATCGCGGTCGGCGGCACCGCGCGGATGATCGAGCGGCACAACATCGCCGAGCCGCCCGATCTGATGCTGGCGCAATACTCGATCCCGTTCTGCGTCGCGCTCGCCGTGTTCCGCGAGGCGCGCGACCCGGGATCGTTCGACGACAGCGCGCTCGCCGATCCGCGCATCCGTGCGCTGTGCCGCCGGGTCAGACTGGTGCCGGGCGCCGAGGGGCAGGTGACGGTGAGGCTCAATGACGGGCGCCGGTTCGAGGCTCGCGCCGAAGGGGGAATGCTGGAAAAGGGCGAGCTCGGCGACAAGTTCGCGCGGCTTACCCGCGGGGCGATCGGCGAGGCGGCGGGCGAGGCGCTGCTGGCGCGGCTGCGCCGGCTGGAGGACGAGCCGAGCCTCGACTGGCTCGGCGCCTAAGAGGGTCAGGCCGGCGCGAGGGCGCGGGCGACGCAGCCGAGCAGCTCGGCGGGCTCGAACGGCTTGCGCAGGGTCGCGGCGGCGCCCAGCCGGTTGGCGACGGTGAGAAAATCCATCGAGCCGAGGCGGCCGCCGCCCGACACCGCGATAATCCGCGCCGAGGGGTTGTCGCGCAGGAGTTGGATGATCGTCTCGATGCCCTCCTGCTCGGGCATGATGATGTCGGTGATGACGAGGTCGGGCCGCTCGGCGCGGAACTTGGCGACGCCCTTGGCGCCGTCCTCGGCGAGCGCGACCTCGTAGCCGCCGGACTGCAGGATGCGCGAGATCGTGCGGCGCACGAGGTGGTCGTCGTCGATCACCAGCACCTTTGGCATCGCCATGTCGTTGGCGGGGTTCGGCGGGGCCGGGTTCGGCGCGACCGGCGGGTTCTCGGCGCGGGCCCGCTTGCGGGAGGCGGGCTGGGAGGCGGATTGACGCGGCATGGCGGATTCCCGTTAGGCCTGGGTGTCTGCGAGTTCGGATTGGAGCGCGGTGGGGACGAGGGCGGCGATCGGCTCGACCTCCCCGCCGGTGAGCGGCAGCACGATCTTGAAGCTGGTGCCCTTGCGGCGCTTGCTCTGGACATCGATGCGGCCGCCGTGGTCGGTGACGATGCCGTGCACGACCGAAAGGCCGAGCCCGGTCCCCTCGCCGACCCGCTTGGTCGTGTAGAACGGCTCGAAGATGCGGTCGACGGTCGCCGCGTCCATGCCGCAGCCGGTGTCGGCGACCGTCAAGACCACGGCGCCCGGCTGCGGCTTGTCCTCGTCGGGCCAATCGCCGGGGCCGGCCCGGCCGACCGTCACGGTGACGATGCCGGGCTGCCCGCCGATCGCCTGGATGCTGTTGGTGACGAGGTTGGCGACGACGCGCTCGAGCGCGCCGGTGTCGCCCCGCAGCGCCGGCACCGCCTCGACCTCCTCGACCAGCCGCACATTCGCCGGCAGCGTCGCGCGAACGATCTGCAGCGCCTTGCGGGCGACCGCGGCGAGGTCGACCCCCTCCTTGACCGAAACCTGGTTGCGGCTGAAGGCGAGCAGCTGCTGCAAGAGATCGCGCGCCCGCTCGCTGGCGAAAGTGATGGTTTCGAGGTCCTCGCGGTCGTCGCTCTCGGCGGGCATGCGCTCGGCGATCATCTTCGACAGCGACAGGATCGGCACCAGCGTGTTGTTGAGGTCGTGCGCGATGCCGCCGGCCAGCGTGCCGAGCGCCTTCATCTTGGTCGAATGCTGGAGTTGGCGCTCCAGTTCGTGCTGTCGCGCCTGGGCGGCGTGCAGGTCGGTGATGTCGCGCGCGGTGCCCGCGACCATGACCGGCTCGCCCGACGCGTCGCGGATCAGCTCGCTCTCGCGGTGGAAATAGCGGATCGAGTTGTCGGGCCGGATGACCCGGAACTCGAACGGCGCCGGACACTCGCCGCGCGCCGTCTGCGCCCGCGACTCGACAATCTTGGCGCGGTCGTCGGGGTGGACGAGGGCGAGGAGCGCGGCGGTGGTCGGGACGAAATTCTCGCGGGTCACGCCGAAGATCCGATAGGTCTCGTCGGACCACTGCATGTGTCCGGTGCGCAAGTCGCGGGTGTCGCTGCCCATGCGCGCCTGGCGCTGCGCCCGGTTGAGCCGCTCCTCGTTCTCGCGGAGCTGGAGCTGCACCGCCTTCAGCGCGCTGATGTCGATCCGCAGCCCGGCGATGCCGCCGCCGCGCATCGGCCGCTCGCAGATCAAGAGCCAACGGCCGTTCGAGTGGCGGGCCTCGATCGGGCCGGGAGGATGGAGGTGCGATTCCATCCGCTCCGCGAACCATTCCTCCTCGCGGCCGATCGCGTCGGCGTAAAGACCCCGCGCGATCCCGTCGCGCAGAATCTCCTCGAACCGGGTGCCGGGCACGAGCACGTCGCGATTGCGCGGGTAGAGCCGGAGAAACGCCTCGTTGCAGAGCGCGAGCCGGTCCTCGGCATCGTAGATGACGAACCCTTCCGAGATGCTCTCCACCGCGTCGCGCAGCAATTCCTCGGCGCGTTCGGCGCGGGAGCGCGCCTCGACGATCTCGGTCTCGTTGGTGCCGGTGCCGCGATAGCCCTCAAACCGGCCGCTCGCGTCGAAATGCGGCTTGCCGCTGACGGCGTAATAGACATGGTTCCCGGCCGGGGTGGTGATCCGATAGCGGAACCGCCGGAACGGGCGATGCGCGTCGAGATCGGCCTTGTGCTTGCGCCAGACCTCGTCGCACTCGGGGTCGGCGCCGGCCAGCTCCCAGCGGGTCTTGCCGACGAAATGAGACACCTGGACGCCGATCCGCTGCTCGATCTCCTGAGTGCTGCCGCCGCTAAAAAAGGTGAAGCAATGGTCGGGGCCGGTCTCCCAGATCGTGTCGGCGCCGACCTCGGCGACATCGCGGAAGCGCTGCTCGCTCTCGCGCAGAGCCGCCTCGGCGCGCTCGTGCTCCTGCACCGCTTCCTCGGAGAGGGCGACGGCCTGTTCGAGCTGGACCCGGGCGTAGGCCTCGACATCGATCTCGCTGCGGGCCGCGGCGACCTGGCCCACCGCGACCAGGTGACGGCGCACCAGGGCCGCGACCAGCACGATCACGACGATCCCGACAGCCGCCGCCGAGGCGATGACGAACGCCTCCTTGCGCCAGCGGGCGAGCGCCGAGGCTTCGGTCACCGCGACGGTGATCGTCAGCGGATAGTTGCGCAGCGGAGTCGCGGCGACGATCGCGGGGACGGCGCCGGCGCCGATCGGCGTGCGCCGCAGCACGGGCTGGCGGCTGGCGATCATGTCGGCCGGCACCGAGGCGAGCTTGGACGCGGATCGGTCGGGGACCAGCAAGGCGCCGTCGCCGCGCCACAGCATCACCGCGCCGCCTTCGCCTTGGCCGGCGGCACGAAAGAAATCCTCGAGGTAATCGGTCCGGATCGCCCCGACGACGAGGCCGGCGAAACCGCCATCGGCGGTGCGCAGCCGATGCGCCAGAAAGATCGACCGGGCGCCGGTGGCCCGATTCTCGGTGGGCGCGCTGACGAAGCGGTCGAGCTCGGGATGGTCGCGCATCGCGATGAAATAGTCGCGGTCGGCGATATTGACCGGACCGGCGGGCCGGCCGCCGGTGGAGAGCAGCAGATTGCCGCCGGCATCGATCACCGCGAGCGCGGCGAGTTGCGGCAGGGCGCCGCGCTTGGCGGCGACCAGATCGCCGGTGGCGCGGCTCGACACGGCGTTGCGAAAGGTCTCGCCGCCCCGCTCGGCAAGCGGGGCCAGGACATCGGTCAGCGCCGAGACGAAAAGATCGACGCTCTGGAAAGTCCGTTCGGTCGCCTCGGCATAGACGCCGCCGAGCTTGACCACGTCGCTTTGCCCATCGTCGAGCGCGGCGCCGCGAAACTGCGAGAGGATCAGAGCGTTGGCCGCGATCACCGCGAGCACCGCCACCACGGCGCAGCCGCCGACCCATCGGTGATCCTGGCGGGGCGAACGCCGCGGCCAAGGCAGGCGGGCGCGCCACTGCGCGATCCGGGAGCGGATCGGGCGGTAAGCGGGGGCTTGCGGATCAGTCATCTGCCGTGATGAGCCCGGAATAGCGCGCTTTCGACGCATCCGACCATCGGCGTTAATGGTAAACATTCCCTCAACCCCGATCCGGTGTGGGGTGTTGGCGGCGGGCAGCCGATCGCCTACCTTGGGGTATGGCAGCAAGGAGACGGCACGATGTGGGGCATGATGCGCAAGAAGCTGGAAATCCCGGCCCCGGAGCACTGCCTGCCCGGCCGGGCGATGCGGATGCCGGTGCCCGACCAGCATTTCGTCAACGGACACCGGCTCGAAGCGCCGTATCCGGCCGGCCTCGCTCAAGCCGTATTCGGGCTCGGCTGCTTCTGGGGCGCCGAGCGCAAGTTCTGGGAAGCGCCGGGGGTATGGACCACCGCGGTGGGCTATGCCGGCGGCAGCACGCCGAACCCGACCTATGAGGAGGTGTGCAGCGGCGCGACCGGGCATACCGAGGTCGTTCTGGTCGTCTACGACCCGAAAAGCATCAGCTATGACGGCCTGTTGAAGATTTTCTGGGAAAGCCACGACCCGACCCAGGGAATGCGCCAGGGCAACGATGTCGGGACCCAGTACCGCTCGGCGATCTATACCTATTCGCCCGAGCAGCAGCGCGAGGCCGAGGCGTCGCGCGAGCGGTTTCAGGCCCAGCTCGGCAAATCGGGCTTTGGCGCGATCACGACCGAAATCCGTACCGCCCCGGAATTCTATTTCGCCGAGGACTACCACCAGCAATACCTGGCGAAGAACCCGTGGGGCTATTGCGGGCTCGGCGGCACCGGCGTGACCTGCCCGACCGGGGTGGCCAACGCCGCCGAATAGCGCGCCGATGCAGTTCGGGGTCCAGTTTTTTCCGGATGTCCGGCCCGAGGACAAGCCGGCGGAGGCCTATTTCCGCGAGGCGCTCGACCTCGCCGAAGCGGCCGACCGGCTCGGCTATACCCACATCCGCATCGTCGAGCACTATTTTCACTATTACGGCGGCTACAGCCCGAACCCGATCGTGTTCCTGGCCGCGGCGGCACAGCGGACGCGGCGGGCGCGGCTCGTCACCGGCGCGGTGCTGCCGGCCTTCAACAACCCGCTGAAGCTTGCCGGCGAGATCGCGATGCTCGACGCGATCTCGGGCGGGCGGCTCGATGTCGGCTTCGCGCGGGCCTTCCTGCCGCACGAGTTCCGCCGCTTCGGCCGCTCGCCGGATGAATCGGTGGCGCGGTTCCGCGAGGGGATCGAGCAGGTCGACCGGTTGCTGCGCGAGGAGAACGTCACCCACCGCGGCCGCTTCCACGCGATCGAGAACACCACCTCGCTGCCGCGCCCGACACAGAAGCCGCGGCCGAAATTCTATGTCGCGGCGCTGATGACCCCCGAGTCGTTCGCCTTTGCCGGGCGGATGGGCCACGCGGTGATGGCGATCGCGCTCGTCGCCGACAAGATGCGCCCGCTGCTCGCCGCCTATCGCGATGCGTGGAAGGCGGCCGGGCATCCCGGCGAGGGCGAGGCGATGGTCGCGTTTCACATGTTCTGCCACCGCGACGGCGGCGAGGCGCGGCGCATCGCGATGCCGCTTATCGACAACTACCTGCATTCGCTGGTCGACGCCGCCTCGGACTGGCTCGACGGCCGGACCTCGGACGATTATCCGGGCTACGACAAGGTCATCGCGAGCTTGCGCGCCTCGAACGCGGCCGAGCAAATGGAAGCGGGCGGCGCCTGGGTCGGCACCCCGGACGAGATCGCCGCGACGATCGGGCGGCTGCAACGCGATTTCGGCGGGTTCGAGCACGCCTCGCTGCAGGTCAATTTCAACCTGATGCCGTATGAGCTTGCCGCGGAATCGATCCGCCTTTTCGCGGAGACGGTGATGCCGCGCTTTCAGGCCGCCGGCGCGCGCCAGAACCGGGGCGAGCCGTAAAGCTCCTTCAGGTGGCCGCGCAGCTTTGGCTCGGCATTGGCGACGCGGCGCGCCCGGCGGTCGAGCAGTTGGCGGGCGACCCGAGTCATCGCCGCGGAGCGCGAAACGGTCAGCTCGCGGATCAGCATGCGCCCGGTCTGCAGATCGTTCGCCTCGCCGAGCTTGTCCTGAAGCCGCTTCAGCTCGTGGATGAATCCGCCGGCCGCCGCGCCGTCGTAAAGCCCGGCGAAAAGCTCGGCCGTGTAGCGGAGCTTTTTGAGGGCGATGCGCAATTTATGGCGCCGCTCCGGAGACTGGCCGGCAAAACCCTTGCCGCGCTTGCGCGCCTTGCGCCGGCGCCGGTCGAGGAGGACCGGGGCGAGCTCGCCGACCGGCCAACCCAGCCGCTCGTCGGGAAGCGCACCCAATTCGTCCCGCCACTCGCGACCGTCGAACCAGCGCATCATCCGCAGCAGCAGCGCCGTATAGCGCGGCGAGCGGATCGCCGTTCGCGCGGCGGCGTAGGCGGTGCGCCGGCGCCGCTCCGCCGTCTTGGCGAGCCGGCCGAGCGCGGCGCGGTCGAGCTTGGCCGGCTTCTCCGGCTCGATCATGTCGGCGGCCAAAACATCGTAGGCGCGCGCCGGCCCGAGGGATTTCGTCAGCCATTGCAGCTCGCCGTCGAGCGGTTCGCGCCGATCCTTGGGGATCAGCACGCCGAAAGCCGAGAGGACCGCGCGCAGCCGGCGCAGCGCGACGCGCATCTGGTGGACCCCCTTCGCCTCGCCGGCCAGCGCCGCCCGCTCGCTGCCGAGAAGCTGCGCGAGGCAGGCGCGGCCGACCGCCTGCAACACCGCTTCGCCGCTCTCGCCCCGGTCCGATGCGACACCGCCGAAATGCACCGCCTCGGCTGCGCCAAGTCCGCTGGCGAGCCTGTAGCCGCGCTCTGACTTGCTGCGCGGCTCGAGCCGGACCGGCGCGATTTCGAGGAGCTGGAGGGCGACGTCGTAAAGCGCGGCGGGCGGCCCCTCGACGAGCTCAAGCTCGACCTCGCTGATCCGCTCGGCCGCGCCATCCCCCGCCGCGCGGATATCGCCCCGGTCGATCGCCGCCTCGATGCGGGTCGCCGGCGCCGGCGCGAGCGGCACCGCGAGCCGCACCACCTTGGTCGAGAAAACCGGTTCGAGCCGGTCGCCGATCTCCGGCGGCACGAGGCGGCCGGTGCGGGGCGCCTGGAGGTCGGGACACTCGCCGGCGACCTCATCCTCCCATTCGCCGCGGCCGAGCATCGAGCCGCCATTCGTGCCCGCCGATTTGACGGTCTGGACGTAGCGACCGCCCGACTTGCGCACGCGCAATGTCATTTTCCGGCCGGCGAGGTCCCGCTCGGCGCTGTCGTAATAGGTGCTGACGAGTTTCGAACGCGAGGCCCCCGGAGGCACCGCCATCTGTTCGAGGGCGCGCGTCAGGAGAGAAAGATCGCCGCGGCGCACGGCGAGCTTCAATTCGATTTCGGTGCCGATATATGCCTCCCGGGGGAGAAGGCTCCCGACGAGCGGAGTCAGCGCGTAAACGACTGCCGGTGGCAAGTGGTTCTAGAACGGAACCCCGCCGATCACCGTGGTGCGGTACATCAGCCGCCGCTCGGGCAGCGCGTAGTCGCAGACGGCCAGATGCATGCAGGCCGCGTTGTCCCACATCAGAAGGTCGCCGACCCGCCAGCGGTGGCGGTAGAGAAACCCGGGCCGCACGCACCATTCGTCGAGCTCGGCGATCAGCGGCACCGCCTCGTCCTCCGGCATGCCCTCGATGCCGATGCACTCGCCGGCGGTGACGTAGAGCGCCTTCTTCCCGGTATGGGGATGGGTGCGGACGATCGGGTGCGCGACATCCGGCGTCTCGGCGAGCTGGGCGGCGGTCAGCTTTGGGCGCGGGCTGTTTTCGACGCGGCGGCGCATCGAGTAGCGGTGGATCGCCTTGAGCCCGTCGAGCCGGCGCTTCATCGCCGCCGGCAGCGCCTCGTAGGCGGCGACGCAATTGGCGAAGACGGTCGGCCCGAGCGGCTCGCCGTCGCGGTGCGGCACCTCCTTGGCGTAGAGCAGCGAGCAGCGGCTCGGAGTCTTGCGGTAGGAGACATCGCTGTGCCAGGTGAAGCCGGCATCGGCGAGACCGATATGCTCGCCGGCTTCGTTCTTGATGTTGGTGACCAGCAATATCTCCGGGTTTCCCGGCAGCAGGTACTTCTTGACGATGTGGATTTCGAGCTCGCCGAAGCGGCGGCTGAAGGCGATGTGCTGCTCGTTGGTGAGGGTCTGGCCGCGAAAGCAGACGACGATGTTGTCGTGAAACGCCGCCTCGATCTCGGCGAAGAGCGCGTCGGAGATCGGGCGAGACAGGTCGACGCCGATCTCGGCGCCGCAGGCCGCGTCGGCCCTGGTCACCGGAATCGGCATGCCCGGCCTATGTCTTCAGGTTCTTGCCGAAGAACGCGAAAACCTTGTTCCAGCCGTCGACCGCCGGCTCGACCCGGTAGTTCGGGCGGTAATGCGCGAAGAAGGCGTGGCCGGCGCCGTCGTAGCGGTGGAACTCGTAGGTCTTGCCGGCCGCCTTTAGCGCCGCCTCGGTCTTGGCGACATGCGCGGGAGTCGGGTTGCCGTCCTCGTTGCCGAACAGGCCCATGATCGGGCAGGCGATGCCGCCGGTCAGGTCGATCGGGGCGACCGGCTTTTTCCCGCTCAGGTTTTTCGGGTCGTCGACGACGACATTGCCGCCCCAGCAATCGACTGCGGCGTCGATGCCGGCGCCGAGCCGGCAGGCGCAGAGATAGGTTTCCCGTCCACCCGAGCAAAAGCCGATCACGCCGACCTTGCCGGTCGCGTGGTTCTGCTCGCGCAGGAAGGCAATGGCGCCGGCGACATCGCCGACGATCTGGTCGTCGGGGTTGCCGCCGTCGCCGCGCACCTTGGCGACGACCGCCTCGTCGGCGCCGTCGCCGACACGGAAATAGAGGCTCGGCGCGACCGCGGCATAGCCGTGATGGGCGAATTTGCGGGCGACCTCGCAGGTCCACTCGTCCCACCCGGGCATATGGTGGATGACGACGATCCCGGGAAATGGCCCGTTTCCGGCCGGGCGCGCGTAATACGCCTCCCCCTTGTCGCGGTTGTGCCCGGTATAGCTGACCATTTCCGTCTGGAGTGCGCGGAGTGCCATCGAGAGTCTCCTGATTTCGGGGGGCGGAGATTGTGGTGAATGTACCCCCAAAGAGTGCTGCGCGCGAGGCGATTTTCCCCCTCGATCTTCAATCAACATTAAGCAATTCGGCGGTATCAGAGGCTTGAACGGAAACGCACATTTGGCAAGGGACACCGATGGCGCGACGCATTGCGGCCACCGCCTTTCTTCTCTCCCGCGAGGGCAAGGGGTGGGTCGCGATCATGCTGTTCGCGGCGGCGTTGTCCGCGGTCGCGGCGGCCGGGTTCTACCGCGCCAGCCTCCAGTCGTTCGTCGCCAACAAGACCGACGAAAAGGCCACGGCGATGCAGCTCGTCGACGCCTTTGTCAGCAACTACTCCAACCTGCGGCACGATTTGGGCGCGGCCAAGGCGCCGGTGCCGGCGACGTTCCGCGCCCGCTCGATCGAGCTGTTCAACCGCGCGCGCGGCGAGCGCGGCGCGCTGAGGGTGCGCTGGATCGGCCGCGAGGGCCGCGCCGTGGCGACGCCGCCCGCCGATGCCGAGATGGCGCGGGTCATCGAGTCGTTCGTCGGCACCAAGGATCCAGTGCCGGTGTCGCAATTCCTCACGGTCGACGGCGAGCGGGTGTTCCGCACCGTCTACCCGTCGGTCGCCCGCGAGGAAAGCTGCGTCACCTGCCACAACGCGATCCAGCCCGGGCAAAACTGGGCGCTCAACGACGTGATGGGGGCGTTTTCGATCGATGCGCCGGCCGGCCCGTTCCTCGCCAACCTGAAATGGGAATGCGCGGCGATCGCGATGGTCGTGCTGATCCTGGTCGGCGGAGTCGGCACCTGGATGTCGGTCGCCTATTACCGCCGCAGCCGCGAGCGCGAGACCGCGCGGGAGAGCGCGGAGACCGCGAACCACGCGAAATCCGCCTTTCTGGCGACGATGAGCCACGAGCTGCGCACGCCGCTCAACGCGATCATCGGCTTTTCCGAGATGATGCTGCGCGAGGTGCTGGGCGAGTTCCGCAACGAGCAGTACCGCGCCTATGTCACCGATATCCATGCCAGCGGCGCCCACCTGCTGGGGATCATCAACGACATCCTCGATTTGTCGAAGGCCGAGGCCGGGAAGCTGACGCTCGACGAGGATCTGTTCGACATCCGCGACACGGTGAAGGCCGTCAGCCAGCTCACCAGCGTGCGCATCGCCGCCGGCGGGCTGACCGAGCGGATCGCGCTCGAACCGGGCCTGCCGCTGATCCGCGGCGACGAGCGCAAGACGCTGCAGATGCTGCTGAACCTCGTCACCAACGCGATCAAGTTCAGCCACCAGGGCGGCCCGATCGAGGTATCGTGCCGGGTCGATCCGCTGCGCGGGATGCTGCTGACCGTCGCCGATAGCGGCATCGGCATCGCCGCCAAGGACCTGACCCGCGTGCTCGAAGCCTTCGAGCAGGTCGACTCGTCGCTGAGCCGCCAGACCCAGGGTACCGGCCTCGGCCTGCCCCTGGTCAAGGCGATGATCGAGCTGCACGGCGGCGCGCTGGAGCTGCAGAGCCGGCTCGGCGCCGGCACGCGGGCGACGCTGGTCTTCCCGCCGGACCGGCTGGTTGCCCAGCCCGCCGAATTGGTCGAGGCCGCCGCGTAGAGTTTGCGTTACGCTCCCGTCGGCAGCCGGGGAGCGAGACGTGGCCGACGACGCATTCCGCCTCGAAGAGGCGACGATCGAGGATGTCCACAAGGCGATCCAGGCGGGGCGAACGAGCTGCGCCGCGATCGTCCGCGAATACCTCGCCCGCGCCCGCGCCTATAACGGCGTCGCCAGCCGGCTCGTCACCGCGGACGGCGCCGCCGTGCCGCGCGCGGCGGGCACGGTGCGGGCCGGCGCGGCGCTCGATTTCCCGGCCGAGACCGTCGCCGCCGCGAGTTTCCTGCCCGACCTCGACCGGTACCGCGGCAAGCCGCTCGAATTCGGCCGAATGGAGGCGACCGCCTCCGACCCGTCGGTGCAGCAGCAATACGGGATGGTCGCCGGCATCCCGGACGGAACGCAGCTCAACGCGCTCGGGACGCTGAATATCCGCGGCGAGCGCTCGGTCACCTGCAAGGGCGAGTACGACCGCCACCCGTCCGAAGGCCCGCTGCCGCCGGGCGCGCCGCCGGTCTGCGACGAGTTTCGCCGCCACCCCGACGCGCTCGAACGCGCCGCCGCGCTGGACGCCGCCTATGGAACGAACCCGCCGCTCGGCGAGATGCCGATGTACGGCATCGTCTTTTCGTTCAAGGACCCGTTCGACACCAAGGACATGCGGACGACGGCCGGCGGCGACGCGGGTTATGACATCGACTTTCCGGCGCGCGACCACATCCTCGTCGAGCGCCTGCGCGAGAAGGGCGCGATCATCTTCGCCAAGGCGGTCAACACCGAATATAACGGCCGCGCCGGCAACCCCGGCGGCCGGCACGAGCCGGAGCAGGTGCTGCCCTCGACGCTCGGCTACCAGCGCAGCTCGTGGGCGGGCAACCCGGCCAACCCCTATGACACGACCCGCGCCGCCTCGCTCGGGTCGAGCTCGGGGTCGGGCGTCTCGGTCAGCGCCAATCTCGTCATGGTGAGCCTCGGCGAGGAGACCCGCGCCTCGTGCCGCGGCCCCGCCAACCACAATGCCGTCGCCCTCATCCTGCCGCACAAGGCGATGCTCGGCTTCGACGGCGGGGCGATCGGCGCCGACATCTATTGCGACCGCAGCGGCATTCTCGCGCGCACGATCGGCGACGCGGCGAAAGTGCTCGACGCGCTGCGCAACGAGGATGGCGGGTATTACGACCCGCGCGACATCTATACGACGGTGCCGCGCTCGTCGGTGCTGCCGGGTTATGCCGTACATGCG
>DASUIE010000149.1:0-12710 GCA_036273175.1 Allostellaceae bacterium
CTCGGCGTCGGCACCGGCGAGTCGCTGAACGAGGTGCCGTCGAGCGGCGTCGCCTGGCCCGGCCCGAAGGAGCGGCGCGACCGGCTGCGCGAGTCGATCCACCTGATGAACAAGCTGTGGACCGAGGACCGGGTGACCTGGAACGGCCAGTTCTACAAGACCGAGAGCGCGACGATCTACGACAAGCCGAAGCAGAAGGTGCCGATCTGGGTCGCGGCGTCGGGCCCGCTGGCGGCGGCGATGGCCGGGCAGATCGCGGACGGGTTCATCGTCACCAGTGGCAAGGCGCCGGCGCTGTACACAGAGCTGTCGGGCAAGGCCGGGGAGGGCTTGCAGCGGTCGGGCCGCAGCGAAAGCGCCCTCGAAAAGATGATCGAGGTCAAGGTGTCGTTCGATACCGACGCGCAGCAGGCCAAGGAGCTGACCCGCCACTGGGCCGCGCTCGCCCTATCGCCCGAGGAGAAGGTCGGGGTCGAGGACCCGGTCGAGATGGAGCGGCTCGCCGATGCGCTGCCGCTCGACCGCGCCGCGAGCCGGTGGATCGTGTCGAGCGACCCGGAGGAGCAGGTGGCGCGCATCCGGCCCTATGTGAAGCTCGGCTTCACCCACCTCGTCTTCCACGCGCCGGGACCGGACCAAGGGCGTTTCCTCAAGCTTTACGCCGAGCGGGTGCTGCCGCTGCTGCGCAAGGCGTTCGGGTAAAGTCGGGGCGTGTCATTGCGAACGCAGCGAAGCAATCTCGATCCGCGGGGGTCTCTCCGGAACGGGATTGGCGCGCCGCTTCGCTCCTCGCAATGACGGCGAATGGATTGGCATGGCAGATCACCTCCAGATTATTGGCCTTCGCGGCATCCCGATGGTGCAACCGGGGGATAATCTCGGCGCGCTGATCATCGCCGCGCTCGTCGAGAGCGATCTGCATCCGGAGCACGGCGACGTCCTCGTCGTCGCGCAGAAAATCGTCTCGAAGGCCGAGGACCGGTTCGTCGACGTCTCGACCGTCACCCCGTCGGCGGAGGCGGTCAAGCTCGCCGAGGAGACCGGCAAGGACCCGCATTTCGTCCAGGTCGTGCTGTCCGAGTCGCGGCGCATCGTGCGGCACCGCGAGAACCTGATCATCGCCGAGCACCGGCTCGGCTTTGTCATGGCGAATGCGGGGATAGACCATTCCAACGTCGCGCCCGGAGACGGCACCGAGCGGGTGCTGCTGCTGCCGGTCGATCCCGACCGCTCGGCGATGCTGCTGCGCGACCAGCTGATCGAGTCTTACGGCGTCCCGGTCGCCGTGATCGTCAGCGACAGCTTCGGGCGGCCGTGGCGGCGCGGCACGGTCGGCGTCGCCATCGGCGCGGCCGGCTTGCCCGCGGCGATCGACTGGCGCGGCCATCCCGACCTGTTCGGACGCACGCTGGAAGTGACCGAGACCGGGTTCGCCGACGAGATCGCGGCGGCGGCCTCGCTCGTCCAGGGCCAGGCGGCGGAGGCGGTGCCCGTGGTGCTGGTGCGCGGCCTGTCGTGGACCGCGCCGGAATGCCCGGCCGCCGACCTCGTGCGCCCGCCGGAGCACGACCTCTTTCGATGATCGGGCGCAACGGCAAGGTCCTCGCGCTTTCGGGCGGGGTCGGCGGTGCCAAGCTCGCGCTCGGCCTCTACCGCATCCTGCCGCGCGACCGGCTGACAATCGTTGCCAATACCGGCGACGATTTCGTTCATCTCGGCCTCGCGGTGTCGCCCGATATCGACACGCTGCTCTACACTCTGTCCGGTCTCGCCAACGAGGAGCAGGGCTGGGGCCGCCGTAACGAGACCTGGACCTTTATGGCCGCGCTGGAGCGGCTTGGCGGCGAGGGCTGGTTTCGGCTCGGCGACGGCGACCTCGCCACCCATGTCGAACGCACCCGGCGGCTCGCGGCGGAAGAACCGCTATCGTCGATCGTCGACGAGTTCGCCCGCCGGCTCGGCATCGCCGCGCGCATCCTGCCGATGAGCGACGATCCGGTGCGCACCCGCATCTACAGCGCCGAGGGCTGGCTCGATTTCCAGGATTATTTCGTGCGGCGGCGCTGCGCCCCGGTCGTGCGCGAGATCGTCTTCGCCGGCGCCGCCGACGCCCGCCCTCATCCCGATCTGATCGAGCTTCTCCGCGACCCGCTGCTCGAGCTGATCGCGATCTGTCCGTCGAACCCGTTCATCAGCATCGACCCGATCCTGTCGCTGCCGGGGGTGCGGTCGGCCTTGCGCGACTGCCGGGCGCCGGTCGTCGCGGTGTCGCCGATCATCGGCGGCCAGGCCGTCAAGGGTCCGACCGCGAAGATGATGGCTGAGCTGGGACTGCCGGTCGACGCCGCCTCGGTGGCGCGGCATTACGGCGACCTGATCGATGTCTATGTCGCGGACGACGAGGATGCGGATACGGTCGCGGGGCTCGGCGTGCCGGTTGTGCTGACGCGGACGCTGATGACCAGCCTCGCCGACCGCGAGGCTCTCGCCCGAACCGTGCTCGCCGCAATCCCGGCATGATGGGCGGCATCTGGGCCGCCGTGCCGATAAAGGACACGACGGAAGCGAAACAGCGCCTCGCCGAAACCGCCAGCCCGAAATTCCGCCAGGCCCTCGCGCTGGCGATGGCCGAGGACGTGCTGGCGGCGCTGGCGGAGGTGCGCGGGGTTGCCGGGATCGTCGTCGTCACGGTCGACGAGGCCGCGAAGACGCTGGCCGCCCGGTACGGCGCCCGGATTCAGGCCGAGGGCGCGCTCGACGGGCATACCGGCGCAGTGACCGCCGCGGCTCGCCGCCTCGCCGCCGACGGCGCGGCCGGGATGCTGACCGTGCCCGGCGACATCCCGCTGACGAGCGCGGCGGAGATCGGGCAGGTGATCGCCGCACACCGTCCGGCGCCGTCCTTCACGATCGTGCCGGCCCATGACGAGCAGGGCTCGAACGCGATCCTGATGTCACCGCCCGACGCGGTGCCGCTGCGTTTTGGCGACAACAGCTTTTTCCCGCACCTCGCCGCCGCCGAGGCCTGCGGCATCACGCCCACGGTCGTTCGCCTGCCTGGGATCGGGTTCGATATCGACAATCCCGTTGACCTCGCCCATTTTTCGCGGCTTGGATCGGAGACGCGAGCGGGGAAATTGCTCGCCGGAGGGGTGAGGTAGTGGACATCCTGAGACGGGCGGAAGACGGCGCGGCGCTTTCGGCCGCCGAGGCGCTGGCGCTGGCGGAATGCGGCGATCTCGCCGCGATGATGCGGGCCGCCGCGACCCGGCGCGACCGGCGGTTCGGGCCGCTCGTCTCCTACTCGAAAAAGGTTTTCATCCCGCTGACGCAGCTCTGCCGGGACGTGTGCCACTACTGCACCTTCGCCCACCCGCCCCGCGCCGGGGAGCCGGCCTATCTGTCCCCCGAGCAAGTGCTGGCGATCGCCAGGGCCGGCGCTGCGGCCGGATGCAAGGAGGCGTTGTTCACGCTCGGCGATAAGCCGGAGCTGCGCTACCGCGCCTCGCGCGACGCGCTTGCGGCGCTCGGCTACGCGACGACGCTCGACTACCTCGCCGCGATGGCGGCGCTGGTGCTGAAGGAGACGGGCCTCCTCCCGCACCTCAATCCCGGGCTGATGACCGCCGACGATCTCGCGACGCTGCGCAAGGTCTCGGTGTCGATGGGGATCATGCTGGAGAGCAGCGCCGAGCGGCTGTCGAAGAAGGGCGGCCCGCATTACGGCTCGCCCGATAAGGCCCCTGCCCGCCGCCTGGACTGCATCGGCCTCGCCGGCGCCGCGCGAGTGCCGTTCACGACCGGCATCCTGATCGGGATCGGCGAGACCCGGCGCGAGCGGATCGAGGCGATGCTGGCGCTGCGCGACCTCCACGACCGGCACGGCCATATCCAGGAGATCATCGTCCAGAATTTCCGCGCCAAGCCGGGCACCAAGATGGCGGCGGCGCCGGAGCCCGACCGGGCCGACCATCTGTGGACGATCGCGGCGGCCCGGCTGGTCTTCGGGCCGGCGATGAACATCCAGGCCCCGCCCAACCTGATGCCCGACGCGATCGAGGCGATGGTCGCCGCCGGGATCAACGATTGGGGCGGCGTGTCGCCGGTGACCCCGGACCACGTCAACCCTGAGGCGCCGTGGCCAGCGCTCGAAACGCTGGCGGAGCGCACCGCCAAGGCCGGGAAGATACTGGTCGAGCGGCTGGCGATCTATCCCGATTACGCGCTCGACGCGCCGCGCTGGCTCGATCCGAAACTGCACACGCCGACCTTGCGCCATGTCGATGCGCAGGGGTTCGCGCGGCCCGATAGCTGGATCGCCGGAGCCGGCACCGCCGCCCCCGCGGCGCGGACGAAACCGCGCAATCCCGAGGCGCTCGCCCCCGTCGCCGCGATCCTCGACCGGGCCTGGGCCGGCGAGACGCTGCGAGAGGCCGAGATCGTGCGGCTGTTCGAGGCGCGCGGCGACGAGTTCGACCTCGTCTGCGCGACCGCCGACCGGCTGCGCCGGAAGATGAACGGCGACACGGTCAGCTACGTCGTCACCCGCAACATCAACTACACCAATGTCTGCTATTTCCGCTGTCAGTTCTGCGCCTTCTCCAAGGGGAAGCTGAGCGAAAACCTGCGCGGGCGGCCGTACAACCTCGACCTGCCCGAAATCCAGCGCCGTTGCGAGGAGGCGTGGGAGCGCGGCGCGACCGAGGTCTGCCTGCAGGGGGGCATCCACCCCGAATATACCGGCGCGACCTATCTCGCGGTGTGCCGGGCGATCAAGGAGGCGGTGCCGCGCATCCACATCCACGCCTTTTCGCCGCTGGAAGTGTGGCAGGGCGCGAAGACGCTGGGCCGCGACCTCGCCGATTACCTCGCCGCGCTGCGCGACGCGGGTCTCAGTTCCCTGCCCGGCACCGCCGCGGAAATCCTCGACGACGAGGTTCGCGCGGTGATCTGCCCGGATAAGGTCAAGACCGCCGAGTGGCTGCAGGTGATGGAAGCGGCGCATGGCGTCGGGCTCAAGAGCACCTCGACGATCATGTTCGGCCATATCGACGGGTACCGGCACTGGGCCCGGCACTTGCTGCGCTTGCGCGGGCTGGCCCAGCGGACCGGCGGGTTTACCGAGTTCGTGCCGCTGCCCTTCGTGCCGATGGAGACGCCGATCTCGCTGAAGGGCCGCTCGCGGCTCGGGCCGACCTACCGCGAGGCAATCCTCATTCACGCGGTCGGGCGGCTCGCGCTGCACCCGGTGATCCCGAACATCCAGGCGAGCTGGGTCAAGATGGGGCCGGAGGGCGCCGCCGCCTGCCTCGACGCCGGGTGCAACGACATGGGCGGAACGCTGATGAACGAGAGCATCTCGCGCGCCGCCGGCGCCAGCTTTGGCCAGGAGATGCCGCCCGAGGCGATGGAGGAGCTGATCCGCTCGCTCGGCCGCACGCCGCGCCAGCGCACAACCCTCTACGGCGCCCCGCCGGCCGACCGCGTCGCCGCCTCGTTCGGCGCCGCCCCGCTCGCCGAGCCGGTCAATACCCCCGCGCGGAAATACGACCGGCCCGCGGCGGAGTAAGCTCGACGTTTGGGCTACGTAGTATCCGCGACTGGCAGCTCAAACACCGTCTTCACCGCAACGAGAGCCAGATTCTGCGCCAGCTTTGGGACGACGGCGAGGCCAACGCCGGCGCGGCCGACAAGATTTGCGACGCGATCGAAGCAAGGGCAGCGCTGCTGGCCACCTATCCGATACTGGACCGCGCGGGCCCGATATTCAGCCGAATCCCCGTGTCCTGACTGAGCGGCCTTACCTCATCTTGTATCGGCCGACCCCTGATTCCGACGATGACCCCATCGATTCCGTCGTGATCGTTGCATCGTCGATGCACGCCGAAACCTGACGCGGTTGTTACGTGAGCCCTAATCCATCCACGCGTCCTCGAAGCGCCAGCCGTTGAAGATGCTGTTGACCATCGTCGTGATCCCGTGCACCCGCGGGTAGTGACAGGTGGCGAGGTTGTAGCGGTAGATGATCGGGCGGGCGCCATCCTCGGTCAGCACCTTGTCGATATCCCAGACCAGCTTCTTGCGCCTTTCAGGGTCGGCCTCTTCCGATTGCTGGACGAACTTCTTTTCCAGATCCTTGTTGCAGTAATTCGTGTAGTTCCGCTCGGAGCCGCAGGCGTAGTGCTCGAAGAAATAGGCGTCGGGGTCGTCGACGCCGCTGCCGGTCAGGTTGCCGGCGACCGTGTAGTCCTTGCGGGCGATGCGCGGGAACCAATTTGCGGTCTCGACGACCTCCAGATCGCCGTCGATATAGATTTGCTTCAACTGGTCGATCAGGATCACCGACGGATCGCGGTATTGGGCGATGTTGCGGGTCTGGACCTTGATGGCGAGGTGTTTGTTGGGCCCGTAGCCGTGCTTTTCCATGAGCTTGCGGGCCTCGGCGCGGCTCTTTTCCACGTCGGGGTCATAGCCTGGCATGGTCTGGAGGATGTCCATCGGCAGGCCCCATAGCCCGGCCGGCGGCGACTGCATCGCCCCGCCGATCTGGCCCTGCCCCTCGGAAATGATGTCGAGAAAGGCCTTGCGGTCGATCGTCAGCATCATCGCCTTGCGGATGTCGGGGTCGTTGAAGGGCGGGTTGTCGCGGTTGACCAGGAGGTTCATCGACACCATCGTCGGGTCGATCTCGCAGATAGCGGTCGGCGCCTGGCTTTTGATGTCGTGGGTCATCTGCACGGTGACCTCGTACGGGAAGGTCATGTCGAACTTGCCGGCGATGAAGGCGAGGCTCTGCGTCGCCCGGTTCGGCACGATGTCCCATTCGATCCCGTCGAGATGGGGCAGCCCCTTCTTCCAGTAGTCGGGATTCTTGGCCAGCTTGATGTATTCGTTGCGCTTGTATTCGACGAATTTGAAGGGACCGGTGCCGATCGGGTGATTGCGCATCTCCGCCGGCGACACGTGGCACGGGTAGACCGGCGAGTCTCCGGTAGCCAAGAGCATCAGAAAGGCCGGCTGCGGCCGCTTGAGCACGAAGGTGACGGCGTAGTCGCCCTCGACCACCACGTCATCGAGGTTCTGGTACCAGACCTTGCGCGGGTTGAGGCGGAACTTCTGCTCCGACTTGCCGGCCAGCATATCCCAGGTGCACTTCACGTCCTTGGCGGTGAACGGCTTGCCGTCATGCCATTTGACGCCTTGGTGCAGCTTGAAGCTCAGCTTGGTGTGGTCGGAATTCCAACTCCAGCTGTCCGCCAGCTCGGGCTGGATGAACTCCGGGCGGTTCTGCTTTTCGTGCTGGTTGAACAGCACGAGGTTGTTGAAAATCGCCATCGCCGGGGCGATCGCCGAGACCGTCGCTTCCTCGTGGATCGACAGGCTTGCCGGGCTGTCGCGGTGATAGAGCTTGAGCACGCCGCCGTTCTTCTGGGCGAAAGCGGGCGCGGCGAACGCGCCGAGGCAGGCGCAGCAAACGATGAGCGCACGAGCGCCGAACGACATGGATCCCCCCTGATTGATTGGCAGCAAAAGCCGCCATCGCCCGCGGCGTGCGGGTTGGCGGCGAGTTTTCAGACTTGGCTCAAACCAGGACCGCCCGTGCGATCTCGTCCCATTCGGCGGTCAACGCCGCGGTGGACGGAGACTTGCCGGCGCGCCGATACCAGCCGGCGGCATTGTGCTCATCGCCTTCGACCCGGTGCAGATAGGCGTGCGCCCATGCGCCGAGCTCGTCAGCCTGCGCCTGAGCGCAGCGATGGCCGCGGTGCCAATCGCCTTTCGCCTGCCACCACAGCGCCTGCGCCGCGCCATTGACCCCAGCCGGCGGGGACGCGCCCGCCAATGAGGATTTGAAAGTTTCGTAGTTCATTCCAGCCTCCGTCGGAGTACTTGGCACAGCATAGCGCTTGCGAAGACTTCACGCGAGCATCCGGTCGAGCCGGTCCCGCAGCCGATAATAACCGCCGATCATCGGCAGAAACCAAGGGTTTCCGGTGTAAAGCGGGTGGGTCGGAAAGTCCTCGCTGTCGAAGGCGCAAGGCGCGTTCGCGACCCGCGCGATCTTGCGCGCTACCTGGTGGCCGAGATAGGTCATCATCGCGACGCCGCTGCCGTTGCAGCCGAGCGCGTAATGCATCCCCGCCTCTTCCCCCATATGCGGAAGCGCATCGAGGGTGAAGGCGGTGTTGCCGGTCCAGCTATGGGCGATGCGTATCCCGCGAAGCTGCGGGAACCGGTCGGTCATGTAGCCGTGGAGGACACTGGCGCTGAGCCGCGCGTCGACCTGCGTGAAACGCGCGCGACCGCCGAACACCATGCGCTTGCCGTCCGGCGACATGCGGTAATAGGTCAGCACCCGCTTCGTATCGCCAAGGGTACGGCCCTTGGGGATCAGGCTTGCCGCCAGGTCCCGGGGGAGCTCCTCGGTCGCGATGATGTGGCTGGCGATCGGCACCACGCGGCGCCGCAGCGACGGGGTCAGCGCGCCGGTATAGCCGTTGGTGGCGATGACGACGTCGCCGGCCTCGACCGCGCCGCGGCTGGTGGCGACCCGCCAGCCCGCGCCGCTCCGCGCGATGCCCTCCACCGAAGCGGCGGCGCAAACGCCAACGCCGCGGCGGCGGCAGGCGTCCAGCAGCCCCTTGTAGTACAGCGCCGGATGCAGGCTCGCCGAACGCTCGACGACCATGCCGCCAAAGTAATAGTCGCTGGCGATTTCTTCGCGCTGGCGTTCGCGCGGCACCATATTGGCGCCCGACCGGGCCTCGCCATTGAGCGCGCCCAGGCGCTTTTTCTGGTACTCGTAATGGGCCGGCGTCCAGGCGCCGACAAAGCGGCCCTTGACCTGCCAGTGGCAGGCGATCTCCTCCTCGGCGATGAGGCGCTCGATCAGGCTGAACGCATCGGCGCCGTCGGACAGGATCGCGCTGGTGCGCTCCGGCGTCGGCTGGGTGATGCGGCCGCTGAAGCTCTTGCCGATATTGACTCCGCCGCTGACCGCGCCGCCGTTGCGGGTGCTGGCGCCGACCCCGAGCTCGCCGCGCTCCAGCACGACCGCGTCGATGCCGAGCTTGGCGAGCTCCAGCGCGGCCGACAGCCCCGCGTAACCGCCGCCGACGATCGCCACCCGCGCCGATTGCGGTACCGCCGCCAACTCGCCGGTGACGGGCGTATACGCCTCCCACCAATAAGGGGTCGGCTTGAAGTCGGGGTGAAAGATATCGCGCCGGGCCATGCTGCGACTCTTAGGCCTAGTCTCTTTCAAGCGCGAGCGTGTTTTGCCACAATCGGCGCGAACGGGAGGCAAAGCATGATTACTCGGCGCAGGCTATTGGGGATGGCCGGCGGCGTCGGCGCGCTCGCCATGTCGCGCGCGCGGTCCGGACGCGCCGCCGACCTCGACGAGGTCAAGATCGGCAGCCCGCTGGTGATCAGCGACGCCCCGTTTTTCATCGGCGAGCACAAGGGCTACTGGAAGGACCAGGGGCTCAAGGTCACGCTGATCAACATGCAGACCGGGCCGCATATGATCGCGCCGCTCGGCACCGGCCAGATCGACATCGCCGCCGCCGCGACCTCAGCCGGGCTTTACAATGCCGAGGCGCGCGGCATCGGGCTCAAGATCGTCGCCGACAAGGGTTCGAACCTGCCCGGCTACGCCTATGTGTCGCTGCTGATCCGCAAGGAGCTGGTCGATAGCGGCAAGTTCAATACATTGAAGGATTTGAAGGGGCTGAAGATCGCCGAGCCCGGGAAGGGCGGCTCGACCGGCGCCACCGTCGCGCAGGCGGCAAAGAGCGCCGGGCTGAAATACGACGATTTGAACCACGTCTTCCTCGGCTTTCCCGAGATGCTGACCGGGCTCCAAAGCGGCGCCATCGACGGTGCGATCGTGCCCGAGCCGTTCCTGACCTTCGGCATCGAGAAGGGCATCGGGGTCAAGTTTCCGAGCGATGCGTTCTACCCGCGCCAGACCATCTCGATCGTGCTCTACGGCAACCAGTTCATGGCCAAGCGGGGGGAAGTGGCCCACCGCTTCATGCTCGCCTATCTCAAATCCGCTCGCTTCTACAACGGCGCGATCAAGGACGGTCACTTCGCCGGCCCCAACGCGGCCGAGCTGATCGACATGCTGGTCAAGGACACCCGCTATAAAGACCCGGCGCTTTACAAAAAGGTCGTACCCAATGGCTGCGATCCCGACGGGCATGTCTACAAGCCGAGCCTCGAAACCGACCTCGCCTTCTGGCAGGAGCAGAAATTCATCGAGGGCAAGGCGTCGGTCGACGAGGTCCTCGACCATTCCTATGTCGATGCGGCGCTGAAGACGCTGGGCCCGTACAAGGCCTCATGACCGAAGCGGCGATCCGCATCTCCGGCCTCAGCAAGCGCTTTGCGACGCGCAACGGCCCCTATACGGCGCTCGACCGCATCGGCCTCGATATCGGGCGCGGCAGTTTTTGTACGATCGTCGGGCCGTCGGGCTGCGGCAAGACCACCCTGCTGCGCATCCTCGCGGGCCTCGAAGCGGCGAGCGCCGGCGAGGCGGCCGTGATCGCCGACGACCCGGCCAAGCCCGTCAACGCGATGGTGTTCCAGGGCGACTCGATCTTTCCGTGGATGACGGTGTGGAACAACGCCGCCTACGGGCTTCACATGCGCGGGGCGCCTAAGGCCCAGGTGCGGGAGGTGGTCGGACATTACTTGGACCGGACCGGGCTCACCCCGTTCGCCGACCGCTATCCGCATCAGCTTTCGGGCGGGATGAAGCAGCGTGTCGCGATCGCCCGCGCCTTTGCCACCGACCCCGAAATCCTGCTGATGGACGAGCCGTTTTCCGCTCTCGACGAGCAGAACCGCACCTTGCTGCAGGAGGAATTGCTGCGGATCTGGGAGGAGGACCGCAAGACCGTCGTCTTCATCACCCACAGCGTCGACGAAGCCGTGACCCTCGGCGACAGGATCGTGGTGATGACCGCGCATCCCGGCCGCATCAAGGCGATCGTCGAGGTGCCGTTCGCCCGCCCGCGCGGCGTGCTGGCGCTGCGCAAGGATCCGGCCTATGGCGAGCTTGTGTTTCGCATCTGGGAGGATTTGCGCGACGAGGTCGACCGCGCCCGCCAGCAGGAAGCCGCCGATGGCTGACGAACTGGCCGGCGCCGCCGTCCCGCCCGACGAGCCAGCCCGGGAGGGGCTTTCCCCGCTCGCCCGCGACCGGCTGATCGGCCTCGCCTCTCCGGTGGCGCTGCTGCTTGTGTGGGAGGGCCTCGCGCGGACCGGGGTCATCGACCCGCGCTTCTTTCCGGCGCCGTCGACGATAGCGGTGGCCTTCGTGCATCTGTGCGCATCCGGCGAGCTTTGGGACAATCTGTCGGCGAGCCTCGGCCGACTCTTTTGGGGCTATCTGCTGGGCGGCGTCCCGGCGCTGCTGCTGGGGCTGGCGATGGGGCTCTACCGGCCGGTGCGCGCGGTCGCCGACCCGCTCGTCGCGGCGACGTACCCGGTGCCAAAAAGCGCGATCCTGCCGCTGGTATTGCTGGTGTTCGGCCTCGGCGAAGCGTCGAAGATCGTGATGGTCGCGCTCGGCGTCTTCTACCCGATGCTGATCAACACCACCGCCGGCGTCTTGCAGATCGACCGCATCTACCTCGATGTCGGCAAGAATTTCGGCGCCGGACGCTGGCAGACCTTTCGTACGATCGCGCTGCCCGGCGCCGCGCCGCTGATCATGGCGGGGGTCAAGCTTGGGGCCGGGATGGGCCTCATCCTGATCGCGATCGCCGAGATGATCGGCGCGCAGAGCGGCATCGGCTACATGATCTGGAACGCGTGGCAATTGATGGCGGTCGACACGATGTTCGTCGCCCTCATCGTCATCGCGGTTCTCGGCTTCGCCTTCAACGTCGCGCTCGACGAGGTCGAGCGCCGCATCGTTCCGTGGAAAGCGCGCTGATCAGTTGAACTTCGGCTTGACCTCCTCGCAGAGCAGCCGGAGCGACTTCATCACGTGCTCGTGCGGTATCTTGGTGCCGCAATTCATCTCCGCGAGAATGCCGTCGAGCCCGAGGTTTTCCTTGAGCTCCATCAGCCGGTCGGCGACCCGCCCCGGCGAGCCGACGATCAGCTTTTCGCGCAGCGCGTCCTCGTAGCTGATCTCCTGCAGCCGGCGGCCGCGCGCGGCGCGGTCCTCGACCTGGCGGACACCGGCGCGCGTCGCCGAATCCTCGAGCCGCTCGCCGAGGTAGCGGTAGAAATACATGATGCTTTCCTCGGGCTCCTCCATCGCCTCCTTGTCGGTATCGGCGACATAAACGGGCGCGCGCAGGAACACCTGGCCCTCGCCCGGGTGCCCGGCCTCCTTCCACGCCTTGCGGTAGGCCTGGATGTTCGGCCCCAACTCCTCGATCGTCCCCAGGCGCACCGCGACGAACACGGCATGGCCGAGCTTGGCGATCTGCGGGAACGTATCCGCGCTGTTGGCCGCGATGCGGATTTCCGGCCAGGGTTGCTGATACGGCTTCGGCGTCAGCGCCACGTTGTCGAAGCTGTAGTATTTGCCCTGGTATGAGAACCGCTCCTCGGTCCAAGCCTTCTTGAGGATTTCAAGCGTCTCGGCAAAGCGCTCGCGGCTTTCGCCATAGGGCACGCCATAGGCTTCGTAGGTGCGCGGGAAGCCGCTGCGGCCGACACCGAAGATCAGCCGGCCGTGG
>DASUIE010000150.1:0-6840 GCA_036273175.1 Allostellaceae bacterium
TTCAAGTTCGCCGGGTTCGAGGAGGGCCAGCTGATCAAGGGGGTGCGCAATCCCGACTACTACCACAAGGGCCTGCCCTACCTTGACGGGTTCGTCGGCATCTATGCGCCGAAGCAGGCGACGCAGATCGACGCGATCCGCGCCGACCGCGCCGCGACCGAGTTCCGCGGCTACCCGCCGAGCGCGATCGAGCAGCTCAAGGGAGAATTGGGCGACAAGATCAAGACCCAGGAAAGCGACTGGAATTGCGGCGCCCTGGTCTGGTTCAACCACAAGAAAAAGCCGTTCGACGATGTGCGGGTGCGCCGCGCCCTGACCCTGGCATTGGATCGCTGGGGCAGCGCGCCCGCCTTGTCCAAGATCGCCATCGTCAAGACGGTCGGCGGCGTCGTCTTTCCCGGCTCGCCGCTCGCGCCGACCAAAGAGGAACTGCAGCAGATCGCCGGGTTCTGGCCCGATATCGAGAAATCGCGAGCCGAGGCGCGGCGACTGTTGAAGGAGGCCGGGCAGGAAAACCTGTCGTTCGAGCTGCTCAACCGCAATGTGGACCAGCCCTACAAGTACAACGGCATCTGGCTCGTCGACCAGTGGAGCAAGATCGGCGTCCACGCGACCCAAAAGGTGGTGCCGACCGGACCCTGGTTCTCCACGCTGCGAAGCGGCGATTTCGATGTCGGACTCGCCGGCAATTGCCACGGCATCGTCAATCCGCTGATCGACGTGCAGACCTATCTGCCGAAATCGGTCAACAAGGCGAATTACGGCTACTACGAAGACCCGAAGGAGCTGGAAATCTACAACGCGATGCTGCACGAGACCGATCCCGCCAAGCAGCACCAGGACGCCTTCGAGTACTCGAAGCGCGTGATGGGCGACGAGGCGCACATCGCCTTCGTGTTGTGGTGGTACCGGATCGTCCCGTACCGGGCCTACATGCATGGCTGGAAAATCGGCCCGAGCCATTATCTGAACCAGGACCTGTCGACGATCTGGCTGTCCCCGCCGCAATGCGGCGAATGCGGGGAAAGCCCGACCGTGCAGGCGGCCGCCGAGAAGAAATAGCGCACGGCGGCAAATGGGCTAGGATCGCCTCTGGCGGCGACGCTGCGCAGAGGGCGGTCGATGGCGCGTATTGCGGTGGGCGGGTTCCAGCACGAGACTAACACCTTCGCGCCGCAGCGCGCGACGTGGGAGGATTTCGAGCGGGCCGACGCGTGGCCGGGCTTTGTCCGCAGGGCCGCGCTAATCAACGCGGTCGAGGGGTTCAATATCCCGATCGCCGGGGCGGCGAAGACGCTCGCGGGCCTCGGCCACGAGCTTGTGCCGCTGTGCTGGTGCTCGGCGCCGCCGAGTTCTTATGTCGAGCGCGAGGCTTACGAGAAGGTCGCGGGCAGTATCGTCGGGGATCTGGGCGCGCAGGGGCCGTTCGACGGCATCTATCTCGACCTGCACGGCGCAATGGTGGCCGAGCATTTCGAGGACGGCGAGGGGGAGCTGCTGCGCCGCATCCGCGCCGTCGTCGGCGAGGCGATCCCGATCGTCACCAGCCTCGACTTCCACACCAACATGACGCCCGAGATGGTCCGGCACGCCAGCGCCATGATCGGCTACCGCACCTATCCGCATGTCGATATGGCGGCGACCGGCAGCCGCGCCGCCGAGCTGCTCGACCGGCTGCTCAACGACAAACGGCCACTCTTCAAGGCGTATCGCCAGATCGACTTCCTGATCCCGCTCGTTTGGCAATGCACGCACAACCAGCCGACCAAGGGAGTCTTCGACCTGATCGGCGAGATCGAGGAAAGCGGCGGGCGCGGCGGCGGCGCGCATAACCAGGGCATCGTCAGCATCACCCACACCCCCGGCTTTCCGCCCGCCGATATCGGACAGTGCGGGCCGGCGCTGGTGGTCTACGGGCACGACCGCGAGGCCGCCGAACTTGCCGCCGACCGCATCGCCGGCGCGATCCGCGAGCGCGAGCGCGATTTCGCCGGCAAGCTCTATGAGGCCGGCGAGGCTGTCGCCGAGGCGCTGCGCCTCGCCAAGACCGCGACCAAGCCGGTCGTCCTCGCCGATATCCAGGACAATCCCGGCGCCGGCGGCACCTCCGACACCGTCGGGCTCCTGCGCGCGCTGATCGCCGCGAAGGCGGAGGGCGCGGTGATCGGCCTGATCGTCGATCCCGAGGCAGCCGTCGCGGCGGCGGAGGCGGGCGCCGGCGCGCTGCTCGGCCTCGGCGTCGGCGCCAAGATCGGGTATGCCGGCGAAACGCCGGTCGAGGCGCGGTGGCGGATTGAGCGGATCGAGAGCGGCGATTTCGTCGGCACCGGCCCAATGTTCGGCGGCGCCAAATTCCATATCGGGCCGATGGCGCTGCTGCGCGACGAGGATAGCGGCGTCAGGGTCGTGCTCGCCTCGAAGCGCATCCAGGCGGTCGACCAGGAGCAGTTTCGCCATGTCGGGATCGAGCCGGCCCAGGTGCCGATCCTCGCGCTCAAATCGACCGTGCATTTCCGCGCCGATTTCCAGCCGATCGCCGAGACGATCCTCGTCGTCCAATCGCCCGGCGCGCATGTGACCGACCCGGTCGAGCTGCCCTACCGCCATTTGCGGACCGGGGTGCGGTTGCGCCCGATGGGTCCCGAACATCGCTGACAGGGAGACCGCCATGCCCTTCGCCCATCCCGAATATCTCGTCGAGACCGATTGGCTCGCAGCCCATCTCGGCGACAAGAACCTCGTCGTGCTCGACGGCACGGTGCATCTGATCCCCGACCCGAAAATCACCTACGTCGTGAAGTCCGGCCGGGAAGATTTTGAAAAAGGCCATATTCCCGGCGCGCAATTCGCCGATCTACAGGCCGATTTGTCCGACAATACCGGGACCAGGCTGCGCTTTATGCGCCCGAACGCGGCGGTGTTTGCCGAGGCGATGAGCCGGTTCGGGGCCGGACCGGACAGCAAGATCGTGCTTTACAGCACCGCCAATCCCCAATGGGCCTCGCGCATCTGGTGGCTCTTGCGCACCTTCGGTTTCGACAACGCCGCGGTGCTCAATGGCGGTTTCAAGAAATGGGCGGCGGAAGGGCGGCCGGTCGAGACCGGACCGGGGAAGCCCCGGCCGCGCGCCAACTTCACGGTGCGGGAGGACCGCGCCGGGCTGATGGCCGGCAAGGAGGAGGTGCTGGCGGCGATCGGCGATGGCGGGTCATGCACGATCAACGCGCTGCAGGCGGTGCAGCATGCGGGCACCGGCGGCAATGTCTATGGCCGCCCGGGGCGGATCAAGGGCAGCGTTAACGTGCCGACCGTGGGCCTCGTCGATCCGGAAAAGGGCACGTTCATCGACGCGGAGGCGCTGCGCGCCAAATTCGACGCGGCCGGCGCCTTCGACAAGCGGGTGATCACCTATTGCGGCGGCGGCATCGCGGCGAGCGCGACAGCGCTGGCGCTGGTCATGCTCGGCCACCCCGACGTGCGGCTCTACGACGCCTCGATGTCGGAGTGGGCGGTCGACCCGAGCCTGCCGATGGAAACCGGTTGAGCTTTAAGCCACGTCGCGGTCGAGGATTTCGATCAGCACGTTCTGCGGGCCGCGCACAAAGGCGATGCGCACGCCGGGCCGGATCGTCTTCGGCTCAACGGTGAATTCGGCGCCCTTCGCCTTCAGCTCCGCGCACACGGCGTCGATGTTGTTGACGCGCAGCCCGATATGGTCGAGCCCGACAAAGCTGTTCTCGGGCTTCTCCGACAGCGCGGCGTCATCCGGCACCTTGGCGATGAAGTGGTTGACGCCGGCGAGCCGGATATCGGTGCGCTCGATGCCGTTCGACATCACCGACTTGATGACCTCGGCGCCGAACATCTTCTGGTAGAAGGCGGCGGTCGCGTCCGGATCGGGGCTGCGCAGGTGGACATGGTCGTAACGGAATTCGGTCATCGCTCGCTCCCCGGATTCGGTACAGATTGCGGCGACTGTAGCGCCCGGCGTTAATGCCGGAAAGGAGCCTCGCATGCGCTTTGGCCTGATGCTGCCCAGTTATTCGTTCCCCGATCTCGATTACGCGAAGGCCGGGCGGCTGCGCGAATTCTCGACCCGCGCCGAGGCGATGGGGTTCGAGACGCTGTGGGTGGCCGAGCACCTGCTGACCGCGCGCGGGCTCTACGGCACCGCCTGGCTGTCGCCACTGGAGACGCTCGGCTTCGCCGCCGGCGCGACGAGCCGGATCAAGATCGCGACTGGCATCCTGATCCCGCCGATCCGCAACCCCGTGTTCATGGCCAAGGAGATCGCCAGCCTGCACGTGCTGTCGGGTGGGCGGTTCGAGCTTGGGGTCGGGGTCGGGTGGGACGCGCAGGAGTTCCGCGTCGCCGGGGTCAAGCTCAGCGAGCGCGGCGGCCGCACCGACGAAATCCTCGACATTTTCGCCAAGCTCTGGCGCGGCGAGGAGGTGACGCATACGGGTCGCTACTACCGGTTCGAGAACGTCGCGATCGACCCGCCGCTGCGCTCGCCGCCGCCGATCTGGGTGGCCGGAGGCTCGAAGGTGAAGACCGATCTGTCGCCCGACCCGGAGACGATCGCCCCGACCGTGCTCGAGCGGATCTGCCGCCGCGCCGATGGCTGGCTCGCACGCGCCGCCGGGACCAACGCCAGCGTTATCGCCGACTGGGCCCAGATCACGCGGCGCCTCGACGAGATCGGCCGCGCCCGCGACAGCCTCGTCTTCGGCCACCTCAACTTCGCCCATATCGTGCCGACCGACGACCGCGCGGCGGCGCTCAAGGTGCAGCGGCCGCTTTACGAGCGGATCATGGGGACGCACCGCTCGTTCGAGCACCTGCAGGCGTGCTACCTGATGGGCACCGCGGCGGATATGCGCGGCCGCATCGCCGAGCTGGCGGCGGCCGGGCTGGAATATCTGGTGCTGTCGCCGCTCGACTACGAGCTGGAGCAGCTCGATCTATGGGAGGCGGAGCTGCTCCGCCATTTCCGCTAGTTGCGGGCGGCGAGCTTCTGGGCCGCCTTGTGGACCGCGCGGTGGTCCATGTCGGAAAATGGCGCGATGAAGAAGCGATAAAACCAAGACCGGCGCCGAGGAGCGCGTTCGCGGACGGCGTGGTGCGGTTCGGCGGCGAGCGGTGAAAGATCTGCGGAATAAGGCATATGCGGGGGGTCCCAACAAATGTACCGCGCGATCCTAGCGCAACCTCCTGAGCTGTCTCGTTTCAGTGTGTTTCAACTGGCCTCAACTCGTCGCGGCGGCGATGCGCACCGGCGGGGCTTGCGTCACCGGGGCGGCGCTGGCGAGGATTTCGGCGGCGTCGCCCGAGCGAGGCGGATAGATACGCTCGCGGTTGATCGTCATCTTGGTTTGCTTGGCCGCCGCGCCCTGCGTCGCGACCTGGCGGTCCCAGCCTTGGCAGTAAACCGCGCCCCACGCGCCGAGATCGAGACAGGTCACGTAATAGCCGATCTCGAGCGGGATCGGCGCCGCGCCGACGAGGTCGCAGACGACGTTATGCCCGGCGACGCGCCCCATCGGCCGCGCGTGCTGGCACGACATGACCGAGCTGTGCGCCGCGTCGAGCTGGATCGTGGCGATATCTCCGGCGGCATAGACGCCGTCGATCCCCTCGACCTTGAGGTATTTGTCGACCGGCACGCGGCCGAACGCGTCGTGTGGGCCGGGCAGGCTCGCGGCGAGCGGGTGCGCGCGCATGCCGCCGCACCACACGATCGTCTCGGCCGCGATCTCCTCGCCGGTGGCGAGATGCGCCCCGTGCGCATCGACCGAGGCGACCGTGACGCCGGGCCGGCTCTCGACCTTGAGCGCGGCGAGCGCCTCGTCGATCGCCGCGCAGGCGCCGTCGCCCATCATCGCGCCAATGCGGTGCGAGCGGTCGGCGACGATGACTCGGCTAGGCGCCACGCCGGCGATCTCGCGCAGCCGCGTACCCAGCTCGGCCGCCATCTCCACCCCGGTCAGCCCGCCGCCGATCACCAGCGCGGCGAACCTGCCAGGGCTCGCGGGCCGGGAGGGGAGGGCGGCAAGATGAACGGCCAGGCGCGTCGCCGCGTCGTAGGTATCGACATCGAAGCCGTGCTCGGCAAGGCCCGGGATCGGCGCCCGCACCAGCTCGCTGCCCAGCGCGACGACGAGCCGGTCATAGGCGAGCGGCGCGCGGTGGGCGAGGGCGATCTCGCGGCGGCCGGTGTCGATCCCCGCCACCTCGGCGACAACCGGCTCGACACCGATCGGGCCGAGCACATCGGTGAGCGGGACCCGCACATCGCTGAGGTCGGTCTCGTAGTTGCGGACGCGGATCGAATGAAACGCGTCCCGGTTGACCAGCGTCACCGCGATGTCCGAGCGCGGGATGTTCAACTCGGCGAGTTTGCGCGCGGCCCCGACCGCGGCGATCAGCCCAGCGAACCCTCCGCCGAGAACGACGATCCGTTTCATCCGACACCTCCATCGCGCGACATGGCGAATTGTGCGAGCCCGGTCAAGGCGCTTCAGCCGAGGATTGCGCCGCTGCGTCACCCGCCATAGGCTGTGGCGAAATAGACACGAGGTGCGTGCGACATCCAACGATTGAGGAGGTTGTCATGCGTTTCGCCGCCGTTTCCCTCCTGGCATTATCGCTGACCTCCGCCGCCTGGGCCGATACGCCGGCCAAGCGCGCTCCACAGGCGACGACCGAGGTCTCCTTCGCGATCTCATGCGCCCCGGCCGTGCAAAAGGATTTCCGGCACGCCGTCTGGCTGCTGCATTCGTTCTGGTATCCGGAGGCCGACAAGGCCTTTGCCGCGGTGGCCGCGGCCGAGCCGGGTTG
>DASUIE010000151.1:0-2894 GCA_036273175.1 Allostellaceae bacterium
GGAGCGCCTCGTCGCCGACGACTTCCACTTCACCAGCCCCTGGGACAACCGCCTCGACCGCGCCGCCTATTTCGCCCGGTGCTGGCGAGACGACAACGAGCTCGCCGGGTTCGACTTTGTCCACCTCTCCGCGGACGGCGACCGCGTCTTCGTCACCTACGAAGGCCGGCGCAAGGACGGCAAGCCGTTCCGCAACACCGAAATCGTCACCGTGCGCGACGGCAAGCTCGTTGAGGTCGAAGTCTATTTCGGCTGGTCGCTCCCGCACGACGCGCCGCCCGGCGGATCCCGCGACCCCTAACCAAGCAGCCCCATCGCCGCGAGCTGCGCGCGCAGCGCTTCCGGGTTGGTGAAGTGGATGCCCTCGATGCCGACGCAGGCCGCGCCCTCGGCGTTCGCCTTCACATCGTCGATAAAGACGGCGTCGTGCGGGTCGAACCCGAACCGCTCGACCAGGAGGCGATAGATCGCCGGGTCTGGCTTGACCACCCCCTCCGCCCCCGACACGAGAACACCGCGAAACCACTTGATGAACCCGAACCGCGCCAGGCTCAGCGGATAGGTCTCGGCCGAGAAATTGGTCAGCCCGTAAAGCGGCACCCCGCGTTCCCGCAACTCCGCCAGGATCGCGACCGTCCCGTCGATCGGCCCGAGCATCATCTCGTCGAAGCGGTCGTAATAGGCCGCGATCAGCGCCGCCTTTTCCGGGTGCGCCGCGGTCAGCTCGCGCACCGCGCCGGCGATCTGGCCGCCGCGGTCCTGGCGCAAATTCCAGGCCGGCGTGCAGATATTCGCGAGGAAATCCTCCATCCCGGCTTCGTCACCCGGGAAAAGCTTGCGGTACAGGTGACGCGGGTTCCAGTCGATCAGTACCCCGCCGAAATCGAAAACAACGACGGTCACCCAAACGCCTTCTTGCCAAACGCCTTCTTGAACGCCGCCCACACCGCCCGCTGCGCGTTCATCGCATCGTCGACGGCCGGGACCATGCTGAAGAAGGCATGGATCATCCCGTCGTATTCGCGGTACTCGACCGGCACCCCGGCATTGCGCAGCGCGGCGGCGTAGTTGAGCCCGTCATCGTGCAGCACGTCGCATTCGGCGGTGACGACGATCGCCGGCGCCACCCCCTTCAAGGTCACGGCCTTGATCGGCGAGGCGCGCCAATCGTCCTCATCCTCGGTCCCGCGCAGATAATGGTCGCGGAACCACTGCATCGCGGCCCGCGTCAGGATGCCGTAGCCGGTGGCGAAGGTCTCGTAGCTCGCCGTCGCCATCGCATAATCCGAGATCGGATAGACGAGCGATTGCAGCCGCAGCCGCGGCCCCCCGGCGTCTCGCGCCATCAGCGCGACGACCGCCGCGAGGTTGGCGCCGGCGCTGTCGCCGTGGACGCCGAGCCGCGCCGGATCGGCGCCGAGGCTCGCGGCGTTGCCGGCGAGCCATTCGAGCGCGGCGAAGCTGTCCTCGACCGCGGCCGGAAATTTGTGCTCCGGCCCCATCCGGTAATCGACCGAGCAGACCAGCGCCTCGGCCCCACCGCAAAGGTTGCGGGCGACGAAATCGTGCGTATCGAGGCTGCCGATCACATGGCCGCCGCCGTGGTAATAGGCGATCGCCGGCACCGCGCCGCTCGCCTTCGGCCAATAGAGCCGCACCCGAAGATTTCCGCCCGGACCCGGAATGTCGCGCTCCTCGACCCGGGCGATGTCGAGCGGCACGGCCTTGCGCGCCTTGGCGTTCGCCTCCATCTGCGCCCGGGCCTGGGCCGGCGTGCAATCCTCGATCGCCGGCTGGTTCAACCCGGCCATGGTCTCGAGCACCTTGGCGATCTGCGGATGCACTTGCGGCATTGAATTCTCCTACCCTCGCGAACCGGCGAATGAGGGTAATCTAGCCCGCTCGGGGAGGACAGACCGTGAAGCTGAGCAGCGACAGAATCCTCACGACCCATGTCGGCAGCCTGCCGCGTCCCCAGGCGATGCTCGATCTGATCGTCGCCCGAGAGGCCGGCCAGCCGGTCGACGAGGCCGTGTTCGACGCCCGGTCAGCGCAAGCGGTCGCCGAGATCGTCGCCCAGCAGGTCGCCTGCGGCATCGACATCGTCAGCGACGGCGAGCAGTCGAAGCCCTCCTACGCGACCTATGTGAAGCACCGCATCGACGGGATCGGCATGGACCCGTCGGTCGTCGAGCGCGGACGCGACGCGATGGTGAGCCTCGACCGGCTCGACCACCCCGATTTCCAGACCGCGACCAACTTCGCCAATACCGCCTTTCCGGCCTGCCTCGGCCCGCTCGCCTACGCCGACCGCGCCCCGCTCGATCGCGACCTCGCGCATTTCCGCGCCGCGGTCGACAAGTCCGTGCCGGCCGAAGCTTTCATGACCGCCCCTTCGCCCGGCATCCTCACCCGCTTTGTCGTCGACACGCATTACAACGACGAGGACGCCTATGTGGACGCGCTCGCCGCGGCGATGCGGGTCGAGTACGAGGCCATTGTCGGCGCCGGCTTCCTGTTGCAGATCGATTGCCCCGATCTCGGCTCGTGCCGGCACAACCAGTACCGCCACCTCGACGACGACCAGTTCCGCCGCATCGCAGGCCGCAACATCGCCGCGCTCAACACCGCCACCGAGGGGCTTCCCGCCGACCGCATGCGGCTCCATATCTGCTGGGGCAATTACGAGGGCCCGCACACGCACGATCTGCCGCTCGCGAAGATCGTGGACATCGCCCTCAAGGCCCGGCCGCAGGGCTTCAGCTTCGAGGCGGCGAACCCGCGCCACGAGCACGAATGGGAGGACCTCGCCGCAATCCGCATCCCCGACGACAAGGTGTTGATCCCCGGCGTCCTCGACTCGACCAGCAACTTCGTCGAGCACCCGCGGCTGA
>DASUIE010000152.1:0-10835 GCA_036273175.1 Allostellaceae bacterium
GCCCGGCGTCACGATCCGGCCCTTGGCGCTCAGGGTTCGGCGCGCCTCGGCGGCGGGAAGGTTCGGGCCGATTTCGACGATCTTGCCGCCGGCGATGCCGACATCCATCAGGCCCGAGAATCCCGCCGACGGGTCGAGCACCTCGCCGCCCTGCACCAGCAGATCGTATTTCATCGCCCTCCCCCGCCTTGTCATTGCGAGCGCAGCGAAGCAATCTCGATCCGCAGGAGGCTCAGCCCGACGAGATTGCCGCTTCGCCGCGCTCCTCGCAATGACGGGTAAGCGCCGGGGTGCAATTGGGCACTTTCGCCGGCTGGATTTCGGAGCCACGCCGTGGATCAAGCCGTCGCCCAGGAGGTTCGGCCGGCCGTCATCGTCCCGCGCCGCGGTCTGGTGCTGGCGGCGGCGCTGATCGCGACCTTCATCCCGGCGGTCGAGAGCAGCATCGTCGCCACCGCCATGCCGACCATCGTCGGCAATCTCGGCGGGTTTCACCTGTTTTCCTGGGTCTTCGCGGTGCCGCTCTTGACGATGGCGGTGACGATCCCGCTCTACGGCCGGCTTGCCGACATTTACGGGCGCAAGCGGGTGTTCTTTTTCGGCACGACCGTGTTCCTGATCGGCACGACGCTGTGCGGGTTTTCGCGCTCGACCGAGGTGCTGATCCTGTGCCGGGCGATTCAGGGCTGCGGGTCGGGCGCGATCCAGCCGATCGCGCTGACCATCATCGGCGATGTTTACACTCCGGCGGAGCGCGCGCGGGTGCAGGGCTGGACGTCGGCGGTGTTCGGGCTCGCGGCGGTGGTGGGGCCGGCGCTCGGCGCGTATCTGGTGCTGCACGTCCACTGGTCGGTGGTGTTCTGGGTCAATCTGCCGATCGGGGTTCTGGCGATCGCGATGTTCGCCCTGTTCCTGCCGGAGAATATCGAGCGGCGCGAGCACCAGCTCGATTATCTCGGCGGGGTGTGGCTGATCCTCGGTATCGGCGCGTTGATGCTGGCGCTGGTCCAGGCGCGCAGCCTCGGCGCCGGCGGGGTGATCGGGCTCGCCGCGTTCGGGGTCGCGAGCCTCGCCGTGCTGATGTGGCACGAGCGGCGCACCGCCGAGCCGATGCTGCCGTTTCCGATGTGGCGGATCAGGGTCGTCGCGCTGTGCAACGCGGCCGGGTTCGGCGCGTCGGCGACAATGATGGCGGTGTCTGCGCTCCTGCCGACCTATGTCCAGGGCGCGATGGGACGCAGCCCCCGGGTGGCCGGGGTGGTGATCGCCGCGCAATCGGTGAGCTGGATGTTCGCCGCGTTCGGCGCGGGACGGCTGATGATCCGCACCTCGTACCGCCTGACCGCGGTGATCGGCGCGCTCTCGCTGGTCGCTGGCGCGACGATACTGGTGCTGATCGCGCCCGATACCGACCCGGTGTGGCCCGCCGCCGCCGGGTTCATGATGGGCATCGGCATGGGGTTCTGCAACACGACCTTCCTGGTCGCGATCCAGGGCAGCGTCGGGATGCACCAGCGCGGGATGGGCACCGGCTCGCAGATGTTCACGCGGGTGATCGGGCAGTCTGTCGGCGCCGCCGTCTACGGCGCGATCCTCAATCTCGGTGTCCAGGCGCGGTTGCCCGAGGCCGGCGACGCGGTCAACCGGCTGCTCGACCCGGCCCAACGCGGCAGCCTCGGCGTCGATTTCGCGGCGCGGCTCGGCGGCGCCGTGGGATGGGCGTCGCACCATGCTTTTATCGTCGCGCTGCTGATCGCGCTGGCGACCCTGGCCGCGACATTAGGCCTGCCGCGCGGCCTCAGCCCGGTCCGCGCGGCGCGGCGATGAGGCGGCGGCTTCTCGCCGGAGTCGCGGCGGTCCTGATCGCGAGCGGCGCCGGCGCGTGGCGCGCGATCGTCCCGGCCGCCGAGAGTCCAACGATGCCGATCGCCGGCGTTGCCCCGACCTATGGTCCCGCGGCGGTCACCGCCGTGCCGAACGCGGCGGCGGTCACGCGCCGCATCTGGCAGCCGGGCCTCGACGCCGGATACAACGCCCAGGGGCTGACCGTGGCTGGCGGCGTGCTCTATGTCGCGACCTATCGCAGCGACAGTTCCAGCGTGCATCGCGGCCCGTGCCGCGTCTTCCGACTCGACCCGGCGAGCGGCCGGGAGACCGGGCATTTCGATGTGCCGAGCCCGTGCGGGCATGCCGGCGGGATGGCGGCCGGCGGCGACGGCAAGCTCTATATCGCCGACACCCATACCTTGTTCGCGACCCCCCTTGCCCACGCCTTCGACCCCGGCGGCCCCGCGTTCCGCAGTTTTCCGCTCGGCCCCGGGGTCGTCGGCGCGCTGGCGGTCTCGACCGCGGACGGGATCTGGCTCGGCGCATATCATCCCGACCGGCCGGGCGAGTTTTTGCGCTTCAGCGCCGCGACTTTGGCGGCGCTCAAGGACGGCGAGAAATTGACCGCGGCGCTCGCCGCCACGGCGATGACCATCCCCGACCATGCGCAAGGCGCCGCGATCTCTCCATCGGGGCAGCTCTGGGTCGCGCGCAGCAATACGCGCTGGGGCACGCTCGACCGGCTCGACCTGGCCACCGGCGCGCCGCGGGCTCGCTATGACACCGCCGCCGGGATCGAGGGGATCGCTTTCGACGATTCGGGGACGCTCTGGGCGGTGTCGGAGGCGGGGGTCCGCCACTATTACGACCAGCCTTTCGCGGGGCTTGTCGTGCCGTTCTATCCGCTGGTCTTCGCGCTCGACCTCGCGCGGCTGCGGTGAGCTATAGTGCCCAGGCAACGCGGCAGAGATGAGGGAGGGCGCCATGGCGGTCGTGCTCGGGACGGACGGCTATCGCTACGAGGTGCGGGACAACTGGGCGAAACTGCCGGCGGGGATGGAGTTCAACGCCGATGTCGCGGCGGTTGGCGTCGACCAGAACGACAACGTCTATGCCTTCAACCGCGGCAAGCACCCGATGTGCGTGTTCGACCGCGAGGGCAACCTACTGCGCACCTGGGGCGAAGACATCTTTGTGCGCCCGCACGGCGTGTTCATGGCGCCGGACGGCACGATCTGGCTGACCGATGACGGCGACCACACGGTTCGCCAATGCACCCTCGAAGGCAAGGTGCTGCTGACCATCGGCGTGCCGGGCAAGCCGGCGCCGTATATGAGCGGCGAGCCGTTCCACCGCTGCACCCACACGGCGATGTCGCCCGATGGCGACAGCATCTACGTGTCGGACGGGTACGGGAATTCGCGCGTCCACAAATACACGCTCGACGGCAAGCTCCGGATGTCGTGGGGCGCACCGGGCACCGATCCCGGCCAGTTCAACATCGCCCACAATGTCTGCTGCGACCATGACGGCTGGGTCTATGTCGCCGACCGCGAGAACCACCGCGTCCAGGTGTTCGACGGCAACGGCAAGTACGAAAGCCAGTGGAACAACATGCACCGCCCCTCCGGCCTTTACCTCGAACCGGGCAAGGACGGCCGCATGTATATCGGCGAGATCGGGCCCGACATGGCGGTCAATATCGACCTGCCCGGCTGCGGGCCGCGCGTCAGCATCTACAACCGCGACGGCTCGCTCCTGGCGCGGCTCGGCAAGGAGCATGCGGGGCTGGAGACCGGCCAGTTCATCTCGCCGCACGGGATTTCGGTCGATTCGCGCGGCGACATCTATGTCGGCGAGGTCAGCTACACCAATTGGGGCCGCCGCGTCCGGGCCAAGGGCGAGCCGATCCCGCCCGGCCTGCGCAGCCTGCAAAAGCTGGTGAAGGTGGGCTGAGATGCCCGATAATCCGCGTTGGAAGCGCCGTCCGCCGGGCTCGACCTGGGGCGATTGGGGGCCGGACGACCAGCTCGGCCGGCTCAATCTCCTGACCCCGGACAAAGTCTTGAAGGGCGTCGCCGAGGTCACGGAAGGCAAGACCTTCTGCCTCAGCCTGCCGCTCGATTATCCGGGCGGCACGGTAGTCAACCCGCGCCGCCACCCGCCGCGCCTCCTCGCCAACAAGCGGAACGGCATGCCCTACATGGCCTATCCGCTCAGCCGCGAGGACCCGCAATTCGTCGATGTGATCTGCGACGATATCGTCGAGATGACGCTGCAATACTCGACCCAATGGGACAGCCTCGCCCATGTCGGCCAGCTTTTCGACGCGGACGGCGACGGCAAGCCGGAAATCGTCTTCTACAACGGGTACCGCGGCGGCGAGGACATTGTCGGGCCGATGGATTACCGCGATGGCCAGGCGTTCGAGCGCGGCGAGCATGTCGGGGCGCTGAAGCTGTCGATCGACCACATGGCGGCCAAGGGGATGCAGGGCCGCGGCGTGCTGATCGATCTCGAGCACCATTTCGGCCGCGGCGAGACATTTGTCGGCTTCGACGAGCTGATGAACGTCATGAAGGCCGACAATGTGACGGTCGAGGAGGGCGACCTCGTCTGCTTCCGCACCGGGTACGACCGGGTGATCCTCGGCATGAACAAGAACCCGGACGCGGCGATACTCGCCGCCAATCCCGGGGCCGGGCTCGACGGCCGCGACGAGCGGCTCCTGAATTGGATCACCCGCTCCGGCCTCGTCGCGCTGATTTCCGACAACCGCGCCGTCGAGCAGATGCCGTCACGGCCTTGCGAGGGCGAGGACCATTGCGCCTCGCTGCCGCTCCACGCGCACTGCCTGTTCAAGCTCGGCGTCTATCTCGGCGAAATCTGGTGGCTGTCGGAGCTGGCGGACTGGCTGCGCGCCAACAAGCGTTCGCGCTTCCTGTTGACCGCGCCGCCGCTCCGGCTTCCCGGTGCGGTCGGCTCGCCGGCGAACGCGGTGGCTACCGTCTGACGGAGGGGATGAATGTTCGACCTCGACCGCTTCATCGCCGATTGCCGCGCCGCTGCCGCGGAGGATGACAGTCACAAGGCGGTGCGCGAGGTGGTGGCGAGGGCGGTCGCGGACCCGGCGGCCGTCGCCAAGGGTCTCGGCGAGCCGCGCCAGGCCGGGGTGTCGTCCCTCTATCGCGGCGAGGATGTCAGCATCTTCAACGTGGTCTGGGCGCCGCTGATGACGATTCTCCCGCACGACCACCGCACCTGGGCGGTGATCGGCGTTTATGGCGGACGCGAGGACAACCTCTATTGGCGGCGGGTCGGCGGCGAGACGGGGCGCTCGCGTGTCGAGGCCGCGGGCGCCCGTTCGCTCTCGACCGGCGACGCCGAGCCGCTCGGCCGCGACATCGTCCATTCCGTCGTCAACCCGATACCGCGGCTTACCGGCGCCATCCACGTGTATCGCGGCGACTTCGCCGCCATCGCGCGCAGCGAATGGGACCCGGAGACGCTGCTGGAGCGGCCCTACGACACCGCGACCAACTTCCGGTCTTTTGCCGAGGCGCAGGCCCGCTTTGCCGCGTCTACCCCATCGTCGAGTTGAAGGCGCCGCCGTCCAGCAGCAGGTTCTGGCCGACGATAAAGCCCGAGGAGGCGGCGCAGAGGAAGGCGCAGGCATCGCCGAACTCGGCCGGGTCGCCGACGCGGCCGGCCGGGGTGGTCGAGCCGCGCTTGGCGAGCTGCTCCTCGAACGAGATGTTCTGGCGCTGCGCCTCGTAGGCGATGCCGCTCTTCAGCCGGTCGGTCAGGAACGGCCCGGGCAGGAGCCCGTTGATCGTCACGTTGTACTTGGCGACCTGGCGGGCGAGGCCGGCGCTGAACGCGGTGAGCCCGGCGCGGGCGCCGTTGGACATGCCGAGATTGGGGATCGGCGACTTCACCGAGCCCGAGGTGATGTTGACGACGCGGCCGAAGCGGCGCTCGCACATGCCGTCGACGGTCGCCTTGATCAGCATGATCGGGGTCAGCATGTTGTTGTTGACCGCCTTCTGCCAGTCTTCGACCGACCACTCGCGGAAATCGCCGTGCGGCGGGCCGCCGCAATTGTTGACGAGGATATCGGGGTTCGGGCAGGCGGCGAGCGCGGCCTGGCGCCCTTCCTCGGTGCCGATATCGCCGGCCACCGGGGTGACCTTGGCGCCGGTCTCCTTGCGGATCTCCTCGGCGGTGGCTTCGAGCGTTTCCTTGGTGCGCGCGGTGATGACGAGATCGACCCCGGCACGGCCGAGCGACATCGCGCAGGCGCGGCCCAGCCCCTTGCTCGCCGCGCAGACGATGGCCTTCCGGCCCTTGATCTTGAGATCCAGCATGCCTCTCTCTCCCGTGGCCGCAAATTGCGCTGCGCCGTTATAGCAAGGCGCGGAAGGGCCACGCGCAAAAAGAATGCTCCCCCGCGGTCGCAGGTCCGCGGGGGAGCGCTCACGTGATGGGGGGAGAAGGCGTGCCGGGGCGAGGCAAAATTCCCCGGCGGGGACCGGTCAGCCCCGCATCGCGTCGGTATCGCGATAAATCTGCAGCCGGGTGACCCGGAGGCCCGGGATGCCATGCGCCTCCAGGGCGCGCTGCCACGACAGAAACTCTTCCAGGGTCAGGTGATAGCGCCGCAGCGCGTCTTGCAGGGTGAGCGTGCCGTTGCGCACGGCGGCGACGATCTGCGCCTTGTGCTTGACCACCCAGCGGCCCGAGAGCGGGGGAAGCGGCTCATCCTGGGCCGGGACGATGGTATCGATGTCCTGCGTGTTCATGGCTGACCGTCTCTTGCGAACGTTTCGCCGGCTCCGTCGCCGGCCCAGCCCCTGTCTCAAGCCCCGTGCCAACCGCCCTTTTCGTGCGAAAGTGGCGGAAAATCACGGGTTTGAACCGGAAAACGGCGGTTGCGCAGACGAATCGTCGCAATTTGCAAGGCGGGGTGCGACGCAGCGCGGCCATTTTTCGCTTGCGCCGCGCGCGCGTGTCCTCATAACTTGAGAACGATTTGCAATTGCATCCTGGGTCGCCGATGCGTGAACGCGTTCTCGTCGCCGCTCTCCTGCTAGCGCTGTTCGCCATTCCAGCGAAGGCGGCGGACCCTCAGGTGACGATCCTTCTGAAAGACCATCAATTCACCCCTCAGGACGTGCCGGTCCCGGCCGGGGTCAAGGTCGAGCTGATCGTCCAGAACCAGCAGGATGTGATGGCCGAGTTCGAGAGCACCAAGCTGCACCGCGAAAAGATCGTGCTGCCGGGCGCGAAGATCAGCGTCTTCGTCGGTCCGCTCGATCCGGGCCGCTATGAGTTTTTCGACGACTTCCACAATTCCACGCGCGCCTTTCTGGTGGTCAAGTAGGGAAGCCATGCTGCCGACCGCGATCATCGTTTTGCGCGAGGTGCTCGAAGCCTCGCTGATTGTCGGCATCGTGCTGGCGGCGAGCCGGGGTGCGCCGGGGCGGGGGCGTTGGGTCGCCGGCGGGATCGCGGGGGGTGTGCTGGGGGCGCTGGCGGTAGCCGCGGGGGCGGGCGAGATCGCCTCGGCGGCTGCCGGCATGGGGCAAGAGCTGTTCGACGCGGCGATCCTGTTCGCCGCGGTCGGGATGCTCGGCTGGCACAATATCTGGATGAGCCGGCACGGACGGGAGATGGCCGCCGAGGCCGTCAAGCTCGGCACGAATGTCCGCTCGGGGGAGCGGCCGCTCTGGGCGCTGGCGATCGTCGTCGGGATCGCCGTGCTGCGCGAAGGGTCTGAGATCGTGCTGTTCCTTTACGGCATCGCCCTGGCTGGCGGCAGCGGCGGCCCGGCGGCGATGGCGGTGGGCGGCGCGCTCGGCCTGGCGGGCGGCGTCGCGGCCGGAACCGCGATCTATCTCGGGCTGATCAGCATCCCGTTGCGCCACCTCTTCGCGGTGACGAGCTGGCTGGTGCTGCTGCTCGCCGCCGGCATGGCCTCGCAGGGCGCCGCGTTCCTGATGCAGGCGGAGCTGGTGCCCTCGCTCGGCGCCAATCTATGGGACACCTCGTTCCTGCTCAGCGAGCAAAGCATCGTCGGCAAGATCATGCACACGCTGATCGGCTATTCGGCACAGCCCGCGGGCATCCAGGTCGTGTTCTATCTCGCGACCCTCGTCATCATCGGCGGGCTGATGCGGTTGATCGGCAGCGGCGGCCCCCCGCAGAGAGCGCGCGCGCCCTCCCACGCACCGGCGGAGTGATGCGGTTGCGCACGCTCGCAATGGCCGCGGCAATCGCCCTGGCCGCCGTCCCCGCCTGGGCCGATTTCAAGGTCAAGATGCCCGACGCCGAATTCGGCGAACTGGAGCTCGAAACGGTCGGCAATTACGCCCGCAGCGGCAACCCGCTGACCGACAACGAGCAAAGCTTCGTCCATGAGATCGAGTACGGCTTTACCAATTTCTGGAAAAGCGGCATCGAGTTCGAGACGGGCCGCGACCCCGGTCCCGGCAACCACTTCAAGTTCCAGCAGCTGACCTGGGAAAACTGGCTGACCTTCGGCGAGCGCGGCCAATACTGGATCGATCCAGCGTTCTTTATCGAGTACGGCCACCCGACCCTTGCCGGCGTGCCGGACGAGATCGAGTTCGGGCCGCTCCTGCGCAAGGAGATCGGGCCGACGATCAATACGGTCAACCTCTTTCTGACTAAGCAGATCGGCCAGTTCGCCGGCGGCGGCCGGATGAGCTTCAGCTATGCCTGGGAGACGCGGATCAGTACCGGCGGGATCATCGAGCCGGGCTTTCAGGCCTATGGCGAGCCCGGACCGCTCGGCCATTTCAGCCCGATCGGCCAACAAGACCATCGCATCGGCCCGCAGCTTTTCGCGGCGATCCATAATTTCGGGCCCGGCACGCTCAAGCTCAACGGCGGCATCCTCTTCGGGCTCACCCCGGCGGCGCCGCGGGAGACGCTGCGCTGGCAGGCCGAGTACGAAATCCATTTCTGAAAAGCGCTATTGGATTAACCACGATTTGAGCCGAAGGCTTATCGAATTAACCATGAATGCGCGCCGGATTTATCTCGCATTCTCGGTAATCTCCTCCGCAGCCGGCCACGTACAAGCCGGGGGGAGGATGAAGTGTTGGCGTACCTTAGTAACCATTCGTTACCGTTTACGGCCGCTGCATTAACCATTTCTCCGATGGGAGATCTCGCGCTAGAGCTCTTGTTGCTGGTCGCGGCCGATCTGGCGATCGCCCTGTTCATCGCCCGCTTGATCGCCGCGCGCCGCAAGAAATCGGTCGGCTCGGTCATCGCGATGCGCGACGAGGCGCCGATGGGTCTGCTCCGCCGCACCGAGCCCGTGCTGCGCTCGCGCCGCCCGATGGGCGTGGTCGAGATGCAGGTCCGGTGGCGCCAGGCGGCCGAGGCGCATCGGCGCCACCGCGAACAGGCCTAAAGAAACGCGCACCCCGCAATCGAGCCGTCATTCCGCCGACATCAAGGTGGCGATCCCCATCGCCACCGAGATGGCGACGGCGCCCCACCGCAAGGCGCTCAGCGAGACCCACCTCGACAACTGCCGGCCAAGCAAAACCGCCGGCACGTTCGCGGCCATCATCGCCGCGGTCGTGCCGATCAGCACCGGGACCCAGACGTGGAACCGTGCGGCGAGCGCCGCCGTCGCGATCTGCGTCTTGTCGCCAAGCTCGGCGATAAAGAACGTGCACAGCGTCGCGCCGAAAACGCCGAGATGGCTTGGCTCCGGCCGCTCGTCCTCCGGCTTCTCGGGCAGCACCGCCCAGAGCGCGACGGCAAAGAACGACGCGGCGATGATGTACCGCATCCAGGGGCCGTTGAGCTTGATCCCGACGAAATAACCGAGCAGCGCCGCGGTGGCGTGGTTGAGGACGACCGCCACCAGGATGCCGGCCAGGATCGGCACCGGCCGATGAAACCGGCTTGCCAGCATCAAGGCGAGAAGCTGCGTCTTGTCGCCGAGCTCGGCGAGGGCGACGAGCCCGAACGAGACGAGAAATGCTTCCATATTGGCGAAGGCTCATAGACCAATGGGAAGCGCGTGGGAATGACCGTCACTGTCGCGGGGGAGGTTGCTCCTGGGCGGCGAGGGCGAGGTCGAACAGCGGCAGCAGGGTCGGAAAGGTCGGGTATTTGCCGGCCAGGATGTCGTCGCGGCTGGCCCAGGCGACATCCGCGGCGTCGTCCCCCGCCACCCCTTCGCCCGACCGCCACACGCCGCGCACCGCGATCAGCACATAGTGAAACTGCACGCGGCCGTCGCCGTCGCGGCTCACCGCGTCGTTGACGTTGAGCACGCCGGCCGGCTCTGCGGCGATCCCGGTCTCCTCGAGCAATTCGCGCATCGCCCCCTCGGCGACGGTCTCGCCGAGCTCGAGGACGCCGCCCGGAAAGCCCCATCGGCCGGCATTGGGCTGCTGGGCGCGCTGTACGATCAGCACCTTCTCGCCGCCGTCCATCGGGCGCAGCACCACCGCAAGCACCGCCACCCGCGGCCGGTCCGGATCGCGCCGCGCGGCGCGGCGGGCTTCGAGTTCTTCGGCGGGAGCCGTCACACGGGATCAGTCCGCCGCGGCCCGCGGCTGCCCGTGCTCGTCGGTGTAGATCTCGCCGCCCTGCTTGAGGAAGGCCTCGGATTTCTCGGCCATGCCCGATTGGGCGTAGTCGCGGATCTCCTGGGTGATCTGCATCGAGCAGAATTTCGGCCCGCACATCGAGCAGAAATGCGCCAATTTGGCGCCGTCGGCCGGCAGGGTCTGGTCGTGAAACTTCTCCGCCGTCTCGGGGTCGAGGCCGAGGTTGAACTGATCGCGCCAGCGGAACTCGAAGCGGGCGCGGGAGAGCGCGTCGTCACGCTCGCGCGCGGCCGGGTGGCCCTTGGCGAGATCGGCGGCATGCGCGGCGATCTTGTAGGTGATGACGCCGGTCTTGACGTCGTCCCGGTCGGGCAGCCCCAGATGCTCCTTCGGCGTCACATAGCAGAG
>DASUIE010000153.1:0-5708 GCA_036273175.1 Allostellaceae bacterium
GCGCTTCATGCGCTGCGCCAGGGCGGGTTGCTGCTCGGCCGCAAGGTGCTGGTAGACGGTGCCTCGGGCGGCGTTGGCCATCTCGCCTGCCAGCTTGCCGGCGCAGCCGGTGCGCTGGTCTGGGGCCATGTGCGCCGCGAGGATCGGCGCGCGAAGGTCGCCGAATGGACCGGCGGGCGCGTCGTCGTCGGGGACACGCTCGCCGCCGCGAAAGGCGAGGGGCCGTACTGGCTGATCCTCGATTCGGTCGGCGGCTCGGCGCTATCGGCGGCGATGGCGATGCTGGCGCCAAATGGCGTCTGCGTGACGCTCGGCGTCTCCGAGGGGCCGACCGCGACATTCGAGAGCCGCGATTTCTTCGGGACCGGCGGCGCGCGGCTCTATGGCCTGACGCTGTTCCACGAACTGATGAGCGTCGAGCGGGCCGGTATCGGCCTCGCCCTCCTCGCCGGCGAGATCGCCGCCGGCCGCCTCAAGCCGGAAATCGCCGTCGAGGCTGGCTGGAACGAGATCGGCACCATCGCCAAACGCCTGATCGACCGCGACTTCACCGGCAAGGCGGTGCTGCACCTCGACTGAGCGGTTATCAAGCCCCCTGGCAGACATGGATCTCCCGGTTGGCAAGCAGGTCCTTCGTCTTCGCGGCATAGGCGGCCATGTGCGGCGAGCGGGCGTGCGCGCCGAGATGGTCGAGGCTCTCCCATTTCTCGACCACGACAAACGTGTCGCCGCCGAACTTGGCGCCGGGACCGCCCTCGGCGTCGATCACCGGGCCGTATTCGACGCAGCCGGCCTCGGCATGGACCGTCGGCATGTTGGCGTGGAAATGGCCGAGCACTTCGTCGCGCTTGCCGGGCTTGCAGGTGATGATGGCGAGCACATGGATCATCGCGGGGTTCCTCTGGAATTCGGGCGTTCGCGCAAAGCATAGTACGCTCCGGTCAGTCGGTCGGAGGATTTTCGGATGGCGCAGCGTGGCATGAAGTTCGGCATCTTTCTCGCCCCGTTCCACCGGCTCGGCGAGAACCCGACGCTGGCGATGGCGCGCGACCTCGAGCTGATCGAGTGGCTCGACTGGCTCGGCTACGACGAGGCGTGGATCGGCGAGCACCATTCGGCCGGGTGGGAGGTCATCGCCTCGCCCGAGCTGGCCATCGCCCAGGCGATCGACCGGACCCGCACCATCAAGCTCGGTTCCGGCGTCACGAGCCTGCCGTATCACCATCCGTTCCTGGTGGCGCAGCGTTTCGTGCAGCTCGATCATATGAGCCGCGGGCGGGTGATGCTCGGGTGCGGACCGGGGGCGCTGCCCTCCGACGCCTACATGATCGGCATCGAGCCGGTGCATCTGCGCCGCCGCATGGAGGAGTCCTTGGAGGCGATCGTCCGCCTTCTGCGCTGCGACGAACGCGTCTCGATGACGACCGATTGGTTCGAGCTGCGCGACGCCAAGCTGCATCTCGCGCCCTATTCCGACCCGCGCTTCCACATCGCGGTCGCCAGCACGATCACCCCGTTCGGGATGGTCGCGGCGGGGCGGCACGGGCTCGGCGTCTTGTCGATCGGTGCCGGCTTGCCCGGCGGCCCCGAGGCGATGGCCTCGCAATGGAAGATCGCCGAGGACACCGCCGCCCAGCATGGCGCCACGATGAACCGCAAGGATTGGCGCATCGTCGTCGGCATGCACATCGCCGAGGACGACGAGGAGGCGCTGCACCAGGTCAAGGCGGGCGAGCGGCACGAGACGACGAGCTATTTCGAGGAGACGCTCGGCCGGGTCCCCGGCACCTCCGACGACCCGGTCCGCGACGGGGTCAAGGCGCTGACGACGGTCGTCGGCTCGCCCGAGACCGCAATTCGCGTCATCGAGCGCCTCCAGGCGGCGAGCGGCGGCGGCTTCGGCGGGGTCTTGTTCCGCGCTCACGAATGGGCCAATCGCGAGCAGACGATGCGGAGCTACGAGCTTTTCGCCCGCTATGTGATGCCGCATTTCCAAGGCTCGGCGGCGCCGCTAATCGATTCGAGCGCCTGGGTGCGGGAAAACCGCCGGCGGGTGATGAGCAACAATGTCGAGGCCGTCCGCCGCGCCTTCACCGATACCGGCCGTGCCGTGCCGGACGAGATGAAGTACCGGACGGTCGGCGCGCGGGATGTCGAGTAGCACTTTTTTTACCGGCCGCCGCGAATACTCGCTCGGTTGTTTGCGGACGTGGCGCCTTGCTCGATTCCCCTGTCACCGATCGTCTTCAGCCGGTCGCGCGCGAATTGCTCGCGGCCTGGTCGGCACTGCCGCGTATCGACGGCGTGCCGCTCCGCTCGGACTTCGACCCGATGTCGTTGCGCCGCATCCTTCCCGTCGTCAGCCTCTTGCAGCGCGTCGCGCAGGACGAGTGGCGGCTGCGCCTCGCCGGTACCGAGATTGAGCGGCGCTGGGGCCGGACCCTGACCGGGATCAACTACACCGACATCATGACGCCGAAAGCGGCCGCTTCGACGCTCTGCGAATTCGAGGCCGTGTGCGCGCGGCCCTGCGGCTCGTGGTCGATGCGGCATCTGGAGCTCAGCTCGGGGCGCCAGGTCGATGCCGAGACGCTCCGGTTGCCGCTGCGCGCCTCCGACGGCAGCGTCACCTTGATCCTCAGCTGCAGCGGCGAACTCAGCGGCCGCTTCCTGCACGAGCCGGACCAGTGGCGCGAGGTCATCACCGTCATGGAACAGCAGTTTCTCGACATCGGGGCCGGCACCCCGGAATGGGTTTGCGCGCCGAAACCCACCGGCGGTCCCTACAGGACCTAGCCGAGGCGCCAGCGCAGCGTCTCGCCGGCCCGGAAGGGGCTCACCGCGAGATTCCCTTCGCCGACCGTCGCCGGCACGGCTTGCGGCTCGTGTCTGAGCGTCACCCGTTCCTCATTGACCGGCAGGCGGTAGAAACTCGGCCCGTTGACCGAGGCGAAAGCCTCGAACCGGTCGAGCGCGCCTTCCTCCTCGAACACCTCGGCGTAGAGCTCGACCGCGTTGACGGCGAAGATGCCGGCGCAGCCGCAGGCGGTCTCCTTGGTCGGGATCGCGTGGGGGGCGCTGTCCGTGCCGAGAAAGAAATGCGCGTCGTCCGAGGTCGCGGCGCGCCGCAGGGCGAGGCGGTGTTTCTCGCGCTTGGCGATGGGCAGGCAGTAGAGATGCGGGCGGATGCCGCCTTGGAAGATGGCGTTGCGGTTGATCGCCAGATGGTGCGGGGTGATCGTCGCCGCGAGGTTGGCGCCGCCGCCGCTCACATAGTCGACCGCCTCCACCGTCGTAATATGTTCGAGCACGATGCGGAGCTCGGGAAGCCGCCGGCGCAGCGGGGCCAGCACGCGCTCGATGAACACGGCCTCGCGGTCGAACACGTCGACCGCCGGGTCGGTTACCTCGCCGTGGATCAAGAGCGGCATGCCGAGCCCGGCCATCCGCTCGAACACCGGCGTGACCCGGTCGAGGTCGGTGACGCCATGCGCCGAATTTGTCGTCGCATGCGCCGGGTAGAGCTTGACCGCGGCAAACACCCCTTCCTCGTAGCCGCGGGCAATCTCCCCGGGGTGGGCGCCGTCGGTCAGGTAGCAGGTCATCAGCGGCGTGAAGCTGGCGTCCTTCGGCAACGCGGCCTCGATCCGGCCGCGATAGGCCAGCGCGTCGGCGACTGTCGTTACCGGCGGCGCCAGGTTCGGCATGACGATGGCGCGGGCAAAGCTCGCCGCCGTGTGGGGCAGCACCGCCGCCAACATCGCGCCGTCCCGCAGATGGACGTGCCAGTCGTCGGGGCGGCGGATCGTGATGCTGTCGGTCATTCGCGGCGCCTTGCTCGATACCCATATCAAGATAGAGCGTGGCCGGCGGGCTTGCTATGTTCGGGCGCGGCAATCTGAGGGAGCGGAGCATGACCGGGTGCATCGTCGGCTGGGCACATTCGAAATTCGGGCGGCACGACGACCGCGACGTCGAATCGCTGATCGTCGAGGTAGCGCAGGGCGCGCTCGCCGATGCCGGCGTGTCCGCCGCCGATATCGACCAGGTCTTTCTCGGCACGATGAACGGCGGTTTCGTGAAGCAGGAGTTTCCGGCTTCACTGGTATTCCAGGCCGACCCTGGCTTCCGTTTCAAGCCGGCGACGCGGGTCGAGAATGCCTGCGCGACCGGCTCCGCGGCGATCCATATGGGTCTCAACACGATTGCCGCGGGCAAGGCCCGCCTCGCGCTTGTCGTCGGCGTCGAAAAGATGACCGAGCGCAACGGCGCCGAGGTCAACGACCTGCTGCTGCGCGCTTGCTACCGCAAGGAGGAGGACGCGATCGAGGGCGGATTCGCCGGCATTTTCGGCCAGATCGCGCAGAAATATTTCCAACGCTACGGCGACCAGTCCGATGCGCTCGCCCGCATCGCCGCCAAGAACCACAAGAACGGCGTGTCGAACCCGCTTGCCCAGATGCAGCGCGATCTCGGGTACGAATTCTGCCGTGCCGTTTCCGACAAGAACCCGCTCGTCGCCGGCCCGCTCAAGCGCACCGATTGCTCGCTGGTCTCGGATGGCGCGGCGGCGGTCGTGCTCGCCGATGTCCAGACCGCGCTCTCGCTGAAAAAGGCCGTCGCGTTCCGCGCAACCGAGCAGGTCAACGATTTTCTGCCGATGTCCAAGCGCGACATTCTCGCTTTCGAGGGGCCGGAGCTGGCGTGGAAGCGGGCGCTCGCCGCGGCGCGCCTCAACCTTCTCGACCTCGACCTCGTCGAGACGCATGACTGCTTCACGATCGCCGAATTGATCGAGTACGAGGCGATGGGGCTCGCGCCAAAGGGGCAGGGCGCCCGCGCCATCCTCGAAGGCTGGACCGAAAAGGACGGCAAGCTCCCGATCAATCCCTCCGGCGGCCTCAAATCCAAGGGCCATCCGGTCGGCGCGACCGGCGTGTCGATGCATGTGCTCGCGGCGATGCAGGTAACCGGCACGGCCGGCGACATGCAGATTCCCGGTGCTTCGCTGGCCGGCGTCATGAACATGGGTGGCGCCGCGGTGGCGAATTTCGTCTCGATCGTCGAGCCGTTGCGGGCCTAGCGATGGCCGGGTTCCAGGCGCTCGTCCTGCACGAGGCGGACGGCAAGGTCGCACCGCGCATCGAGACGCTCGACGAAGCGCAGCTTCCCGAGGGCGAGGTGACTGTCGCGGTCGAGTACTCGACCCTCAACTACAAGGACGGGATGGTCCTTTCCGGCATCGGGCGCCTGGTGCGGACCTACCCGCATGTGCCCGGCATCGATTTCGCCGGCACGGTCACCCAATCCGCCGATGGGCGGTTCAAACCGGGCGACAAGGTGGTTCTGACCGGCTGGCGGGTCGGCGAGATGCATTGGGGCGGATATGCCGAGCGTGCTCGGGTCAAGGCCGACTGGCTGGTGCCGCTCCCCGCCGGGCTGACCACGCGGCAGGCGATGGCGGTCGGGACCGCCGGGTTCACCGCGATGCTGGCGGTCATCGCCCTGGAGCGCCATGGGCTCAAGCCCGGCGCCGGCGAGGTCCTGGTGACCGGGGCATCCGGCGGCGTGGGCTCGATCGCGGTCGCGCTGCTGGCGAAGCTCGGGCACCAGGTCGTCGCCTCGACCGGCCGGCTCGCCGAGGGCGCCTACCTCAAGAGCCTGGGCGCCGGCGAGTTGATCGACCGCGCCACGCTTTCCGAGAAGCC
>DASUIE010000154.1:0-62947 GCA_036273175.1 Allostellaceae bacterium
TCGTCGCCCATCACATAATGGCGCACCGCGGTGTGGCCGATCAAATTGCCGACATTGATGCCGAGATGGTTGTCGAGCCGGTCCATGTATTGCGGGATCGACTCCCAGTCGAACTCGATGGTCTTGAGCACGTCCATCGGGATCGCCTCGACGTAGGAGAGGAATTCGGCGAGGCGCTCCTCGGTGCCCTTGCGCACCGGCGCCAGCGACAGCGAGCAATTGCCGAAGATCACCGAGGTCGCGCCGTGCTCGGGCGAGAAGGTGCAGAGCGGGTCCCAGGTGACCTGCGCGTCGTAATGGCAGTGATTGTCGATAAAGCCGGGCGAGACGGCCTTGCCCTGCGCGTCGATCGTGCGGTCGGCCGGGCTCGACAGCTTGCCGATCTCGACGATTTTGCCGTCCTTGACACCGATATCGCCGCGGAAGGCCGGCATGCCCGAACCGTCGACAATCAGCCCGTTCTTGATCAGCAGGTCATAAGCCATCCCAAATCCTTCCTCGCGAATTCGTGAGGACGACTGTATCACGCAAATCGGCGGCGACGCGCGCGTTCGCCGCATGGGAAGCGGGGGAGCTATGCAATGAACCGGACACTCGTCATGGCCGGCGCGCTCGTCCTTGCCGCGCCACTGGCGCTAGCTCAGGGGCAGCCGCGGCCGAAACCCGGCATCGCGGGCTGCGCGGGCCCGGTCATGGAGCTTATCCCCGGGATGCGGATGTGCGACCTCGACCCGGGAAAGACCGTGCGTTTTCTCTGCAAAAACGGAAAGACGATCGACGTGCCGATGGTCAACGGCGACGTACGCGCGCCGCGGTGCGACTGATCCGTCAGTCCTTGTAGGACGGGTCGAGCCGGTCGGCGAGGCGGCGGCAGGCAGCCCAGTCCTTGCCGCCTTTCAGGAAGCCGCCCGCTTCCATGAACTGGCCGTGGGCGTATTCGCAGGCCGCCTTGCTGGGGATCGCGTAGTTCCCCTCGCCCGCCGACAACGCCGCGATCTGGCCCTGGCACGCCATTTCCAGCCAGTGATGGTTGACGACGCATTCCGCGACGCTTTCGCCGCAGACCAGCACGCCGTGATTGCGCAGGATCATCAGCGAGCCGCCGGCGAGGTCGCGGACCAGTTTCGGCGTCATGTCGTGATCGAACTCGAAGCCTTCGAACTCGTGATACTTCAGCTCGCCATAAAACCGCAGCGCATGCTGATTGATTGGCAGCAGCCCGAATTTGTGGGCCGCGACGCCCATCCCCGCGACCGTATGCGTGTGCAGCGTCGCGTTGAGGTCGGGACGGGCCTTCAAGAGACCGGCGTGAATGATGAGCGCCCCGCCCTTGATCGACGTCACGCCGTCGCCTGTAACGACATTGCCGTCGAAATCGGCGGTCAGCAGCGACGACGCGGTCACCTCGGCAAACATCCAGTCGGTGCGCTTGACCAGCATCAGGTCCGGGTGGCCCGGAACCCGTAGCCCGAAATGGTTGTAGGTCAGGTCGTTGACCCCGTAATGCGCCAGCACCCGATGCCCGGCGGCGAGGTCGACGCGCGCCGCCCATTCCTCCGGGCTGACCTGGTCGCGAACCGATTTCCGTTTGGAGACGAGCTGAACGGCCATGATTGCCCCTTCTTCCTAGCGGTTGAGCCAGCGCCGGGCGAAGCCAAGGAGGCCCTGCGGCAGGAACAGCACGATCAGGATGAAGATAATCCCGAGCGGGATCAAATAGGCCTCGGTGAAAAACCGCGACAGGCCCTCGCGCATCAGCAGGAAGAAGGCCGCGCCAAGCACCGGCCCGACCAGCGTGCCGATCCCGCCGATCACGTTGTAGATCACGGCTTCGCCGGAAACCAAAAAGAACACGAAATCGGGCGCGGCGAACTGGTTCTGGATCGCGTAGAGAACGCCGGCGAGCCCGGCGAAAAGGCCGGACAGCATGACGGCGACGATCTTGTAGCGCTCGACCGCGTAGCCGACCGCGCGGGTGCGCGACTCGTTCTCGCGGATCGACTGCAGCACCATCCCGAACGGCGATTGCGTCACGCGGCGCAGGATCAGGTACGAGCCGACGACGACCGCGAGCACGAACCAATGAATGACCTGGGGGGTGAAGCGGATCGAAAACAGCCCGTCGATCGCGAGCGGCGGACGGCGGAAATTGAGCCCGTTCTCGCCGCCGGTGACGTCGGTCCAGGTGTAGATGATGACATAGAAAATCTGCGAGAAGATGAGGGTGGTGATCGCGAAGTAGATATCGCGCAGCCGGGTCGCGAAATAGGCGACAAACCCGGAGACGACGGCCGCCGCGACAAGACCGGCGGCGATCGCGAGCCACAGGCTGGGCCGGTCGACGAGCATGATCGCGGCGGCCGCGCCGTACATGCCGAGGCCGAAAAAGACCGAATGCCCGAACGAGACCATGCCGGCGTAGCCGATCAGGAGATCCGACGACATCGCCAGCAGCCCCCAGATCAATATCTCGGTCAGGAAGCGGCGCCAGAACTCGGGCAGGACCAGCGGCGCGACGATCAGCAGCGCGAGGATGACGGCGAACCCCGTCCAATAGACCGCGAGGTGGCGGCGCGCGATCGTCATTTCGGCGTCGGGACGAAAAGGCCGGTCGGCCGGAACAGTAGCGTCAGGATCAGCACGACGAACGAGACGATGACCGCTTGGGCCGGGCTTACCCATAGCGAGGCATAGGCTTCCAAGAGGCTGATGAAGATCGCCGCCGCAACGGAGCCGCCGAGGCTCCCCATTCCCCCGACGACGACGACGATGAATGCCTTGAGCACCCAGTTGAGCCCCATCAGCGAATTGACGCCCGAGAGCGGTGCGAACATCACCCCGCTCGCCGCCGCCATCGCCGATCCGATCGCGAACACGGCGCATAGCACCCAGGGCACCGGGATGCCCATCGCCTGGGCCATGATCCGGTCCTGGGTCGTCGCCCGTATCCAGATCCCGTAGGTGCCGAATTTGAGGAACAGCCACAGCCCGCCAATGATCGCCGCGGCGAGCACCGCGATCATCAGCCGGTACCACGGATATTGCAGGTAGAAGATGTCGAAATGCGCGGTGATCGGCTCGGGGATGTTGCGGGCGACCGGGCCGAAATACCACAGCGCGAAATTCTGCAGCACCAGCGACAAGCCGAACGTCGCCAGGATCGTCGTCAGCGGATCGCGCCCGATCAACGGGCGCAGGGTACTGAGATAGATGACGGCGCCGAGCAGCCCAACGATCACCGCCGCCGCAATCAGGCCGAGCCAATAATTCCCGGTCAGCGCGACGACGACGACGCCGACATAGGCGCCGAGCATAAACAGCTCGCCATGCGCGAAGTTGACGACATCCATGATGCCGAAAATCAGCGTCAGGCCTGAGGCGACCAGCGCCAGGATCATGCCGGTGACGACGCCGTTGAGCGTCTGGATCAGGATCTGATCGATCGGAATGTGCATGCTAGACGCCCAGATACTGGTGGATGATCGGATCGCCGACCGCCAGCTCCGAAGAGAGGGCATGGTGGCGGACGACACCCTTCTCGATGAAATAGATGCGCTCGCCGGCGTCGAGGGTCAGCGGCACGTTCTGCTCGACCAGCAGCACGGCGACCTCCTCGCGGTGGAGCACGTCGATGATGTTGCGGATCTGGCCGACCATCCGCGGCATCAGCCCCTCGGTCGGCTCGTCGAGCAGCACGATCTTGGGCTCCAGCATCATCGCGCGGGCGATCGCCAGCATCTGCTGCTCGCCGCCGGAAAGCGTGCCGCCGGGCTGGCTGCGCCGCTCGGCGAGAACCGGAAAATACTCGTAGACCTTGTCGACGAGCTCGGTGCGGCGGGCTTTGGTCACCCCGCCGCGGTCGAGGCCGGTGCGCAAATTCTCCATGATCGTCAGATGCGGGAAGATGCGCCGCTCTTCGGGAACATAGGCGATGCCGAGCCGCGCGAGGCGGTGCGGCGGCAGGCGTTCGACCGGGTTCCCGTCGAAGACGATCCGCCCTTCGCTCGGGTGGACGAGCCCGGCGATGGCCTTGAGGGTCGTGCTCTTGCCGACGCCGTTGCGGCCCAGCAGCCCGACGACCTCGCCGCGCCCGACCTCGAGCGAGACCCCGTGCAGGATGTGGCTCTTGCCGTAGTAGGTGTGGATGCCCTCGACGGCGAGGAGAGGCTGCGCGCTCATGTCTTGAGATAGACTTCGAGCACCCGCGGGTTCTCTTGGATCTCGGCGGGGGTGCCTTCTGCCAGGATTTGGCCGTAATGCAGCACGGTGATCCGGTCGGCGAGCCCCATCACCACCTCCATGTCGTGCTCGACGATGAGAATGGTCAGGTCCTGGGCGATCTTCTGCACCAGCTCGACCGTGCCCCGCGTCTCGGCCGCGCTCATCCCGGCGGTCGGCTCGTCGAGGCAAAGGAGCTGCGGTTCGGTCGCCAGCGCGATCGCGATCTCCAGCGTGCGCTGCTCGCCATGCGACAGGTTGGCGGCGAGCTCGTCCTCCTTTTCCAAGAGGCCGACCGAGGCTAGCGCCGTCTCGGCCTTCTGCCGGATATCGGCGAAGGCGCCGTGATGCCTGACGAGGTTCCAGCCGTGCCGGCGCGACTGGGCCGCGATGCGCACGTTTTCGAGCGCGGTCGCGTTGGGCAGGATGTTGGTGATCTGATACGAGCGGGCGATGCCGCGCTGCGAGATGCGGTTCGGCGGCATCCCGCTGACATCGACGCCGTCGAAGACGATCGCGCCCGAGGTCGGCCGCTGCACGCCGGTCAGGCAGTTGAAGAACGTGCTCTTGCCGGCGCCGTTCGGTCCGATGATCGCTCTCACCTCGCCGCGCGCGACCGAGAAATCGACCCCGTTGAGCGCGGTGAGGCCGCCGAACCGGACGGTCAGCGCCTCGGTCCTGAGGATCGGGTCGGCGCCGCCTCCCTCGCGAGGAGACGGCGCCGTGGGCGCGGGTTCGACGCTCACTTACGCCGAGAAGTGACAGGCCGGCGGCACGAGGGTTTTGTCCTTCGGCACCACATCCTTGATGTGGAACCCGCCGTCGCGGACCTCGTAGATGAACTCGCGCACAAAGGCCTGGTGGTCTTCCTTGCGCAGGGTCTTGTCGCCTTGCGGGAAGTCCGGGCCTTCCTTCATCTCCAGGCCTTCGAGCGCGGCGATCAGCTTGTCGGTGTCCTGCCGGCCGTGAAAGCCGGATTTCTCCATCCCGAGCTTCAGCGCGTTCATCGCCTCGAAATTGGATTGGACATAGCGGTCGGGCTTCGGCCCCGACGGGTCCATCGCCTTCAGCCGCGGGATAGCGTCGTCGTAGAAAGCCTTGTGGTACGGCGTATTGAGCGGCGGATCCATGACCGGGATGTACCGGTTGATCCCGATAAAGCCGTCGATCTTGTGGCCGAGGCCCGGCAGGTTGGTCGACTCGGCGATCGCGCCGTCGCCGGCGAATTTGTACTTCTTCGACAGGCCGAGATCGAACAGCTGGTTGCCGAGCGTCACCCCGTCCTGCCCGAAGAAGATGCCGAAGATGCCGTCGAAATCGCCGCTGATCTTCGACAGAAACGGCGTCATGTCGGCGGTGTTGACCGGGATGCCGGTGGTGCCGACGACCTCGCCGCCCTCTTTCTTGATGCCCGCGGCATAGGCGTCGCGGGTCGACTGGCCCCAGGAGTAGTCGGCGTAGAGGATGTGCCACTTCTTGCCCATCTTGCCGACCAGATAGGGTGCGAAGGCGACCGCCTGCGCCGGCGCGTAGTCATACGGCCGGAAGCTGTACTTGCTGCACTTCGACGTCGTGATCGTGGTGTCGAGGCACACGCTGATCATGTTGACGACGGAATGGTCTTCGTAGACCGGCATGCAGGCGAGGCAGATGTTCGACAGCTCGCCCCCGACATGGACATCGATCTTGTCCTCGGTGAGCAGCTTCTCGGCCTTGCGGCGGCCGACATCGGGTTTCGACTCGTCGTCCTCGAGAAGCAGCTTGACCTCCTGGCCGTTGATCCCGCCGTTTTTGTTGATGCGGTCGACCGCCATCTGCAAGCCGATGACCGAGGTCTTGCCGACCGGCGCGCCCGGCCCGGACACGCAATTGACGCTGCCGACCTTGATCGGCTGCGCCCCCAGTGCATAGCGCAGCGGCAGCGGCGACAGCACCGTGCCGATCGCGCCCACCTCCAGCACCCGGCGGCGCGTAATGCCAGCCGGCTTTTTCGTCTCGAACATTTGTGCCTCCCCTTCCCCTGTTCGCCGGATAGATAGCAACCGCCGCGGTTTTCGCGCAACCCGCTCAGACAAGCCGCGCAGGGTTCTACCCTTCGTTCGTCATGATTATTGTGCCGCTCGCCGCGAACATGCCGCCGACGCCGTGGCACACCGAGAGCTTCGCGCCCGGCACCTGGGCCGGGGCGATGCCGCGCATCTGCCGCACGCTCTCCTGCAGCGCGTACATCCCGTACATGCCCGAGTGCATGTAGCTGAGACCGCCGCCATTGGTGTTGAGCGGAAGCTTGGCGCCGGGCGCGGTATTGCGCTCCCAGATGAACGAAGCGGCCTCGCCGCGCTTGCAGAAGCCCAGGTCTTCGAGCCCGTAGATCGGCAGATGGGCGAAGGCGTCGTAGATCATCAGGTGATCGACGTCCTTGTGGGCGATCCCGGCCTCGTCGAACGCCTTGGCCCCGGCGACGCGGAAAGCGCGGGACGACGTGAAATCCTCCATCTGGCTGACCATCGGCGTCTCAACCGACTCACCGGTGCCGAGCAGGTAGACCGGCTTTTGCGGGAAGTCCTTGGCGCGGTCGGCGCGAGTCAGGATCAGCGCACCGCCGCCGTCGGTCACAAGGCAGCACATCAGCAGGCGGAACGGATAGGCGATCATCCGCGAGTTCAAGACGTCGTCGACGGTGACCGGGTCGCGGAAGGTCGCGCGCGGGTTCTTGGCCGCCCACTCGCGCTGGACGACGGCGACCATCGCGAGCTGTTCCTGCGTGACGCCGTAGGTCTTCAGGTAGCGCAGCACCGGGATCGTGAACAGCGTCGGCGGTCCCATCGGGCCGTAGGGCAGCTCGAACTGGCCCTGCAGGCTTCCGGGCGACACTGCCGGCCGCGAACGCGCGACACCGGAGCGGCCGCTCTCGCCGTGGGTGATTAGCACCGTGTTGCAGAGCCCGCTCTCCAGCGCCGCCGCGGCGTGGCGGACATGGATCATGAACGAGCAGCCGCCGACCGCGGTGCCGTCGACCCATTTCGGCGTCAGGCCGAGGTAGTGCGCGACCGTGGTCGGCGTTTCGCCGGCCGTGGCGATGCCGTCGATGTCGGAGGGCTTGAGTCCGGCGTCCTTCATCGCGTTGAGGGCGGCATCGGCATGAAGGCCGATCTGCGACAGCTCGGGGATGCGGCCAAGCTCGGTGGTTTCGGCGGCGCCGACGATGGCGATCGATTTCGGTTTCATCGAGGTCAGCCTTTTGTCGGACGGAACAGAGGCAGGGTGATCTCGTCGTCGATCTTCTCGAAGGCGACTTCGAGCGGCATGTCGAGCACCAGCGCTTCGGGCGTCTGCGGACAATCGACGATGTTGGTCATCATCCGCGGCCCCTCGTCGAGCTCGACGACCGCGATCGCGTAAGGCGGCGTGAATCCGTTCACCGCGCGATGGTGGATCACGTAGCTGTAAAGCCGTCCCTTGCCGCTCGCCTTGAACACGCTGACTTCGCGCGCCGCGCAATGGGGGCAGAACGGGCGCGGCGGGAAATACACCGCCTTGCAGGCGTCGCAGCGCTGCAGGCGAAGCTCGCCGCTCTTCGTTCCATCCCAGAAATGCCGAGTCTCCGGGGTCGGCTGCGGCCGGGGCCGCTGTCCTTCGGGCATCGTCGCCACCATCTGATTAGCGTCGAAATCGAGTTTGACGCGAGCCCGGCCTTACGGCAAACAGGACCTTGTGCTGCACTGCACAATACGGAGGCCGAACATGATCACGCCGTCTTATGTCCGCACGATGGCCGCGTACAACGCCGAGATGAACCGACGCCTCTACCGCAACGCCGAAAACTTGACCGAGGCCGAGCGCCGCGCCGACCGCGGGGGATTTTGGCACTCGATCCACGGCACGCTCGTTCACATCCTGTGGGGCGACTTCCAGTGGATGTCGCGCTTTGACGGATGGGAGCGGCCGACGACACCGATCAAAGAAAGCGACCGCTTCGTCGACGACTATGCCGAGCTGGGCGAGCGGCGGGTCAAGGCCGACGCCGACATCGCGCGCTGGGCCGAGAAGGTCGACGATGCCTGGCTCGACGTGGACCTGACCTGGTTCAGCGGCGCCATCCAGCGCGAGGTCACGGCGCCGAAGCGCTTTCTCGTCGCCCATTTCTTCAACCATCAGACCCATCACCGCGGCCAGGTCCACGCCATGCTCACCGCCGCCGGCGAGAAGACCGACGATACCGACCTGTTCGTGATCCTGCCGGGGATGATCCCCTGAAGACCCGGCGCGAGCACGACAGCCTCGGCGAGGTCGAGGTTCCGGCCGACCGGCTGTGGGGCGCGCAGACCCAGCGCTCGATCGAGAACTTCCCGATCGGCCGGCCGCGTTTTGTCTGGGGGCGCGGGGTGATCCGCGCCCTCGGCATCGTCAAGAAGGCCGCGGCCGAGGCGAATGCTGCGCTGGGCGAGCTGCCGGCCGACAAGGCCGCGCGCATCGTCCAGGCCGCCGAGGAGGTGATCGCCGGGAAGCATGACGCCGAGTTCCCGCTGGTCGCGTTCCAGACCGGGTCCGGCACCCAGACCAATATGAACGCCAACGAGGTGATCGCGCGCCTCGCCAAGGTCCACCCCAACGACGACGTCAACCGCAGCCAGTCGTCGAACGATGCTTTTCCGGCGGTCATGCACATCGCCGCGGTCGAGGCGATCGACGGGCGGACGATACCGGCGGTCCGGCGGCTGCGCGACACGCTGGCGGGGCGCGGCGAGGCGCTCGGCGGCATCGTCATCATCGGGCGCACGCATTTGATGGACGCGACGCCGCTGACGCTTGGACAGCTTTTTTCGGGCTGGGTGGCGCAGCTCGACCAGGCGGTGGAGATGGTGGGAGCCTCTCTCGACGTTCTGTATGAATTGCCGCTCGGCGGCACCGCGGTCGGCACCGGCCTCAACGCCCCGCCCCGCTTCGCCGAGCTGGCGATCGAGCGGATCGGCGCACCGTTCCGCCCGGCGGCAAACCTTTTCGCGGTCGGGTCGAGCCACGACGCGATGGTGGCGGCGAGCGCGGCCCTGCGCGGGGTGGGCGTCGCGCTGTTCAAGATCGCCAACGATATCCGCTGGTACGCGAGCGGGCCGCGCGCCGGGCTCGGCGAGCTGACCCTGCCGGAGAACGAGCCGGGCTCGTCGATCATGCCGGGAAAGGTCAACCCGACCCAGTGCGAGGCACTGACGATGGTCGCCGCCCAGGTCTTCGGCAACGACCATACGGTCGCCTTTGCCGGCAGCCAGGGCAATTTCCAGCTCAACGCCTATAAGCCGATCATCCTCTTCAACGTACTGGAATCGGCCGAGCTCTTGGCCGAGGCCTGCGCCTCGTTCGAGGAGCGCTGCGCCCGCGGGATCGGGGCGAACGCCGCGCGCATCCGCGAGCACCTCGACCAGTCGCTGATGCTCGTGACGGCGCTCAGCCCCCATATCGGCTACGAGAAGAGCGCCGCGATCGCCCTCCTCGCCCATCGCGAAGGGTTTAGCCTCAAGGAGGCCGCGCTGAGACTCGGACACGTGACCGAGGCCCAGTTCGACGAATGGGTGCGGCCGGAAGAGATGACCGGGTCACGCCAGACCTAAGTCAGGGCAAAACCGACCCGAGCGACAAACTGATCCGCACCGGAGATCGCGGCGATTGCCTCGTCCGCGGGCACGTCCGCACCGGATCCGACCTCGTAGTCGGCCATCGCTTTCAGCTCGTAGGCTCGCGACAGGAATGCCGGCAGATCCTGTAGATCCGGCTCGCGCGAGGCCAGTTCGTGAAAAGCGACATGAACCCCATGATGCGTCTTTGCGACTCGCCCGCGGCGGGCAAGAATGAAAGCCTGGGCGGCGTGAAACGCGGCCAGATAGGCGTTGCGGCCGGCATCCTCACCGATACCGGCTGCCAGGATGACGCGCGCGTTTTCAAGACAATGCTTCGCCTTTTCCAGGTGTTCGGCGACCTCTGGCGTCACAACTCGACGCCGTCTTCTCGGATTTCATGCATCAAGGAGGTGCGAGCCTGGTAGGAGCCAGACGGGAAGGGTTTTAGGTCGAGAAAGATCCTGGCTTCGCCGAGAAACTGATGCCGCAGGTCCGCCAACCGGTAGCGCTCGCACCAGCGATCGGTCATGTCACGAAGGAAGACCGCGACATCGTAGTCGGAATCCTCCCGTGCGTCGCCTCGCGCCCGCGAGCCGAACAGTACGACGCGCTCGATGCGATCGCCGTAGAGAGCGTCGAGCCCGGCGCGGATGCGCCGCACTATCGGGTCATCGAGGATCGCCGCCGCCATGCGGCGATCATACCACGTTTACTGCAGCTTCACCCCCTGCGGGCGGATCAGCCCGTCGGGGTACGGGGTAAAGCCTTGCAGCTTCGCGGTCGCGGCGTAGAGCCATTTCGGGTGCCAGAGATAGATCACCGGGCGGTCCTTGAGGATGTGCTCGGCGACGATTTTGTACTGCGCGATACGGGCGGTCGGATCGCCGGCGAGACGCGCCGCGTCGAGGGCGGCGTCGACATCCTTGTTGCAGTAATGCGTCGTGTTGAGCGCCGGCGGGCCCTTGCACGAGACGAAGTTGTAGATGTTGCCGTCGGGGTCGGTGCGGCCGCTCCACCCGATCATAAAGGCCTGGTAATCGCCCTTGACCGCGAAGTTGAGCGCCGAGGCGAACTCGGTGGCCCGGATCTTGATGTCGAATCCGGCTTCTCCCGCCATCGCCTGCACGACCTGCGCGGCGCGCTCGGTCTCGGGGTTGGTCGGCACCATCATCTCGATCGACACCTTGGGATGCCCGGCGGCGGCCAGCAGAGATTTGGCCTTGGCGACATCGCGCCCCGGAACCGGGAAATCCTTGATGTAGTACTTGTTGCCGGGCGGGTCCCATTGGTTGCCCGGTTGGAACTCGCCGTTGAAAACCACCTGGTTTAGCGCCTTGCGGTCGATCGAGGCCTCGAACGCCTCGCGCACGCGCGCGTCCTCGCCGAGCGGATTCTTGGCCCGCTCGCCGTTGTTGAGATTGATCGTGATGCCCTGGTAGGCGAGCGAGGTGATCGTCGACAGCTTGAGCCGGCTGTCCTTGCGGACGTTTTCGAGATCGGTCGCGGCAACCCGCTCGATCAGATCGAGCGAGCCGGATTGCAGGTTGGCGAGGCGCACCGTCGAATCCGCGATCGGCAGGAAGACGACCTTGTCGAAGTGGATCTGGTCCTTGTTCCAATAGTCGGCGAATTTTTCGAGGACGATCCGGTCCTGCGCGACCCGCTCCACGAACTTGAACGGCCCGGCGCAGACCGGATGGGCGGAGAAGTCCGTGCCCTCCTTCTCGGCGGCGGTCGGCGAGACGATCATCCCGGCACGGTCGGTCAGCGCGGCCAGCAGCGGCGCCGAGGGCTGCGACAGCACCAGCTTGACCGTGTTGTCGTCGATGACCTGCACTTCCTTGACCGCGCTGATCTCGGCCTTGCGGTTCGAACCGGGCAGCTTCAGATGGCGTTCGATGCTGTACTTGACCGCGGCGGCGTTGAAGGGCGTGCCGTCCTGGAACTTGACGCCCTGGCGCAGGTGGAAGACGAGCCCCTTGTTGTCGTCCACATAGTCCCATGAGGTCGCGAGCTGCGGGACGATGTCGAGCTCGGGGCTGATATCGACAAGCTTGTCGCAGAGCGAGGCGAAAACGATGCGGCCGACATAGGTGCGCGCGAGCGTCGGGTCCAAAAGGTCGGGGTCTTCCGCCAGCCCGATCCGCAGCGTCTGCGCGCTCGCGCCGCCCGCCAGCAGGAGAATGCACGCGGCGGTCGCCAGAATTCGTCGTCTCATATCGGCCTCCTGTCGATTTCCGCCACTTCCGGGCGGTCGAAATATTGCTGCAAGCGGGCGAGCCTGGCATCGGCGGCGCCCGGGTCGGCGACGGTGACGGCGGCCGGCAGTTCGGACCAGAAATGGCAAGCGGTCGCGTGCCCCTCGCCGTCATCGGCGAGCGCCGGGTCGTCGACCGAGCAGCGTTCGCGGGCGTAGGGGCAGCGCGTGTGAAAGCGGCAGCCCGAGGGCGGCGCCAGCGGGCTCGGGATCTCGCCCCCGAGCAGCGCCCGCTCGCGCCGCAGCGCCGGGTCGGGGATCGGCACGGCGGCGAGCAGCGCGCGCGTATAGGGGTGACGCGGCGTCGCGAACAGCCGAGCCGCCGGCGCGGTCTCGACGACGCGGCCGAGATACATGACCGCGATCCGGTCGGCGACATGGCGGACGACGGCGAGGTCGTGGGCGATGAACAGCAGCGACAGGCCGAACCGCCTCTTCAGCGCCTGCAGCAGGTTGATGATCTGCGCCTGGATCGACACGTCGAGCGCGGAGACCGGCTCGTCGCAGACGAGGAGCTTGGGGTTGGCGGCGAGTGCGCGGGCGATGCCGATGCGTTGGCGCTGGCCGCCGGAGAATTCGTGCGGATAGCGCCGCGCCTGCCCCGGCCTCAACCCGACCAGGCTCAAGAGTTCGGCGACGCGCCGGTGCCGTTCGGCGGACGGAACGGTGCCGTGCAGCGCCAAAGGTTCGGCGATAGCGTCGCCGACGGTCATGCGCGGGTTCAAGGAGGCATAAGGGTCCTGAAACACCATCTGCGCCTTGGCCCGCAGACGACGGAGCTCGGTGCCGGTCAACCCGCGCACGTCGCGCCCGGCGAAGCGAATGTCGCCCTCATCCGCCTCGATCAGCCGCAGCAGGACGCGGCCGAGGGTCGACTTGCCGCAGCCCGATTCACCGACCAGCCCCAAGGTCTCGCCGCGACCGATTTCGAGGCTGACCCCATCGACCGCGCGCACCGCGGCGCGACGCCGGCCAAGCCAATCCCGCACCGGAAAGTGCTTGACGACATCGCTCGCGGCAAGAAGCGCCCCGGTCATGCGGCGAGGACGCTCCGGTCGAGCGGGGCGCGAATGCAGGCGGCGTTATGTGCGGCGGAAAGCTCGGCCAGCGGCGGGTCTATGCTTCGGCACTCCGCAACGGCGAACGGGCAGCGTGGCGCGAACCGGCAGCCGGCGGGGAGATGCAGCGGGTCGGGCACGTTGCCCTCGATCGTCGCCAGCCGCGCGCGGCCTCCGGCAAGCCTGGGAACCGCGCCGAGAAGCCCGATCGTGTAGGGATGCTGCGGCACGGCGAACAGCTCGCCGACCGCCGCTTCCTCGACGATGCGGCCCGAATACATCACCGCGACCCGGTCCGCGATCTCGGCGACGACGCCGAGGTCGTGGGTGATCAAGAGGATCGCGGTGCCGGTCGCGGCCCGCAGCTCGCGCAAGAGGTCGAGGATCTGGGCCTGGATCGTCACGTCGAGGGCGGTGGTCGGCTCGTCCGCGATCAAGAGGGCCGGGGCGCAGGCGAGCGCCATCGCGATCATCGCGCGCTGGCGCATCCCGCCCGAGAGCCGGTGCGGATAGTCGGCGGCCCGGCGCGCGGGGTCGGGGACGTGGACGCGGCGGAGCATCTCGACCGCTTCCTTGCGCGCGGCCTCGCGGCCGAGACCGCGGTGCCGCACCAGCCCTTCCCCGATCTGGTCGCCGATCGTGAAGGCCGGGTTGAGCGAGGTCATCGGCTCCTGGAAGATCATCGCCACCCTGGCGCCGCGATAGGCACGCCGCGCCGACGGATCGAGACCCGTCAGCTCGACACCGTCAAAGCGGATCGACCCGCCGACGCGGCCTTGCGGCTCGGGAACGAGCCCCATGATCGACAGCGCGGTCATGCTCTTGCCGCAGCCGCTCTCGCCGACCAGCGCCAGCGTCTCGCCGCGCGCCAGGCTGAGGTCAATTCCGTCGACGGCGGTCAGATTTCCGGACTCGGTCGAAAACTCGACCCGCAACCCCTCTACGGCAAGCAGCGGAGCAGGCACTTACCGCCCGACCGCATAGGTCTGCATGCCGCGCGGATTGGCCCCGGCCTTGAGGATCACGCCGTCCTCGGTCTGCTCCCGGGCGCAAGCGGTGAGCCGCCCGCCGGACCAGGTCTCGCCAGCCGCGACGCGATGGCCCTTGGCCGCGAGAGCGCGCTGGGTCGCCTCGGGCATACGGCCCTCGACGGTCAGCGAACCGGGCTCGGCGGCGCGCGGATAGAACGAGCTGGGCGCGTGGCCGGTATTGAACTCGGGGCAGTCGATCGCCTCCTGCAAATTCATGCCGTGATGGACATGGTGCAGGAAAAGCTGGGTGGACCACTGGTCCTGGCCGTCGCCGCCCGGCGTGCCGAAAGCCATCGCCGGCTCGCCGTCCCTGAGCGCCAGGGTCGGCGACAGCGTGCTGCGCGGCCGCTTGCCGGGCGCGAGGCTCGACGCGCTCTTCTCGTCGAGCCAGGATATCTGCAGCCGCGAGCCGAGGCAGAAGCCGAGCGCCGGGATCACCGGCGAGGATTGCAGCCAGCCGCCGCTCGGCGTCGCCGAGACCATGTTGCCCCAGCGGTCGATGATGTCGAGATGGCAGGTGTCGCCGGCGACCGCGCCGAGCGGGCTGACCGTCGGCTCGCCGATCCCCGCGAGGGCTCCGACGGTAGGCTCGCCGACGCCGGCCATCGCCGCCACCTTGCGGCCGGGCGCGGGCACATAGGGCTGGCGCCCGTCGGGGCTGCCGGGGCGGAGATCGAGCGAGGCTCGGTCGCTGACCAGCTTGCGGCGCGCGTCGTTGTAGCCGGCGCTAAGCAGCGTCTCCATCGGCACATCGACGAAATCGGGGTCGCCGTACCAGGCCTCGCGGTCGGCGTAGGCGAGCTTGGCGCATTCGACCACGGCGTGGATGAACTCAGGGCCGGTCGGGTCGGTGTCGTCGAGGTCGAAGCCGCTGAGCAGCGCGAGCTGCTGGAGCAGCACCGGCCCCTGCCCCCACGGTCCGCCCTTCAGCACCGTGTAGCCGTGGTAGTCGTAGGCGACCGGCGCCTCGACCGGAGCCTGCCAGCGCGCCATGTCGTCGGCGGTCAGGACACCGAAATGGCGCCGGCCCGACGAGTCGAAAATCTTGTCCTTCTTGCAAAACGCCTCCGTCGCCTCGGCGACGAAGCCGCGGTACCAGGCGTTGCGGGCGCGGTCGATCCGGGCCTCGCGCGAGCCGCCGCCCGCTTCGCTCTCGGCGAGCACGCGCTTGTACGTCGCGGCGAGGCCGGGGTTGCGGAAAAGCTTGCCCGGAGTCGGTGGGGTGTTGTTGGGAAGGTAGAGGGCGGCGGAGGTCGGCCACTCGTTCCGGAACATCTCGGCCACGGTCATGATCGTGTCGCGGATGCGGCCGACCAGCGGATAGCCGCTTTCGGCATAGCCGATCGCCGGCGCGAGGATTTCTGAGAGCGGCATCGTGCCGTAGTCGCGCAGCATCCGCGCCCATGCGTCGAACGCCCCGGGCACGACCGCGGCGAGAAGGCCGGTGCCGGGCACCAGGTCGAGGCCGAGCCCGCGGTAATGGGCGATCGTCGCGCCCTGCGGCGCCGGCCCTTGGCCGCAGATCATCTTGGCCTCGCGGGCCTTGTTGTCCCAGACGAGGATCGGCGCGTCGCCGAACGGCCCGTTGAGATGCGGCTCGACCACTTGCAAGGTAAACCCGGTCGCCACCGCCGCGTCGAAGGCATTCCCGCCGCGTTCGAGGATGCTCATGCCGACCGACGAGGCCAGCCAATGGGTCGAGGCCACGACCCCGAACGTGCCGCGGATCTCGGGGCGGGTGGTAAAGGCGGGCATCGTCGCTCTCCGAATGTCAGGCGGATGTCAGGTTAGACCAGCGAAAGGAGTGTGGAAACGACGAACGCCTACTCCGCGGCGGCGTCGCGCAATCGTGACTTTGCGTCGAACTCCTCGGCCACCTTTGCGTCGTGCTCGAGGAGCGCGGCGGCGTCCACGCTGGCGAACTCGATCGCGCCCATCGCGGCGAAGGCCTCCTGCACCTTCGGACCCCACAGGCCGATATCGCGGACGGTCGGCACGATGCGGCTGAAGATGCGGCTGCGGAATATTTGCATCGTCTCCGACCGGTCGACGAGAGCCAGGCAATCCTCGATGGGAAGATCGAGGCGCTGCCATACTTCGAGCTGGTTGAAGCGGTCGCGCATGTGCCAGCACGCATCGACGACGAACTCCTCGCGCTCGGCCCGCTCGGCGTCGCTGAGCTGCGGGTAATAGTCCCTGAGCGCGAGGCGGCCGAACGCGACGTGGCGGGCCTCGTCCTGCATGACATAGGCGTTGACCGCGGCGGCGAGCGGGTTCTTCGACTGGTCGCGGATGCGCTGGAACGCGGCCAGCGCCAGCCCCTCGATCAGGATCTGCATGGTCAGATAGGTCATGTCCCAGCGGCTGTCGCTGAGCCCGCTTTCGAGCAGCGACTTGAGCCCGTGGGTGATCGGGTAGGCGAGCTCGAATTTGTCGTGCAGCAGACGCGAATAGGCTTCGACGTGGCGGGCCTCGTCCATCACCTGGGTGGCCGCGTAAAACTTTGCGTCGATGTCGGGGACGGTCTGGACGATCTTCGCCGTCGCGATCAGCGCGCCCTGCTCGCCATGCATGAATTGCGATATCTGCGAGGCCTGAAGATGGTGGCGGACGCGCCGGCGCTCGGCCGGGGTCATCTTGTCCCAGATCGGCGAGCCGTGGATCGGGATGACCCGGTCGTCGAGCAGCATCGGGTTTTCGGGGTCGAGGTCCTGGTCCCAATCGATGCGCTCGGCCGCGTCCCATTGCTGGCGCTTGCCCTTGTCGTAGAGCTGAAGGAGCGCGGCGCGCGGCTCATCGTATTCCCAGGTGAAAGCGGTCTCGGCGTTGCCCTCGAACTTCCATTCGGTCTGCTCGACCGGAAGCGTGTAGCGATAGACGGTCGACATCGCGGGGCTCCTGGCGCATCGAGCGCGGGGGCAGCTTAGCGCAACGGGGTCATCCCTTCGAGAACACGATGTCCTGAGCGCCGCGCCGCAGCGTCAACTCGCCGAGCGGACGAAGGTTTTCAAGACCATCGACGATCGTCAGGAAGTGGCTGCCGGCGAGCTGGCCGAGCTTGCTGGCAAAGCGGCAGGCGCCGTAGGCGACAAGGATTTCGGTCTCGCTGAGACCGCCGGGGTAGAGGAGCACCTGTCCGGGCGCGGGATAGCTCGTGCCGTTTTCGAGCGGCAGGCCGAGATCGAGCGTGCCGAGCGGGATCCAGCATGCCTCGCCGCTCCAGCGCACATGGATGATCCGCTCGCGATACGGCAGCAGCGTCTCGAATTTGGCGCAGGTCAGCGGCGCGGCGGTGCTCTCGAATACGGCGCCAAAGACGTAGGGGCCGGCGGCGATGCGGATGTCAGCCATTGTCGCGCTTCACGATTTCGACTGTCCCGGCGGCCGGGTCGACGCGCACGGTGTCGCCGGTGCGGATCAGGTCGGTCACGTCGCTTTCGAAGCGATCCACCATCGTCATCCCGGCCAGCGCGGCGCCCTGCGCCAGGATCGGATTGACCCGGTTGAGGACGAGGGCAAGCGGCGCCACGTTCCGTGCGGCCATTTCATGCAGCATCCAGGCCGTCGCGACGCCGCCCTTGGCCTGGTCGAGGACCAGGATGCGGTCTTTGTAGCTCTGCCCGGCGAGCGCGTGGCTGGGGCGCGAAAAGGTGCCGGCCTTGCGGTCGAGGTCGTAGCGGGCGCTGAAATTGTCCTTGGCGACGAGCGCGACGCCGGTCACCGCGGGGCCGATCCCCGGATGGCATTTGAGCAGAGGCGGCATCAGACGATCCGCCCGGCGACGGCCGAGTCGACGCAGCGTGCCAGGCTCGCCAGGGTCGGCTTGTAGCCGTAGCCGCCGATGATATTGGTAAGCTTGGCCGAATTGGTCAGCAGCCGGGTCCAGCCATTGGCCGCGGCGAGCTCTCCGGCATAGCTCTGGTAGAAGCAGATGCCGGCGGCGACCATCGCGCCCGAGGCCTCGATGCGGGCGGTGAGGCCCATGCGGTCGGCGGCGGATTTGATCTCGGGCGAAGTCGCGACGAGCAAGGTCGTGTCGGCGTGGACATGGCGTCCGTCGAGCGCCTCGGCCACCTCGGCCATCTCGATCAGCGACAGCTGCGGGGCGGCGAAGACCACGACGTCGACCTTGTCGCCCTTGGCCTCATAGGAAGCGAGGAAGGCGTCGATTTCGGCGCGGCCGATCGCGGCCGCCGCCGCCGCGCACTCAGCCGGCTCGGGGGTAACGCCGGACATATGGAACAGCGCGACCGAACCGTAGCTCGCCATCGCCGCGCCGAAATGCTTGAGCGCGTCGGAGCCGGGCGGCGTCTCGATCCCCTCGACCAGCGGCACGGTCCAGTAGGAGCCGCATTCCCGGCCGACAATCCCACCGAGCGCACCCCATTCGCTGAGGTCGCGCGGCGCCGCCGTGACGCGGAAGCGATGCGTCGGCCGGCGCGCCGCGTCGAGATGGTAGCCGTAGCGCGGGGTCCGGCCGGTCAGCCCGGCGGCGAGCGCCGAGGGACCGCCCTCGAAATTGCTCCGCGCGCCGAACACGCTGTTCGAATAGATGACGACGCCGGTGTCGCCCATCGCCAGGTGCTCGCCGCGCACCGGCGGCAGGATCGTCTGGTAGTTGATGCAGGTATCGGTCATCAGCACGCCGAAGGCGCGGAACGCGGCGATCGCCCTCGCCTCCAGCGCCGCCATCGCGTCGGTTTGGCCGAGCCGCTTGTAGACCGCGAAATCGAGGCCCCGCGGATCGGTGATGGTCGGCACGCGCACCCGCCGCTCGCTCTCCGGGAGCGCGGCGAGGCGTTCGAGGAAAGCAACACCGGCCTCGCCGAGGCTTTCGGTGTCGGCCATGATATGCGCCTGCGACACCGGCACGAAGTCGGCGGCATCGAAGAAGTCGCCAACCTGGATCTGGTGCTCGATCGCCCAGCGCCGCGCTTCGCCGTACTCGCCGGCGAGCATCGCCCGCTCCTCGTCGTTAAGCTGCACGGCCGCTCCGCAATCCCTCTTGGCGGCGGCACTCTAGGCGCGGACAATCGGCGCAACAACCGGGAGGGCAAGGCGATGCCGGTCACGATCTATCACAACCCGCGCTGCAACACCTCGCGCAAAACCCTGGCGCTGCTGCGCGAGAAAGGGATCGAGCCGGCGGTCGTCGAATATCTGAAGACGCCCTATACGGCGGCGCAGCTCAAGACGCTGCTCGGCCAGCTCAAGCTCCCGGCGAAGGCGGTCATCCGCCGCAAGGAGGCGGCCGAGGCCGGCATCGACCCGGCGAAACTTTCCGAGGACGCGCTGATCGAGGCGATGGCGAAGCACCCGATCGTCGTCGAGCGCCCGATCGTCGTCTCCGGCGGCAAGGCGGCGCTGGGACGGCCGCCGGAAAAGGTGCTCGACGTTCTCTAATCGCGGGGCGTCTTCGCCGTGTAATCGTCGGCGGCAAAGGTGCCGCCCTGTCGCGCCTCGGCGATCGGATCGGCGCCGGGCGGCTCGGCCGACAGAACCTGCGCGGCCTGCGGCTCGGAATCGTCCTCGGGCTTGTAGCCGAGCCGATAGGCGTTGGCGTTGTCGTACCAGGAACGGCGGTTGTCGGAGACGCCGTAGACGATCTCGTAGCGGATGTCGGGATGTTCGAGCCCGATCCTGACGAGCTGGGTCAGATCGCGCGGGCTGACCCAGATCGACAGCCGGCGCTTGTCGATCGGATGGGTTCCGAAATTGCCGATGCGGATGCCGAGGAACCCGATGCCGTGCTTGTCGGAATAGAGGCTGCCCAGCGCCTCGCTGAACGCCTTCGAGACGCCGTAGCGGCTGTCGGGGCGCACCATCACGGTGTGGTCGATGGTGCGGTCCCGCCGGTAGAACCCGACCGCGTGGTTCGAGGTCGCCATGACGATGCGCTGCACGCCGGCCCGCCGCCCGGCCTCGAAGACATTGTAGAGGCCGATGATGTTGCCCTGAAGGATCGTCTCCCAGCTGTTCTCGCCGGAAATCCCGCCGAGATGGACGATGCCGTCGACGCCGGCGACCATGCGCTCGACAGCAGCCATGTCGGAGATGTCGGTCTGGTCGACTTCTTCGCCGTCGCGGGCGGGCGCGATCGCCACCCGGTCGGAGAGGCGCAGCACCGGATAGACTCCGCGCAGGGTCTCGCGCAGGGAGCGGCCGATTCCCCCGCCGGCGCCCGTGATCAAAACCCTGTGCATCGCTCTTCTCCCTTCGCTAACCGTGACCTAGCCGGGCCAATTGACCCTCCGGTCGCATATCGGCGTAAGCTGTTTCCACTTTTTGAACCTTGGCCCAGGGGGACCCCGTGACCATAGCTCAATCCGACACGACCGAAGGCCGTCCGATTGCCATCACGATCATCTGCGTCGTGCTGGCGATATTCCTCGTGCTGGGCCTGGTCGGCCTGATCTTCGCCAGCAGCGCGCTCCTCGTCTTTGGGGTGGGATATTTCATCTACAGCATCGCCATGCTCGCCGTGAGCGTGGTCTCCGTCTACGGGTTGTGGATGATGAAGAAGTGGGCGCTCTATCTCTATACGGCGGCATTTGTCGTCGGGCAGATCGTGACGTACATGGTCGCCGGCACTATTAGCCTGATCGGGCTGGTGATACCGCTCGTGATCCTCGCCGTCTGCTGGATGTATCAGGCGCGGATGACCTGATCGGAGGGACGCCGGCCAGCGCATCGCGCTGGTCGGCAAAAAGCTGGCGGATCCAGTCGATCACCGCGCGGACGCAGGCAGCGCGTCGTAAGTCGCGGTGAACGATGACCCAGTACTCCGCGGCGATCTCCGGAATAGGCGCGGTGAGCCGCTCCAGCAGCGGGTCGTAGTCTCCGATAAAGCAGGGCTGAATGCCCCGCCCGGCGCCCGCGCGGATCGCCGCGAGATGCATCGTCCCGGTCGAGGCGCGCAACACGATCGGGTCGTCGCCCTCCCGGACCCGCTGCAGCACCCACCGCGCCGTCGGATAATGAGCCTGCTCCTCCGTATAGGTCACCCAGGCATTGCTGCCCGAGCCGATCCGCCGGTACACGGCGCAGGCAAACTCGCCGAGCTTGGCGACGTGGAGGTCGCCGCCCTCCGGCGGGTGGTGGCGGACCGCGAGATCGGCCTCGCGCCGCGCCAGGTTTGCGGTCTGCTGCGACTCGACCAGCTCGATGGTAATGCCCTCGGGAAGCGGCTTGGCTCCGGTGCGGCCGAGATGACGGGCGAGAAAGCTCGCCGCCCATTCGCCGACCGACACCCGGACGGTGCCGCTGAGGACCGGCGATGCTGCCGCGCGACGCCGCTCGACCGCGAGCGCCGCTATCTCGATCTGCTCCACCGCCGGCAGAAGCGCGTCGCCCGCCGGGTTGAGCCGCAGCCCGTCGGGCAGACGATCGAACAATGCCGGCCCCCCGAAGGAAGTCTCGAACGCCGACAGCCGCCGCCCGACCGTCGGCTGGCTCAGCCCGAGCGAGCGCCCGGCCGCCCGCAGCGACCCGTTCCGGGCAACCGCGAGAAACACCCGGGCATCGTCCCAATCCATCATTGGAGCCTCGTCCGATACCGATACAAATCCGTATCACTGTAAGCCGAATTTGTGGATCGATGAAATCAGTTTGTATCGATATGATGCGTCCGGCCCCAACGAGCGGAGCATAGCGATGACCACGATTCTCGACCTCAAGGGCACGCTCGCGAAGATGCCGATGATGGAGGGGCGGCGCCCGGAATCGACCGAGGCCGAGCGCAAAGCGACCGGCGCGTTCGTAACCCTGGCCCCCTATCGTGACGGCAACATCTACAGCGCGAAATTCTCGGGCGAGGCCGCCTGGGAACGCCATCCCAGCGGCGACGAGCTTGTGCAGATCGTGGACGGGTCGTGCACGATGCACCTGATGACCGAGCGAGGGCCCGAAAGCCACGAAGTCGCCGCCGGGACGACGGTCGTGGTGCCGCAGAACACCTGGCACCGCTTTTCCGCCCCGAGCGGGGTCAGCATCGTCACCGCGACGCCGCGCCCCACCGAGCATCTGACCGTCGACGTCGCGGACCCCCGCACGCTGAGCGACGCGCAGCGGACGGCCAATTCCGAAGAGAAAGTCCGCTGATGTATTTCGACCGGCGCTTGTGGGAGCTGACCAGAGGGCTGCGCGGCCGGATCGCCGCCGGCATCGTTATCGGCCTGGCCGCGGCCGGGTTCGGGATCGCCCGTTTCGCGCTGCTCGGCACCTTGCTGGCGCTGGTCTTCGCCGGGGCCGGGACCGGGCCGATCGCGCTCGCGGCTGCCGGGGTCGCGGCGGCGGTCGTCGCGCGGGCGCTGCTCGATTACATCCGCACCGTCGTCGCGCACCGCACCGCCGCGGTGGTGCAGAACGACTTGCGCCGGCGTCTCTACGACAAGATCGCCGAGCTTGGCCCGGCCTGGTTCGCCGGCGAGCGCACCGGCGGCGTCATGCTGTCGGTAGTCGACGGGGTCGAGCAGCTCCAGACCTTTTTCGGCCAGTACGTGCCGCAAGTCTGCGTCGCCGCGCTGACGCCGATCGCGATCTTTCTCTTCATCGTGTGGTGGGATCTGCCGGTCGCCTGCGTGATGCTTGCCGGGGCGCTGGTGACCCTCTTTGCTCCGCTTGTCTTCAACAAGGTCGAGGGCGGCCGCGGCCGGAAGCGGCACGAGGCGATGAAGGGCTTTGGGGCGGAGTTCCTCGATGCGGTGCAGGGGCTGCCGACGCTCAAGGCGTTCGGGCAGAGCCGCGCCTATGGGCTCAAGCTCGCGGAGCGCGCGCGGTACCTCTCCGAGACGACGATGCGGGTGCTGGCGACGAGCGTGATGACCCGCGGGATCACCGATTGCGGCATCGCCATCGGCGCCGCCGCCGCGCTCGCTCTCGGCGTCTACCGCGTGTCGCACGGCGAAACCACGATCCAGGCGCTGCTGATCGTGCTGATGTGCGGCACGGAGGTGTACCGGCCGCTGCGGGATCTGCGCTCGGTGCTGCACCAGGGGATGGTCGGGCAGTCGGCCGCCGCGGGCATCGGCGCGCTGTTCGATGCCGAGCCGCTGGTGCCGCTCCGCCCGACGGTCAGGAGCCTCGCCCCGGTAGACCGGGTGCCGAGCATCGCCTTCGAGAATGTCGAATTCGCCTATCCGGGCGGCCGCGGCAACGCCCATGACGGGTTGAGCTTTACGGTCGCGGCGGGCGAGAAGATCGGGATCGTCGGGCCGAGCGGGTCGGGGAAATCATCCGTCGCACGGCTGCTGCTCCATCTGTTCGATCCCCAGGCCGGCCGGATCGCGGTTGGGGGCGCGGACATCCGCACCCTCGACCCCGACGAGCTGAGGCGGCAGATCGCCGTCGTCCATCAAGACACCTACCTGTTCCACGGCACGGTCGCCGAGAACCTCCGCCTCGGCAATCCGGACGCCAGCCAGGCCGAGATCGAGGAAGCCGCGCGCGACGCCAACGCGCACGAGTTCATCGCGCGCCTGCCGCAGGGCTACCAGACGATGCTCGGGGAGCGCGGCGCCAACCTGTCGGGCGGCCAGCGCCAGCGCCTGGCGATCGCCCGGGCGCTGTTGCGCGACGCGCCGATCCTGATCCTCGACGAGGCGCTGTCCTCGGTCGATGCTGAAAACGAGGCGGTGATCCAGGAGGCGATCGACCGGCTGTCGCACGGCCGCACGACGCTGATCCTGGCGCATCGGCTGTCGAGCGTGATCGGCGCCGACCGCATTCTCGTGCTCGATCGCGGCAAGATCGTCGAGACCGGCCGTCATGCCGAGCTGATCCGCCGCGACGGCCCCTATCGCCGGCTGATGGGCGCACAGGCCGAGGAGCGCGGCGGCGACGACCTCGACCTGGCCGAACCGGATGCCGAGGCGGCCGGCAGCGCCGAAACCACCGATTTCGGCGAGGCGGCGACGACCGCGACGGCGGAAGCGGCGGCGCGGGTGGGTGCCGGACAGACCCTCGCGACCCTGATCGCGATCATCGCGCCGTGGCGCCGCAAATTCGCGATCGTCGTCACCTCCGGGATCGCCCGGGTCGCCGCCTTTATCGGCGTGGGCATTATCGGGGCGCTCGCGGTCGCGGCGGTCAAGAGCGGGATGCCCTACGGCACTCTGCTGATCGCCCTCGCCATCGCCGCGCCGCTCGCCGGCCTTCTCCACTGGCTCGAAAGCTGGCTCGCGCACGAGATCGCCTACCGGCTCCTCGCCGAGATGCGCATCGACCTCTACAAAAAGCTCGACGCGCTGGCGCCGGCCTATCTGGTGCGGCGGCGCTCGGGCGACCTGATCGCGCTGGCGAGCCAGGACATCGAGACGATCGAATATTTCTTCGCCCATACCGTGGCGCCGGCGCTGATCGCGGTGCTGGTGCCGTCGGCGGTGCTGGCGACGCTCGCCGTCATCGCCTGGCCGATTGCGCTCGCGCTGCTGCCTTTCGTGCTTTATGCCGGGCTGGCCCCGGCGGTGACGCGACGGCGGATCGACCGGTTCGGCGCCGAGGCGCGCGACGCGCTGGGGTTGCTGGGCGCCTACGTCACCGAGACGATCCAGGGCCTTTCCGACCTGATCGCGTTCCAGGCCGTCGAACGGCGCCGCGACGGCTTCATGGACGCCGTGCGCGGCTATCAGAAGACCCGGCTGGCGCTGCTCACCGACCTCGCCGCGCAAACCGCGCTGTTCGAGGTCGCGACCGGGCTGGGCGGCGTCGCCGTCGCCGTGGTCGGGGCGTGGCTGGTGGCGCAGCACGAGCTCGGCGCGACCACCCTCCCCTTGCTGATCCTGATCGCCCTCGCTTCGTTCCTGCCGATTTCGGAAATCGCGCAGGTAAGCCGCCAGCTCGCCGACACGATCGCCTCGACCCGGCGGTTTCACGCGGTGATGCATGAGGAGCCGGCGGTGGTCGACGGGGCGCTGCACCCGCCGAGGCCGGCCGGCGGCTCGTCGATCCGCTTCGAGGATGTCGGGTTTGCCTATCCCGGCGCACGCCGCCCGGCGCTGGACGGCGTCTCGCTCGACATCGCCGCGGGCAGCACCGTCGCCGTGGTCGGCCCCTCCGGCGCCGGCAAGACGACGCTCGCCAACCTGCTGCTGCGCTTCTGGGACCCCGGCAGCGGGCAGGTCCGCATCGACGGGGTCAACCTCTCGGAATTCGAGCTCGACGAGTTGCGCGGGCGGGTCTCGCTGGTCTCCCAGGACACGTACCTGTTCAACGACAGCTTGCGCGCCAATGTCGGTCTCGCCCGGCCGGAGGCCGACGAGGCCGCGATCCGCCGAGCGCTCGAGCAGGCGGCCCTCGCCGAGTTCGTCGCCAGCCTGCCCGAGGGGCTCGACACCCGGGTCGGCGAGCGCGGGGTGCAGCTTTCCGGCGGCCAGCGGCAGCGCGTGGCGATCGCCCGCGCCTTTCTGAAGAACGCGCCGACATTGATCCTCGACGAAGCGACCTCGCATCTCGACGCGGTCAGCGAAGCGCAGGTTCGCGCGGCGCTCGACGCGCTGATGCGAGACCGCACGACGATCGTTATCGCCCATCGCCTGTCGACCGTGCGCAACGCCGACCGGCTGGTCGTGCTCGATCGCGGCCGGCTCGTCGAGACCGGCAGCCATGCCGAGCTCGTCGCCCGGAACGGGCTCTATGCGCGGCTGATCCGGCGCCAGCTGGCGGGGGCTCAGGAGCGTGTGCGGGCTGTCGGCGATTAAGCATTTCTGTTAACAGAGCCCTAACTAACAGAGGCTTAGCTTTTCCCTAACCGCCATCACGGCGGGAGGGAAAAGCGATGCCTGCCGACGGATTTACTTCCGAGCAACGGACCCGCTTATCGGCGATCTGGGACCGCCTCTACGAACTCTACCTCGATCAGGCCAACGGCGCCCGCGACGGCGGCGCGATCGATGCCGAGATCGAAAGACTGATCGCGGAGCGCAACGCCATCCGCCCCTGGGGCTGGAACACGGGCCAGAACTGGAAGGACGACATCCCGCCCGAGGAACTCGCGAAGATGATGGCGGTGGGGCAGAAATAGCCCTTACACCCGTAAATCCAGGATCATCGGCGAGTGGTCGCTAAGCCCGGCGAGCCGCTCGTCGTGCGAATAGCGCACCTCGCCCGCCGATGCGGCCAGCCGCGGCGACAGGAAGGCGTGGTCGATGCGAAACCCGTTGCCGCGGTGGCTGTACCACGAATATTCCCGGCCCTCGGGGTAGCGGTGACGCCATAAATCACGGAAGCCGATCGCCTCGATCCGGTCCATGTAATAGCCGGTGGCGTCGAACTTGCCCGCCTCGTCGAGATAGGCCCGGCAGGTGTTGAAATCGCCGATCGCCAGGGTCTCGACCCCCGGCTCGCCCAGCGCCGCCAGCAACGCATCCCAATAGGGGATCTTGGCCTTCAGGTTCGGCATATAGACGCCGCACAAGCTGAAACCCGGAAAGTCCGCGCGCACAAGCTTGTGGGGCTCGGGAAGGTCGGCGCAGACCGCGCCGCGGGCATGGAAGCGCGTGCGGGCGGCCACCAGCACGCCGTTGAGCCCGGCCGGCGGGATCGGGACGCTCGCATGGCGGTAGCCGAGCCGCGCCAGCGCCTCGACGAGCCGCAGCCCGGAATCGCCGCCGCGGTACTCCGAAAGGACGAGAACGTCGGCGTCGTGCCGTGCCAGCGCTTCGGCTATCGCGCCAAGGCGAGTGCCGCCGCCCTGACGGATGTTCCAGGCCAGGAGCCTGACCTTGCGGGACCGCGCGCTCATCGCGGGCGCGGCACCGCCCGACCGGCGACCTCGGCGCCCGCGTCCGGAGACATTCTGAGGAAGAGCGGCACCGAGGATAGCGAAATCGCCCCCACCGCCAGCAGCGCCACCGAGAAATCGCCGGGCGTCAGGGTGCCCGCGCCATGCGTCGCGAGCAGCAGATAAAGGATCGTCGCGCCGGCGCCGACCCCGACGCTTTGCGACAATTGCTGGCACATGCTGGTCAGGCTCGTGGCCCGGCTCAGCATCGCCGGCGGCACGTCGGCATAGCTCAGCGTATTGATGCTGGTCATCTGCAGCGAGCGGAAGAACCCGCCGGCCAGCAGCAGCAGGAAGATCACGACATGCGGGGTACTCGGCCGGAAGAACGAGTATCCGATCAGAAAGGCGGCGCTCAGCACCGCGTTGCCGGCGAGCACGGTGCGGAAGCCGAGGGCGCGGATGATCGTCGTCACCGAGGTTTTCATCGTCATCGCGCCCGCCGCCTGGGCAAAGGTCAGGAGCCCGGACTTGAGCGGGCTCAGGCCGAACCCGACCTGCAGCATCAGCGGCATCAAAAACGGCAGCGCCCCGGTGCCGATGCGGAAGATGAAGCCGCCGGTTGTCGCCGCCGCGTAGGTGGGGATCCGCAGCAACGACAGGTCGATGATCGGGTGGTCGACCCGCCGCGCATGCCGGATATACGCGGCCACGCAGGCGCCGCCGATCGCGAGCAGAGCGAGAGAAATCGGAAGCGGCACGGCGCCGCGCCCGGCCGTCTCGAACCCGAAAGCCAAACTCGCCAGTCCGATGCCGGTCAGGATGAAGCCCCCGAGATCGAACGGGCGGACCGCTCCGTCGTCGAGGTTTTTGATGACGAGGTTGATCAGCAGCACCCCGGCGATCCCGATCGGGATGTTGATGAAGAAGATCCAGCGCCAGGAGGCATAGGTCACGATCAAACCGCCGAGCGGCGGCCCGACAATCGGGCCGATCAGCGCCGGTACGCTGACGAACGACATCGCCCGCACCAGCTCGGACCGCGGCACGGTGCGCAGCAGCACGAGCCGGCCGACCGGCACCATCATCGCCCCGCCCATCCCCTGCACGATCCGTGCGACGACCAGCATCGGCAGCGAGTTCGACAGCCCGCACGCGATCGAGCCCAGCGTGAACACAACGATCGCGCCGCTAAACACTTGGCGGGCGCCGAAGCGGTCGGCGGTCCACCCGCTGATCGGGATGAAGACCGCCAGGCTCAGCAGGTAGCAGGTGATTGCCACATTGAGCTGAAGCGGGCTCTCGCCGAGCGAGCGGGCGATCGCCGGAAGGGCCGTCGCGATGATCGTCGAATCGAGGTTCTGCATGAACATCGCGCAGGCGACGATCAGCGAGATGACGAACTGGCGGGAGTTCGGGACCATGCTCCCAGCCTATACAGCGCCGGCCCGCCGGGCGACACTGGCGCATGGTTGAGAACCGGCTGTTCGTGCTGGTCTTGCAGCACCCGCAAGAGCGGCGGCAGGCATTGTCCACCGCAGCCGGGATAGCCGGAACTCTGGCGCGGGCAAAGGTCGCGGTCGGGCTGTCCTGGCCCAATCTGGCGCGCGCGCTTGGCCGCGCGGCCGACCCTCGGCACTGGGGCGTGCTCTATCTCGGCTCGGCTCGCCCGCAAGGCGATCGCGAGATCGTCGCGCTCGACCGCCGGGGCGAGACGGCCGATGGCGAGGCGCTGCTGCGCGGGCTCGAGGGCATCGTGCTGATCGACGGCACCTGGAGCCAGGCCAAGAATTTGTGGTGGCGCAACCCGTGGCTCCTCAAGCTGCACCGCCTGGTGCTCAACCCGCCCCGCCCGGCCCGCTATGGCGAGGTCCGCCGCGAGCCCCGGCGCGACGCGCTGTCGACGATCGAGGCGGCGGCGCTCGTCCTGCGCCGCGCGGAGACCGGAGAGGAAGCCGCCGATGCGCTTCTCGCCGCGCTCGACCGGCTGATCGAGGCTAATCGGGCTTGAACAGATCGGCGGCGTCGCGGGACAACGCGGCAAGCGAGTCGTGCCGCAGATACATCATGTGCCCGCCGTCATAGACTTTGAGGCGGATCGCCTGGCGCACCGAGGACGGGATCGAGAGCTGGTCGATCAGCCAGCGCGACGACAGGTAGGGCGTCTGCAGATCGTGCCGGCCGTTGACGATCAGAACTTTTGTGCGCGGGTGCGCCAAGAGGGCCTGTTCGAAATTGGTCAGTGCGAAGCCCAAGCCGCCCTCGCCGTGATTGGTGGCGTCCCAGTCCCAATGCTGCGCGACATCGTGCGGCAGGACGCGGTAGGGCAGCTCGGTGTGGTAGCCGAGCGCCTCCGGGGCGTAGGCATCGAAGACGGCGGTGAAGGCGGCCGTCGCCGGCGCCAGCACCGGGTCGCCGGCGTGATCGTCCCAGGGATTGCCGCGGGTCGCCCGCTTGACGGTTCCGTCGTAGATGCTCAGCACCTCGTGCCGGTCGCGGCGGAGCTCGCGCACGAACATTCCGTTGGAGACCCGGCCGCGCGACCGGCGCACCGTATCCGCGTCGATCCCGATGGTCTGGGCAACCCGCGCGATGAACGGATCGCCGGCGGGCGGCTCCCCGGTCATGCGCAAGAGCCCCGTGACGTAATCGCCGAGCGCGAAGGCCTCGATTCCGGCGGCGGCATCCGCCGAAAGCGGCTTGCCGGCGAGCGACGCCACGGTCGCGGCATAGGACGGGATCAGAAACGCCGCCCCCATCGGATCGACCACGTTCGCGTAGACCAAATCCATATCGAGCGCCGGCGATACCAGCACGACGCCGTTCACCGTGATCCCGACATCCTCGGCCAGCGATTGCGTGAGCGCCGCGGCGCGATAGCCGCCGTAGCTTTCGCCGACGAGGTAGACCGGCGCGGCCCAGCGCTGATGCCGGGTCAGCCACAGCCGCAGCACCGAAGCCAGGGAGCTCAGATCGCCACGGACGTTGAAGAAGGGTTTGTCGGGATCGTCCTTCCCTTCGCCGCGGCTGAACCCGGTGCCGACAGGATCGACGAAGACGAGGTCCGTGAAGGCGAGCCAGGTGTTCGGATTGTCGATCGTCTTGTAGGGCGGGTCCGGCAGCGAGCCGTCGCCGGGCGTCTCCAGGATGCGCGGACCGAGCGCGCCGAGATGCAGGAATACCGAAGCCGCGCCGGGACCGCCGTTGAACACGAACGCGACCGGACGCTGCTGCCCCGGCGGCACATCGGCGACGTAGGAGATCGTAAAGACGGAGGCGGTAGCCGCCCTTTTCTTGTCGTGCAGCGCGATGGTCTCGGCGATCGCCCGGTAATCGAGCTGATGGCCGTTAAGGCTCAGCCTATGCTGCGTCTCGACATGTGCCGGCGCCTCGGGCGGCTGCGCCGGCTTGGGCTTGTCGTCGGCGCGCGCGGCCAACGGCACGATCGCGAGCAGCAGCAGCGCGGCGACGGCCGTCCAACATTTCCCAGTCACTCTCGCCCGCCCCCCGTCGATTACCGCCGAGCCGGGAGTTTAGCGCGGATAGCCTCGGACCGCTTCCTTTAGCCGGGGGTAACCGCCCGCTCCCCAAGCGGCGCCGTCGCGCTCAGCTCGCGGGCGGTCTTGAGGCGCGCGTTGATGACCGGCCGCAAGACGAAGAAGCCAAGCAGCGCGGCGACCACGTTCATGACGCACCCGATCGAATAGACGGCGTGCCAGCTTCCGGTCCAGTGCGTCAGAACGTTGCCGAGCGGGACCAGCAGCGAGGCCACGCCCTTGGCCGTGTACATGATGCCGTAGTTGACGGTCACATATTTCCGGCCGAAGGCGTCCCCGACCGTCGCGGCGAACAGGCTGAAAATGTCGCCCCAGAACAGGAAGACCAGCGCGTCGGTGACGATGAACGAGACCGCCGTCGTGCCCCAGAAGCCGAATGCGGCGATGCAGATCGCCTCGATGCCGAAGGCGATGCCCATCATGTTGGCGCGGCCGATATGGTCCGAGAACCAGCCGTTGAGAGGACGCCCGACCCCGTTGGTGATGCTGTGGAAGGTCAGCGCCGCGACGATCGCCGGCGTGGTGATGCCGAAAATCGTGACAAGCTGATTGGAGAGCCCGCGCTCATTGGCGATCGGCGAAAGCTGCGCCGCCGACATAAGCCCGCCGGCCGCGACCAGAAAGAACATCAGATACATGATCCAGAAGATCGGGGAGCGGACCGCCCGGGACGGCGGCACGTCATCCTCGGCGCCCTGCAGCGTCTTGATGCTCTCCATCGGAGGCATCTCGTCCGCCCGCGGGGCGCGGATGAAGTTCGAGACGATGACGATGATCACGCCGTAGATGATCGCGAAGACGAGAAAGGTGTGCTGATAGCCGTCGCTCTGGATCATCGAGCGGATCGGCGCAATCGTGATCGCCGCGCCGGCGCCGAAGCCGGCCGCCGTCAGCCCGCCGCACAGCCCGCGCTTATCGGGAAACCATTTGAGCGCATTGCCGACGCAGGTGCCGTAGACGGCGCCCCCGGCAAACCCGGCGACGGCGCCGCCGACATAGAGCATCCACAGCGACGAGGCGTAGGAATCGATCAGCCAGGCGAGGAAGGTCGCAACGCCGCCGGCGAGCACCATCCAGCGCGGTCCGATGCGGTCGACAATGTAGCCCTCGAACGGCACGAGCCAGGTCTCGCACAGGATGAAGATCGTGAATGCGACCTGGATCTCCGCCTTGGACCAGCCGTGTTGATGCTGGATGGGCAAGACAAAGAGCGTCCAGCCGTATTGCAGATTGGCGACCGAGGCCATGCAGATGATGCCGAGCACCAGCTCGACCCATCGGAACCGCTGGTAGGACATCTTCATCCCTCCGGTTATTCAAAATTTTCTTGCTTTGCCGGCGGAGCGCACTTGCGCATTCGTCACGATCTAGATTAGCAGAGGATGATACCGGCCCAGGGCGACAAGAGCGCGCAGTCTCACCCAGTAATGGCACCGCAGAAGTTTTAACTAGATTAATAAACCGCGCTTCATATCTCGGCTGGCGCGAGCGCGGACCTAGCCGGCCTCCGCCGCCAGCGGCACCGCTTTTCAACGAGGTGCCAAGAAAGTAACGCCGTCGCGGCCGAAGCTATCCCGGCGATCGCGAATACTTGCCACCAGGTGGCGTGACCGCCGCGGGCATAAATCACGCATTGCTCGATCGGCCAGCCATAGATGTAGAGCCCGTAGGACAAATCCCCGAAACGAGCCGCGCGCAGCATCGGAAGGCGCGGATCGCGGGCCAACGAGATCAGGAGATAGCTGCCAAAGAGCGGGAACGCCGCGACAAAGACATGCGCGGGCACGCTAGCGACAAGCCCGGCCAGCGCGAGCCAGCGCCAGCGCCGGCCGAAAAACGCGGTGTCGCGAAGGCGGTAGCAGCACATTCCCGCGGCGAAGAAACCGAGCAGCCAGCCGGTGCTGCCGATGATCCCGCCCGACGTATCGACCCAGAGGCAGACGATCCCGATCGCCACCAGCGCGAGCGTCACCGGCAGGACCAGCAGCCGGCAAATCCCGAGGCCGCAGAGCATCAGGTAGAGCAGCGCCTCGCTCGGCAGGCTCCAGAGCGGGCCGTTGACGATGCCCCCGATATTGCCCTGCCAGAACAGGACGCCGGGCAACCGGTTGTAATTGATGTCGAGGACCGCGTTGTGAGCGAAGAACAGATAGGTCTCGGGTCGGCTGAAATACTCCGACAGCGGCAGCGAGGTAACCGCCGGCCCGATCGCAAAGACGCAGACGGCAAGGCAGGCGAGCAGTCCCGGGAAGATGCGCAGCGCCCGCTTGGCCAGGAACACCCACGGCGATGGCGTCGCCTCGAAGCTTTGCGAGATCAGGTAGCCGCTGATCGTGAAGAAGGTGAAGACGCCGACGAGCCCAAGAATCGTCTGCCCGCCGGTCAGGATCATCAGCGGGTCGTGGTCCTGCGAGTTTTCGGCGAGGAGGAACGCGTGCGAGAAAATCACCGACAGCGCCGCCAGCAATCTCAGCAGATCGAAGTTGTTATGCCGGTCCATGCCGCAGGATAACGGCAATCGGGCGCGGTGCATTCACCCGCGCTTGCCCCGCGCCGCGGAATCGGGAATAGAGTGGCCGTCGCGATGGGGGAATTCCGATGCGTCTCCTGGCTTTGATCTGCGTCGCTGCGCTTGCCGGCTGCGTCGGCACCGCGCGCGAGGAAGGCTTCACCGCGACCGGCCCCAACGCGTTTCTCTACAGCGCCCGGACCAATACGGTGATGACCGCCAACGACGACGGCGCCGCCGAGCGTATCCGCCGCGACTGGCTCGCCGACGCCCTGAAGGCGCATTCGATGTGCGGTGGCGGCTACGTCGTCGATTCGCGCCGCTACGTGCCGGTCGCGAGCCCGTTCACCAACGGTGGCGACATCCTTTATGCCGGGCGCTGCCAGTAATCGAGAAGCGGCCCCGCCGCGCCGGTGACCGGGTCTGTCGCCGGCAGCGCCACGGCCGCGACATTGGTTGCCGCGCGGTCGTGCTGGGCAGCCTCGGCCTGGCAGATATCCGGGTTCTGGCCTTTCGGATAGGAGCCGATCACCAGCAGATCGGCGCTTGCGGCCTCGCGCTTGTGGGCGACGCCGGCCGGGATCACGACGACGTCGCCGGCGCGGATCTCGACCGTCTGTCCGTTTTCGCCGCCGAGCCGCACGCGCGCCGAACCGGCCGCGATCCCCAGCACCTCGTGCGCGGTGCTGTGATAGTGATGGTGCCCGTAAATGCCATTGCGCCACGGGTTCGGCCAGCCGTTCTTGTTGAACAGCGCGACGCATTCCTTGGCGCGGTCGCCGCCGAGCACGCCGCGATACACCACCAGCGGCAGCGGATTGTTCGGAACCACGCCGTCATCGGCGAAATGCAGGGTTTCGATCTTCATGCCGGCCTCCGGTAAGCCAACGCCCATCCTACGGCTTGCGGTCCCGCCGCGCAGCGCCGATGTTTCGGCCATGCCGAACGTCCTCTACCGCGACGGGCTGATGCTGATCGTCGACAAGCCGGCGGGGATCCCCGTGCATGCCGGCCCCGGCGGCGGCCCAAACCTCGAAGCGGGGTTCGGGGAGCTGCGATTTGGCTTGCGCGGCAACCCGGCCCTGGCGCATCGGCTCGACCGCGACACCAGCGGCTGCCTGGTGCTCGGCCGGCATCCGAAGGCGCTTCGCAAGCTGGGGGCGCTGTTCTCGGCCGGGCGCGTCGCGAAGACTTACTGGGCCGTGACCGAAGGCATCCCCGCCGCGGATGAAGGGCGCATCGACGCCGCCCTGCGTAAGGAAAACCGCATACGAGGCTGGCGGATGATCGTCGACCCGGCCGGACAGTCGGCCGTCACCGAATTCCGGGTGCTCGGCGCCGCGCGGGGACGGGCCTGGCTCGAATTGCGGCCGTTGACCGGACGCACGCATCAGATCCGAGTGCATTGCGCCCATATCGGCTGCCCGGTGGTCGGCGACCGGCATTACGGCGGACCGGGCGATTCGCCGCTTTTGCTGCATGCCCGCGCGATTTCGGTGCCGCTCTATCCGGCGCGCCCCCCGGTCACGGTGGAGGCGCCGGTGCCGGCCCACATGCTCGCCCCGCTCGCCGCGCTGGGCTATGATCGAGTCCCAACGGCCGAAGCGGTCCCGGCATGATCCCGCGCTATAGCCGCCCGCAGATGGCGGCGATCTGGCAACCCGAAAACTATTTCCGCATCCAGCTCGAAATCGAGGCCTGCGCGTGCGAGGCGCAGGAGGAGCTCGGCGTCATCCCGCGCGGCACCGCCAAGGCCGTGCGCGAGCGCGGCGCCTTCGAGGTCGACCGCATCCGCGAGATCGAGCGCGAGGTCCACCACGAGACGATCGCATTTCTCACCAACGTCGCCGAGCATGTCGGTCCCGAGGCGCGCTTCGTCCACCAGGGCATGACCTCGAGCGATGTGCTCGACACCTGCCTCGCGGTCCAGCTCACCCAGGCCGCCGACATCCTCCTCGCCGACCTCGACGCGCTGCTCGCCGCGCTGAAACGCCGGGCGATCGAGCATAAGATGACGCCGACGGTCGCGCGCAGCCACGGCATCCACGCCGAGCCGACGACGTTCGGATTGAAGCTCGCCGGCCATTGGGCCGAGTTTGCGCGCAACCGCGAGCGGCTCGCCGCCGCCCGCAAGGAGATCGCGACCTGCCAGATCTCGGGCGCGGTGGGCACCTTCGCCAATATCGATCCGCGCGTCGAAGCGCATGTCGCGAAGAAGCTCGGCCTCGTCCCCGAGCCGGTCTCGACGCAAATAATCCCGCGCGACCGCCACGCCGCGTTTTTCATGGCGCTGGCGCTGACCGCCGCGGCCGTCGAGCGGCTGGCGACCGAGATCCGTCATTTGCAGCGCACCGAGCTGCGCGAGGCGGCCGAGTTCTTCGCCGAGGGCCAGAAAGGTTCGTCGGCGATGCCGCACAAGCGCAACCCGATCCTGTCGGAAAACCTGACAGGGCTGTCGCGGGTGATCCGCTCGGCGGTAACCCCGGCGCTCGAAAACGTCGTGACCTGGCACGAGCGCGACATCTCGCATTCCTCGGTCGAGCGCATCATCGCGCCCGACACGACGATCGCGCTCGACTTCGCGCTCGGCCGGCTGACCGGGCTCGTCGACAAGCTGATCGTCTATCCCGAGCGGATGAAGAGCAATCTCGATGCGCTGGGCGGGCTCGTCGATTCGCAACGCTTTCTGCTCGCGCTGACCCAGGCCGGGATGAGCCGCGAGGACGCCTATCGGCTCGTCCAGAAACACGCGATGGCGTCGTGGCGCGGCGGCGGACGCTTCGCCGACCTGCTCAAGGCCGATCCCGAGATTACCCGCTACCTAGCTCCCGCGGCGATCGACGCCTCGTTCGACACCGCCTACCACACGAAACACGTCGACACGATCTTCCGGCGCGTGTTCGGGGAATAGGTCTCCCTACTCCGCCATCAGCTGTTCCCGGGCCTTGGCGGCGAAGTGCTCCAGCTCGAACTTGATCTGGTCGGCCGTGACCGTCTGGCCTTTCGCGGCGAGGTCGCCGGCCACTTTGTCCATGACATGCTGGTCGCCGCCGCGGTCGAACTCCGCCGCCACCACGGTCTTTGCGTAGGCGTCGGCGGCATCGCCGCTGAGCCCCATGCGGTCGGCCGCCCAGAGCCCGAGGAGCCGGTTGCGGCGAGCGGTAACCTTGAAGCGAAAGTCCTGGTCGTGCTTGAACCGGGCCTCGAATTCCTTTTCGCGATCCTTGAAAGTGGCCATCTTGCTCTCGTTTCCTGCACCGACACGCCGAGACTAGCACAAAGATGTGCACGCTCGTCATCCTGCGCCGCCCCGAGCACGAGTGGCCCGTCATCATCGGCGCCAACCGCGACGAGATGATCGGCCGTACCGCGCTTCCGCCGGGGCGGCACTGGCCCGACCGCGACGAGGTGGTCGCCGGGATGGACTTGCTCGCCGGGGGATCGTGGCTCGGCGTCAACGATTGGGGGCTCGCGGCGGCGGTGCTGAACCGGCAGGGATCGCTCGGCCCCGACGCGGCGATGCGCTCGCGCGGAGAGCTGGTGCTGGAGGCGCTCGACCATGCCGACGCGGTCGCGGCCGCGGCGGCGCTCGCCGAGCTGGATCCGGCCGCTTACCGGACGTTCAACCTGATCGTCGCCGACAACCGCGACGGGTTCTGGCTGCGTCACGCCGGCACCGGGCGGGTCGAAGTTCATCCGCTCGGGGACGGCCTGTCGCTGGTGGCGTCTGGCGATATCGGCGATACCGGCGAATCGGAGACGCGGCGGCTGGTCCTCGCCCGCCCCCGCTTCGAAGCCGCGGCTCCGCCCGACCCCGACCGCGGTGAATGGACCGGCTGGGAAGAATTGCTCGGCGATCCGTCGCGGCCGGCTGGGGAGCCCGAGAACGCGGCTCTCCGGTTCCGCACCGGACATGGCTACGGAACGGTGTCGAGCGCGCTCGTCGCGCTGCCCGCGATCGGCGCCGGCGAGCGCCGGCCGCATTACCGCTACGCGCAGTGGCTTCCCGAGCCGACGCCGTGGCGAGACATCCTCCCGGGCTGATGCTATAGGGGGCCGATGAAGGCGCGCATCCACGTCCGATTGAAGCCCGGTGTCCTCGATCCGCAAGGGAAGGCGATCGGCAACGCCCTCAAATCGCTCGGCTTTGGCGGGGTCGACGACGTCCGTCAAGGCAAGCTGATCGAGCTTGAGCTGGCCGATACCGATATCGAGGCGGCGCGCAGACGGGTCGAGGCGATGTGCCAGCAACTCCTCGCCAATCCCGTGATCGAGGATTACGCGATCGAGTTCGGATAAATCGGCACGACGTTATCGCCCGCTCCCGGCGGTGCGCGGCGGATCGCGGCGTACACCTCCGCGGCCAGCTCGGCCAGCCGAAACGGCTTTTTGATCAGCGGATCGCCGCCGGGATTGTGCTCGGGGCGGGCCAAATCGGCGTATCCGGTTACATAAAGCACCCGTAAGCCGGGGTGGACTTCACGTGCGCGCCGCGCCGTCTCGATGCCGTTGAGGCCCGGCATCGCCACGTCGATCAGGAGCAAGTCGTAGACCTCGCCGCGCGAGAGCGCATCGAGCGCGGCATGACCGCTCTCCGCTTCGGCCACTCCGTAGCCGAGCTCGCGCAGCATCTGGGCGCTTACATCGCGCACCGCCGCGTTATCGTCGACGACGAGGATGCGCCCACTGATACGCTCGCCGCTCGCGTGCTCGCCGGCGGCCTCGCCCGCATCGGCCACGACGGCCGTGCTCGGCAGGTAGAGATGGACCGAGGTTCCGACACCCGGGCGGCTCTCGATCCGCATCGTCCCGTTCGACTGCTGCACCATGCCGTAAACCTGGCTGAGGCCGAGCCCGCTGCCCTTGCCCAGCTCCTTGGTGGTGAAGAAGGGCTCGACCGCGGCGGCGAGAACCTCCTCGCTCATGCCGGTGCCGGTGTCGCGCACGGTCAGCGAGATGCAGTTGTCTTCGCCGAGCTCGGCGGGAAAGTTTCCCTGCCCGCGGCGCAGGTTTCGGGTCTCGATCGTCAGCGTTCCGCCGAGCGGCATCGCGTCGCGCGCGTTGATCGCGAGGTTGAGGATCGCGACCTCGATTTGCGTCGGGTCGACCAGTGCCGGCCACAGGCCGCGCGCCAGCACCGTCGTGACCCGAATCGTCGTGCCGATCGTCCGCGTCAGCAGCTCGCGCATGCCCTCGACGACGGAGTTGAGATCGACGGCCCGTGGCTGAAGGTGCTGGCGGCGCGAGAAGGCAAGCAGCTGCTCGGTGAGCTTGGCGCCGGTCTCCGCCGCTCGCTGGGCCGCCACGAGAAATCGGGACGCCGCCGGGTCGTTGGCAAGGCGCGGGGTCAGAAGATCGAGGTTGCCGACCACGGCGGTCAGCAGATTGTTGAAATCGTGCGCGACCCCGCCGGTGAGCTGGCCGACCGCCTCCATCTTCTGCGACTGGCGCAGCCGCTCCTCCATCGCCACCCGCTCGGTGAGGTCGCGCGCGGTGGCCATGATGTAATGGTCGCCCTCCGGGCGTTCCGGCACGAGCACGAACATCACATCGATCGTGCGCGTGACCCCGGCCATCGTGCGCCGTGCGGTGTAGCGCTGGTTTTCGCCGGTGGCGATGCAGGCGCGCATCAGACGCTGCGGCAGCTGCGCCGGCTCGACCCCGAGAATTTCCTCAAGCGGGCGGCCGATGACCTGGTCGCGGTTGAGGCCGTAAGCGATTTCGGTAGCGCGGTTCATGTCTTTATAGACGAACCGACCGTCAGCGGTGGCGCGGAACAGGGTCAGCCAATCCGGCGAGTTGTCGAAGATCGCCTGCATCTGCGCGCGGCTGGCGTCGAGGGCGCGGCCCCGCCGGGCGGCGCGCCGCCCGAGGCGCTGATTGAGGTCGCGCAGGCGCTGCTCGGCGATTTCCTCGTTGCGGCGGCGGCGCGTGCTGTCGATCGAGATGCCGAGCATGCGAGCCGGCATCCCGTCGGGGCCGGCGACCACCTGCCCGAGAAGAACCACCCAGCGCGGTTCGAGCTCCGGCGAACTAAGCCGCACCTCGATGCGCATCGGACCCGGACGGCTGCGGAACTCCGCGAAAGCCTGTTCGGCCGCGGCCCGCTCGGTCTCGTGGATTGCTGCGATCAAGCGCGGATAGAGATCCTCCCCGCTATCCGGGGTCAGGCCGAGATTGCGATACATTTGGGCAGACCAGAGCATCCGCCCGGTCGAGAGGTGCCAGGACCAAGTCCCGATCTCGCCGGCCTCGAGCGCTTCCTCGTACTGGTCCGCCATCGGGTCCATGGCTTGCATTATCGCGCGAACGCTCGACCGTAGCCTATCACGATGTGCCAAGCGAATTAGCTCGCATTAACCAACAATTTTATGGAAATGCGAACGTTTCCGGGGTGAAGTGCGCCGAGCTGAGGGGACGGGCCCGTATGTTGCACATTTTCCTGATGCGGTCGGCCACGACACTCCTATCGGCGATTCTCGGCGGCGTCGGCGTCTTCTGCGTGATCGAGAGCTTTACGATGCCGGTCCTCGCCTTTCACGCCCTGATCCTGCTCGCCACGGCGACGGCGATCGCCAGCCTTTCCCGGCGTTAGCCCGGCGCGCGGTTCGGCCGCGCGCCGGCGGCGACCGCCGGTCCTTGCGACGTGGCGGCGCGCGCGCTATGTGACCATCACTCCGTCACGAAGCGCGGTCCACATGAAAGCCGCCGTCGTCATCTTTCCGGGCTCCAACCGCGAGCGCGACGTGTGCCTCGCCCTCCGGCGGGCGACAGGCCACGAGCCGCTTTGCGTCTGGCATCGCGAGAGCGAATTGCCGGCCGCCGATCTGATCGTGCTGCCCGGCGGGTTCGCCTATGGCGACTATCTGCGCTGCGGGGCGATGGCCGCGCATTCCCCGATCATGCGCGAGGTCAAGGCCCGGTCCGAGCGGGGCACGCCGGTGCTCGGCATCTGCAACGGCTTCCAGGTGCTGACCGAGGCGGGGATGCTGCCCGGCGCGCTCCTCACCAACCGTACCCTGAACTTCATCTGCCGCGACGTGCATCTGAGGGTAGAGACGAACCAGACGATCTTTACCTGCGGCTACGCGGCGGGACAGACGATCCGCGTGCCGGTCGCGCATCACGACGGCAACTATACGGCCGACGCGGCGACCCTCGACGAGCTGGAGGATCGCGGCCTCGTCGCTTTCCGCTATTGCAATCCGCTGGGCGAGCTCGACGACGACGCCAACGTGAACGGTTCGGCCCGCGCCATTGCCGGCATCTACAATCGGAGCCGCACGGTGCTCGGGCTGATGCCGCACCCCGAGAACGCGACCGATCCGCTCGCCGGCGGCACCGATGGGCGCGGCTTGTTCGACGGCCTGGTCGGCGCGCTGCAGTGATCGGCGGCACCAACGTTACCCCCGCGCTCGCCGCCGAGATGGGGCTGAGCGCCGACGAATTCGCGCGCGCCGAGGCGATCCTCGGCCGCACCCCTAACCTGACCGAGCTCGGCATCTTCTCGGCGATGTGGAGCGAGCACTGCTCGTACAAATCGTCGAAGGTCTGGCTGAAGACGCTGCCGACCGGCGGGCCGCGGGTGATTTGCGGGCCGGGCGAGAATGCCGGTGTCGTCGATATCGGCGACGGCGACGCGGTCGTCTTCAAGATCGAGAGCCACAACCACCCGTCCTTTATCGAGCCGTATCAGGGCGCCGCGACGGGAGTCGGCGGCATCTTGCGCGACGTGTTCACGATGGGCGCGCGCCCGATCGCGATCCTCGATGCGCTGCGCTTCGGCAGCCCCGACCACCCGAAGACGCGGCACCTCATCGGCGGCGTCGTGTCCGGCATCGGCGGCTACGGCAATTGCGTCGGCGTGCCGACGGTCGGCGGCGAGACGCAGTTTCATCCGAGCTACAACGGCAACATCCTGGTCAACGCGATGTGCGTCGGCATCGCCCGGGCCGACCGCATCTTCTACTCGGCGGCGTCGGGCGCCGGCAATTCGGTGATCTATGTCGGCGCCAAGACCGGGCGCGACGGCATCCACGGCGCGACGATGGCCTCGGCCGAATTCGGCGAGGGTTCGGACGAGAAGCGTCCGACCGTGCAGGTCGGGGACCCGTTCACCGAAAAGCTCCTGATCGAGGCGTGCCTCGAACTGATGGCCGGCGACTCGATCGTGGCGATCCAGGATATGGGCGCGGCGGGCCTTACCTCGTCGGCCGTCGAGATGGCCGGCAAAGGCGGGCTCGGGATCGAGCTCGACCTCGACCGCGTGCCGGTCCGCGAAGAGCGCATGAGCCCCTACGAGATCATGCTCAGCGAGAGCCAGGAGCGGATGCTGATGATCCTCGCGCCGGGCAGCGAGGACGAGGCGCGGCGCGTCTTCGAGAAATGGGAGCTCGACTTCGCGGTGATCGGCCGCGTCACCGAGACGGGGCGGCTGATCCTGAAAGTGCACGGCGAGACCGCGGCGGATATCCCGCTGGACCCGCTGGTCGGCCAGGCGCCGATGTACGAGCGGCCGTGGCAGCCTACCCCGGCTCAGCCCGAGATCGATGCGGCCGCCCTGCCCGCCCGCGACCCGCTTGCGTGCCTCGCAAAGCTGATCGCCTGCCCCGATCTCGCCTCGAAGCGCTGGATCTGGGAGCAATACGACCAGCTCGTGCTCGGCAACACGGTCCAGCGGCCCGGCGGCGACGCCGCGGTCGTCCGCGTCCATGACGGGCCGAAGGCGCTGGCGCTGACAACCGACTCGAACCCGCGCTATTGCCGCGCCGACCCCGCGCGCGGCGGCGCCCAGGCGGTCGCGGAAAGCTGGCGCAACCTGACCGCGACCGGCGCGACGCCACTGGCGATCACCGACAACATGAATTTCGGCAACCCCGAGCGGCCCGAGATCATGGGCCAGTTCGTCGGGGTCATCGAAGGGATGCGCGCGGCCTGCACGGCGCTCGATTACCCGGTCGTGTCGGGCAACGTCTCGCTCTACAACGAGACGAGCGGCGCCGCGATCCTGCCGACGCCGGTGGTCGGCGGGGTCGGGCTGCTCGCCGACGCGGGTAAATCCGTCGGCCTCGGTCTCGCGGGGCACGGCAATGCGCTGGTGCTGATCGGGGAGACCGCCGGACATCTCGGCTGCTCGCTGTATCTGCGCGAAATCGAGAGCGAAGAGGGTGGACCGCCGCCGCCGGTCGACCTCGTCGCCGAGCGCCGCAACGGCGATTTCGTGCGCGGACAGATCGCCGCGGGACGGGCCGCCGCCTGCCACGACCTCGCCGAGGGCGGGCTTCTCGTCGCGATTGCCGAGATGGCAATGGCCGGCGGCAAGGGCGTGACGCTCGACCCCGCGCCGCCGGAGATGCCGGCGCATGCCTGGTGGTTCGGCGAGGACCAGGGGCGCTATCTGATCGAGACCGGCGATGCCGAGGCGCTGCTCGCGGCGGCCCTGGCGGCCGGGGTGCCGGCGCGGCGCGTCGGCGCGGTCGAGGGGGCCGCGTTGACACTATTCGGCGTCGGTGCCATATCCCTTACGCAATTGAAAAGCGCAAGCGAGGCTTGGCTTCCGGGCTATATGGCCCAAACGTAAGCCGGTTTCGGCGAGGTGCCGTCGATGGCGATGGACGCGGCGATGATCGAGCGGCTCATCAAGGAGAGCCTGCCGGATGCGCGGATCTCGATCGAGGATCTGCGCGGGGACGGCGATCACTACGCGGCGCATGTCGTATCCGGCGCCTTTCGCGGCAAGACCCGGGTCCAGCAGCACCAGATGGTATACCAGGCCCTGCACGGCCGCATGGGCAACGAGCTTCACGCGCTCGCGCTGCAGACGAGCGCACCCGAGGAATAGACCGACTCAAGTCAAGGAACCCCGAGATGGACATCGCCACCCACGAACGCATCCGCCAACAGATCGCCGAAACTCCCGTCGTCCTGTTCATGAAGGGCACGCCGGTCTTTCCGCAGTGCGGGTTCTCGGCGGCGGTGGTGCAGATACTCAGCCATATGGGCGTCAAGTTCCGCGGTGTCGACGTGCTCTCCGACCCGTCGGTGCGCCAGGGCATCAAGGAGTTTTCGAACTGGCCGACGATCCCGCAGCTTTACGTCAAGGGCGAGTTCGTCGGGGGCTGCGACATCATCCGCGAGATGTTCGAGAACGGCGAGCTCCAGCAGATGCTCGAAGAAAAAGGCGTGCCCGTTCGGGCATAATTACGCGGCCGAGGCCGCCTGAGGAATGGCGTTCGACGCCGTCTTCCTGTCCCGCCTGCAATGGGCATGGGTGATCGCGTGGCACATCTTGCTGCCGGCGTTCACGGTGGGCTTGGCCTCGTACATCGCGGTCCTCGAAGGCCTCTATTTCTTTACCGGGCGCGAGGTCTGGTTCCGCATCTCCGGTTTCTGGACGCGGATATTCGCGGTCTCGTTCGGGATGGGGGTCGTCTCCGGCATCATCATGCCGTTCCAGTTCGGCACGAATTGGAGCCGCTTCACCGACGCCACCGCCGACATCGTCTCACCGCTTCTGGCCTATGAAGGGCTGATGGCGTTCTTCCTCGAGGCCTCGTTCCTCGGGGTGCTGCTGTTCGGCCGGCGCCTGGTGCCGCGCTTCGCGCATTTCATCGCCGCGATCATGGTGGCGGGCGGCACGCTGATGTCGTCGTTCTGGATTCTGTCGACCAATAGCTGGATGCAGACGCCGCAGGGCTACCGGATCGTCGACGGGCGGTTCGAGCCGGCCGATTGGCTGGCGATCGTCTTCAATCCGTCCTTCCCCTATCGGCTGGCGCACAACGTCGTCGCCTTCTACATCACCACCGGCTTCGTCGTGCTCGGGGTCGGCGCCTATCTCTTGCGCCGCGGCCGGGCCTACGAGGAGGCGCGGCTGATGGTGCGGATGGCGCTCGACCTCCTGATCGTGCTGGTCCCGCTGCAGATGTTCCTCGGCGACCAGCACGGCCTCAACACGCTCGAATACCAGCCGGCCAAGCTGGCCGCGATCGAGGGTCGCTACGATACGGCGCAGCCGGCGCCGCTGACCCTGTTCGGCATTCCCGACGACGCGGCCGCGGTGATGCGCTATCCGGTCGAAATCCCGGAGATCGGCAGCCTGATCCTGACCCACTCCTGGAACGGCAAGATCAGGGGCTTGAAGGAATGGCCGCCCGACCAGCGCCCACCGGTCGGCCCGCCTTTCTTTGCGTTTCGCATCATGGTCGGGATCGCATTCATCATGCTGATCGTCGCGGTCGCGGGGCAGCTCATGCGGATCGGCGGCCGCTTGTATCGGTCGCGCTGGTTTCTATGGCTGTGCCGGTGGACGGCGCCGCTCGGTTTCATCGCCGTTATCGCCGGGTGGACCACGACCGAGGTCGGGCGACAGCCCTGGACCGTCTACGGCCTGCTGCGCACCGCCGACTCGGTGACGCCGTCGCTGAGCGCCGGCGACGTGGCCACCTCGCTGGCCTTTTATGTCGTGGTTTACCTGCTGATGTTCCCGACCGGCATCGCGATGATGGCGGGCATCGTGCGCCGCGGCTTTCAGGACGCGAACCTCGACGCCGCCCCGGTCGAGGCCGGCCGGCCGGACCGGCCCTTTACCAACGCCGCGCCATGAGCCTCGACCTCGTCCCGCTCTGGACGTTTCTGCTCGGCCTCGCCGTCTTCTACTACGTCGTGTTCGACGGTTTCGACCTGGGGGTCGGCATTCTCTACGGCTTCGCGCGCGACGAGGCCGCCCGGCACACGATGATGAACTCGATCGCGCCGATCTGGGACGGCAACGAGACCTGGCTGGTATTCGGCGGGCTGGGGCTGCTCGCCGCGTTTCCGCTGGCCTTCTCGATCATCATCCCAGGCGTGTATTTTCCGATCCTGGTGATGCTGCTCTCGCTGGTGTTCCGCGGCGTCGCCTTCGAGTTCCGCTTCAACGGCCCGTTGGTCCGGCGGTTCTGGGACCGTGCCTTTCCGGCCGGCTCGGCTCTCGCGACCTTTGCCCAGGGTGTCGTGCTCGGCAGCTTCATCCAGGGGTTCAGGGTCGACGGCCGCCATTTCGCCGGCGGCTCGTTCGATTGGGCGACCCCGTTTGCGCTGCTGACCGGGGTGGCGCTGATGTTCGGGTACGGGCTTCTGGGCGCCGGGTGGCTGGTCCTCAAGACCGAGGGCGAGTTGCAGCGCTGGTCGCGCCGGGCCGGACGGATCTGTCTTTTCGCGGTGCTGGTCGCCATCGCCGCTGTCAGCATCTGGACCCCCTATGCCAAGCCGCAGATCGCCCAACGCTGGTTCGCCTGGCCCAACATCCTGTTCCTTTCGCCGGTGCCGATCGTCACCGCGGCGGTCGCGCTGTTCGAGTGGCATGTGCTGGGCCGGCGGCATGAGATGGCGCCCTTCGTCGGCGCGGTCATCCTCTTCCTGCTGTCGTTTCTCGGCATCGCGATCAGCCTGTGGCCGATGATCGTGCCGTACCACTATTCGCTGTGGCAGGCCGCCTCGTCGGAAAGTACCCAGGCGTTTCTGCTGATCGGCACGCTGTTTCTGCTGCCGGTCATCCTGATGTACACGGCCTGGTCCTACTGGGTGTTCCGCGGCAAGGTCAAAGCCGATATCGGCTACCACTAGGCCGGATCGAGGAACTCGACCGGCGCGGCGCTGTCCTCATGCTCCTGCGGGAGATAGCCCGGCTGCGCGCCGACGCGACGCAGCCAGTCGCTTAGCGCCGGATAAGGCGCCAGATCGAAGCCGCCTTCCTCCGCCGTATGCGTATAGGCGTAGAGCGCGATATCCGCGATCGTGTAACGGTCGCCGGCAAACCACCGGTTGGCGTCGAGATGGGCGTTCATGACGGACAGCGCATGACAGCCGCGCTGACGGTTGGCGGGCACGCGTGACATCAACGTGGCGCGCTCCGCTTCGGGGGCGTAGCGAAGGATATAGCGGTTCACCGCGATATAGGGCTCGTGGCTGTACTGCTCGAAGAACATCCAGCGCAGCATCTGGGCCTGGTCCCAGGGATCGGCGGCGGCGAACGGGGTTTCCCGCGCGAGGTAAAACAGGATCGCGCCGGATTCCGAGAGCACCCTTCCGTCCTCGAACCGCAGCGTCGGCACCTTGCCGATCGGATTGACCGCGCGAAAGGCGGGGTGGCTCCCCTCGCCGCGCATCTGCGCGACATCGACCCGGCGATGCGGGATGCCGAGATGCGACAGCAGCAGCCGGACCTTGTAGACGTTGCCCGACTCGAGATCGCCATAGAGGGTCAGCATCTGATCCTCCGCCGAAAGTCCTTTAGGCCCTCCACCTTGCACGGCGGTGCCCGATCTGTATAGTGCGCGGCTCCCTTGCCGGCCGGTCCCAACCCCGCGCCGGCTGAACCCGGTTTCCGGGTCGCCGCAACCACAAGGGGCTGACCGAATGCCGCTCTACGAGAATGTCTTTATCGCGCGCCAGGATATCTCCGGCGCCCAGGCCGAAGCGCTCGCCGACCAGTTCACCCAGCTGATCGCGGATCAAGGGGGCGAGGTCAAGAAGCGCGAATATTGGGGCCTCAGAAATCTCGCCTACCGCATGAACAAGAACCGCAAGGGCCACTACGTGCTCTTCAACATCGAGGCGCCGGCGCCGGCGGTCGCCGAGCTCGAGCGCACGATGCGGATCAACGAGGACGTGCTGCGCTACCTGACCGTGCGGGTCAACGAGCTCGACGAAAACCCGTCCGCGGTGATGCAGAACCGCGGCAGCCGCGAAGACCGTCCGCGCCGCGGCGACCGCGACCGGTACGGCGAGGACCGGCCCTATGACGACCGTCCGCGCGAGGACAGGCCCCGCGAGGACAGGCCGCGCGAGGAGAGGCCGCGCGAAGAACGGGTGGAGGCGTAAATGGAAAGCCAAGGCTCCGGCCCCGGCGGCCGCCCGGGGATGGCGGCGCGCCGCCCGTTTTTCCGCCGCCGCAAATCGTGCCCATTCTCGGGCCCGAACGCGCCCAGGATCGACTACAAAGACACACGCCTCTTGCAGCGCTTCATCTCCGAACGCGGCAAGATCGTGCCGAGCCGCATCACCGCGGTGTCGACCAAAAAGCAGCGCGAGCTGTCCCGCGCGATCAAGCGCGCGCGGTTTCTCGGCCTGCTTCCCTACATGGTGAAATAGGGCGGGCGCTCGCATGGGCCGGCTCGCGGCAGTGGCGGCGGCGGTCCTGCTGGGGGCCGCCGGCGGCGGTCTTTACCTGACGGTGCTGCTCGGCTCGCCGGGCGCGCTGATCCTCGTTTATCTGACGCAATTGCCGCTCTTCGCCGCTGGGCTGTGGCTCGGCGCCGGCGCCGCCGTGATTGCCGGCGCCACCGCGGCGGCAATGCTGCTGGCGGCGAGCGATTTTATGGCGGCGGCCGTCTTCGCCGTGATCAACGCGGTGCCGGTGGCGCTCCTGGTGCGCCAAGCGCTGCTCGCCCGCCAGCAGCCCGACGGGAGCGCCGCGTGGTATCCGCCGGGGCTGCTGACGGCGTGGCTGACCGCGCTGGCGCTCGCCGGGATCGCCGGCGCGGCCTTCGTGTTCGGCGGGCCGGCGCAGCTCCATGCCTCACTCGCCACGATCGTCGGCCACGCGCTCGGACGGCTGTCCTATCGCGGCGGCGCCGACCAGGCCGAGATCGCCGATGCGCTGGCGCTCGTGATCCCCGGCATCGTCGCCGCCTCCTGGATGGTCATGGCGGTGATCAACGCCGCTCTCGCCCAAGGCGTGCTCGCCCGCTTCAAGGTGAACTGGCGCCCCTCCCCCGATCTCGCCGCGCTCGATCTGCCGATGTGGATCCCGCTGGCGCTCGCGGTCGCGGCCGCGCTGACCCTGTTCGGGGATGTCGGGCGGTTCTTCGGGGTCAACGCGATCGTCGCCTTGACCGTGCCGTTCTGCCTGGCCGGCCTTGCCGTGCTTCACGCCGTCGCGCGGCGCCTGTCGAACCCGCGCATCGCGCTCGTCGTCTTCTATGTGCTGGCCGGATTGTTCGGCTGGCCTCTCCTTGCCGCCACCGCGCTCGGCCTCGTCGAGCCCTGGCTCGGGCTGCGGCGCCGCCTCGCACCGCTCAAAGGAAACTCCCATGGTTGATCTGATTCTGCTCGAACGCGTCGAGCACCTCGGCCAGATGGGGCAGATCGTCAAGGTCAGGCCCGGCTACGCCCGCAACTTTCTGCTGCCGCAGAAAAAGGCGATGCGCGCGACCAAGGACAACCTCGCCTATTTCGAGACTCAGCGCGCCCAGCTCGAAGCGCAGAACCTGAAGCGGAAGGGGGAGGCCGAGGAGGTCGGCGCCAAGCTCGAAGGGCTGAAGGTCGTGCTGATCCGGCAGGCCGGAGAAAGCGGCCAGCTTTACGGTTCGGTCGCGGCGCGCGACATCTCCGACGCGGTCACCGCCGCCGGGTTTACGGTCGACCGCCAGCAGATCGTTCTCGACCGGCCGATCAAGACCTTAGGGCTGCACCCGATCAAGGTAGCGCTCCATCCGGAGGTCTCGGTGACCGTGACGGCCAATGTCGCGCAATCCGAGGAAGGCGCGAAAATGCAGGCCGCGGGGATCGATCCTCGGGCAATGCGCGACGAGGATGAGGACGAGGAGGAAGCGGCGCCGGCGGCCGAGCCGGAGACCGAAGCGGAGGCCTGACGCTCCCAACTACTTGTGCGGATGGAGGTATTGGGCGGATATTAGCGGCGATGCTGCTCGCGCGCCTGCTTTCCCGTGTTATCCAGATCGGCCGGCTTGTCCTGATCGACGCCAATGGCCGCCGCCACAGCTTCGAGGGAAGCCAGCCCGGACCGTCCGTGGCGATGCGCCTCCACGACCGATCGCTGCACTGGAAACTCGCCGCACGCCCCTATCTCTATCTGCCCGAAGCCTACATGGAGGGGTCGCTGACGGTCGAGGAAGGCAGCATCTACGACCTTCTGGACCTTTTTGCGATCAATGCGAAATCGGCGGATGCGATTCCGATCGTGCGCTTCGCCGAGGCGGTCCAGCGCTTTATGCGCGGGCTTCACCAATACAACCCCGTGCCACGGGCGCAGCGCAACGTCGCGCACCATTACGATTTGTCGGACGAGCTCTACGAGCTTTTCCTCGATCGCGACCGGCAATATTCCTGCGCCTATTTCCGGTCGGCGGACGACGATATCGACACGGCGCAGCTCAATAAGCGCCGCCACATCGCCTCGAAGCTGTTGTTGCGGCCCGGGCAGAAGGTTCTCGACATCGGTTGCGGCTGGGGCGGGCTGGCGCTGTACCTCGCCTCCGAATGCGGGGTCGAGGTGACCGGCCTCACGCTATCCGAGGAACAGCTCAAGGTCGCCCAGCGCCGCGCCGCCGCGGCCGGGCTGTCCGAGCGCGTGCGCTTTCACATGCGCGACTACCGCGAGGAAACCGGGCAATACGACCGGATCGTTTCGGTCGGCATGTTCGAGCATGTCGGGGTCAATCACTATCGCGCGTTTTTCGCCAAGGTGACCGAGCTGCTCGCTCCCCGGGGGGTCATGCTGCTGCACGCGATCGGCCGGATGGATGGCCCCGCCTCGACCAATGCGTGGCTGCGCAAATACATTTTCCCCGGAGGATACTCCCCGGCCTTGTCGGAGGTGCTGCCGATCGTCGAGCGCACGCCGCTCTGGGTCACCGATATCGAGATCCTGCGGCTCCATTACGCCCGGACCTTGCAGGCCTGGCGCGCCCGCTTCAACGAGCACCGCGACCGCATCCGCGCGATCTACGACGACCGCTTCTGCCGGATGTGGGAAGTCTATTTGATCGGCTCCGAGCTCGCCTTCCGCCGGCACGACCACATCGTCTGGCAGATGCAGCTCGCCAAGGGCGTCGATACCGTGCCGATCACGCGCGACTACATGGTCGAGTGGGAACGCGAACATCGGGAACCCGACGAACGCGCCGCGTGAGCCGGTGCGATGTCCCCGTATTCCACAGGGCTGTGAATCGAATCCCGGCGTAAGGCCCTGGCTGTCGGTGGTACTCTCGCCGGCCTATGGAGAGCACCACTTCCCGCGTAACGCCGCTGCGCGAGGGCGACCTGGATCGGGTCCCCATCCCGCCCGGCAATACCGAGGCCGAGCAGGCCCTTCTCGGCGCGATCCTGATCAATAATGCCGCGCACGGGCGCGTCTCCGAATTCCTGATGCCCGAGCATTTCGCCAACGGCGTGCACGGGCGCATCTACGCGGCGATCGGCAAGCTGATCGACCGCGGCCAGGTCGCGAACGCGGTCACGCTGAAAAACCTGTTCGACCAGGACGGCGCCCTGACAGAGATCGGCGGCGCGCAGTATCTCGCCCGCCTCGCCGCCTCGGCGGTGACGATCATCAACGCCGAAAGCTATGGCCGCACGATTTACGACCTGCACCTGCGGCGCGAGTTGATCACGGTCGGGCAGGACGTCGTCAGCGACGCGTTCCGCCACGACCTCGACGACGACGCGGTCGCGCAGATCGAGCGCGCCGAGCAGAAGCTGTTCGACCTCGCCACCACCGGCGAGGCGGAAAGCGGGCTGCGCGAGTTCAAATCGGCGCTGACCGAAGCGATCCAGAGCGCCGAAAGCGCGTTCAAGCGCGAAGGCAAGACGGTCGGCGTGGCGAGCGGGTTTATCGACCTCGACAAGAAGCTCGGCGGCCTGCACCCCTCCGACCTGATCATTCTCGCCGGCCGCCCGTCGATGGGCAAGACCGCGCTCGCCACCAACATCGCCTTCAACGCCGCCAAATCGGCGGAGCGCTCGATCGTCGCCTTCTTTTCGCTGGAGATGTCGGCCGAGCAGCTCGCCACCCGCATCCTCTCCGAGGAAAGCGGCACCTCGTCCGACCGGATCCGGCGCGGCGAGGTGCGGCGCGAGGATTTCGAGAAATTCGTGCTGGCCAGCCAGCGCCTGGCCGAGGTTCCGCTCTATATCGACGACACGCCGGCGATCAGCGTCGCCGCCCTGCGGACCCGGGCGCGGCGGCTCAAGCGCCAGCAGGGGCTGGCGATGATCGTCATCGACTACCTCCAGCTGATGCGCCCTTCCGCCGGCGGCAAGACCGTCGACAGCCGAGTCCAGGAGATTTCCGAGATCACCCGCGGGCTCAAGGCGATCGCCAAGGAGCTTGAGGTGCCGGTGCTGGCGCTGTCGCAGCTCTCGCGCCAGGTCGAGGCGCGCGAGGACAAGCGGCCGATGCTGTCGGATTTGCGCGAATCCGGCTCGATCGAGCAGGACGCCGATGTCGTCATGTTCATCTTCCGCGAGGAGTACTACCTGTCGCGCAGCGAACCGCTGCAGCGTCCGGACGAGGACTCGACCAAGTTCAACGACCGCCACGACCGGTGGCGGCAGAGATCGGAGGAGGCGTTCGGCCTCGCCGACGTCATCATCGCCAAGCAGCGTCACGGCCCGATCGGCACGATCAAGCTGCATTTCGAGCCCGAGACGACCAAGTTCGACAATTTCATCGGCCCGGACCGGGTGCCCGAGCCGCAATACTGAGACCGGCCATTCCGCTCGACCCGGCCGCCCGCGCGGGCGCAATCCTGGAGATCGACCTCGGCGCGGTCGTCGCCAACTGGCGGGCGCTCGCCGCCCGCGCCGCGCCGGCCGCTTGTGCCGCGGTGGTCAAGGCGGACGCCTACGGGCTCGGCGCCGAGCCGGTCGCCAAGGCGCTGCGGGCGGCCGGCTGCGAGACGTTCTTCGTCGCGACCCTCGACGAAGGGATCGCGTTGCGCGCGGTGCTCGGGGGCGGCCCGGAAATCGCGGTCTTCAACGGTCCGCTGACTGGCAGCGCGGGCGAATATCCGGCGCATGGGCTGACCCCGGTGCTCAACGATCTCGGCCAGGTCCAGGCGTGGCGGCGGGCGAATGCGCCCGCGATGCTGCATGTCGATACCGGCATGTCGCGGCTCGGAATGACCGCGCGGGAGCTGGCCCTGTTCACGGACGACCCGATCCCGCTCGTCGGGCTCGTCAGTCATCTCGCCTGCGCCGACGCGCCGGAACATCCGCTCAATGCCGTTCAGCTGGCCCGGTTCGCCGCAATCAAGGCGCAGTTCCCCCGGCTGCGCGCCAGCCTCTCGGCGTCGTCCGGCATCTTTCTCGGCCGCGACTATCGGCACGATCTGGTCCGTCCCGGCGCCGCCCTCTACGGCGTCAACCCCTGCCCCGGCACGATCAACCCGATGCGGCAAGTTGTTACACTGAAAGGGAAAATCGTCCAAGTCCGCGAGATTGACAGGGGAGAGTCGGTTGGCTACGGTGCCGCGCACGTCATGCCCGAGCCGGGCCGGTTGGCGGTCGTCGCGGTGGGCTATGCCGATGGCTGGCTGCGCGCGATGAGCCATCGCGGCAGCGGCGCGATGGCCGGACGGCGGGTTCCTCTCGTAGGCCGGGTATCGATGGATCTCATCACATTCGATGTCTCGGCCCTCGCCCCTGGACAGGTCCGGCCCGGCGACACGATCGAGCTGCTCGGGGCCGGTTACGGCGTCGACGAGGCAGCCGCGGATGCCGGCACGATCGGCTATGAAATCCTGACCGCGCTCGGCGCGCGATATCACCGCATCTACCGATGATCGGTTTCCTCGCGTCGATCGGGGCGATCTTCATCGCCTTTCTCGCCGCGACCGGCCGCATCTTCCTGTTCGCCGCGCGGGCGATCGCCGCCGGCATCGCCCCGCCCTACTATCCGCGGCTGCTGTTCCGTCAGGTCCTTCACATCGGATACTACTCGCTTCCGGTCGTGGGCCTGACGGCGGTGTTCACGGGGATGGTGCTGGCGCTCCAATCCTATACCGGTTTCAGCCGCTTCAACGCGGAGAGCGCGATCGCGACGGTCGTCGTGCTGTCGGTGACGCGCGAACTGGGGCCGGTGATCGCCGGGCTGATGGTGGCCGGGCGCGTCGGCGCCGCGATGGCCGCCGAGATCGGAACCATGCGGGTCACCGACCAGATCGACGCGCTGACGACGCTGTCGACCGACCCGCTGCGGTATCTTGTCCTGCCGCGCCTCGTCGCGGGGCTTATAACCCTTCCGGCGCTGGTCTTGGTGGCCGACATCATCGGCGTTTTCGGCGGCTATCTGGTCAGCACCTACAAGCTCGGTTTCAACATCCAAAGCTACTTGCGGAGCACCACCGATCATCTGGAGGCGATGGACGTCATCTCCGGCCTGATCAAGGCCGGCGTGTTCGGCTTCATTGTCGCCCTGATGGGCTGCTATCACGGGTATAATTCCCGGGGCGGAGCCGAGGGGGTGGGACAAGCGACGACCTATGCCGTCGTCTCCGCATCGATCCTGATTCTGGTGAGCGACTATCTTTTGACCGCTGCATTGTTCGGGAAATGAGCGGCCCGCCACCCAAGATCGCGGTGCGCGGCCTGTTCAAGGCGTTTGGCGAAAAGCGCGTGCTCGAAGGCGTCGACATCGAGTGCGCCGCCGGGGAGAGCCTCGTCGTTATCGGCGGCTCGGGGACCGGAAAATCGGTGCTGGTCAAATGCATCCTCGGCCTGCTCCAGCCCGACTCGGGATCGATCCGCATCGACGGAATGGAGACCGTCGGCATCGGACGGTCCCAGCGCGAGGCGCTGATGCGCAAGTTCGGCATGCTGTTCCAGGGCGGCGCGCTGTTCGACTCGCTGCGCGTATGGGAGAATGTCGCCTTCAGCCTGATCCAAGGTCGCGGCATGGAGCGAGGCAAGGCGCGCGAGATCGCCTTCGAGAAACTGGCGGCGGTCGGGCTTGGCGCCGAGGTCGGTCAGCTGCGCCCGGCCGAGCTTTCGGGCGGCATGCAGAAGCGGGTCGCTCTGGCCCGCGCGATCGCCGCCCAGCCCGAAATCATCTTCTTCGACGAGCCGACGACCGGGCTCGACCCGATCATGGCCGATGTGATCAACGACCTGATCGTCAAATGCGTGCGCGAGGTCGGGGCCACGGCGGTATCGATCACCCACGACATGGTCAGCGCCCGCAAGATCGCCGACAGCATCGCGATGCTGCACAAGGGCCGCATCGTCTGGCACGGCCCGGCCGCCGAGATCGACGGGACCGACAACGCCTTTGTCGACCAGTTCGTGCATGGCCGCGCCGAAGGGCCGATCCAGATGGAGGTCCGTGCCGCATGAAGGGCGCCCCGCGCTATGCCTGTCAGCAATGCGGGGCGGCCTACCCGAAATGGACCGGACGGTGCGAAGCTTGCGGCGCCTGGAACAGCCTGGCCGAGGAGGCGCCGCGCTCCGGTCCGCCGAAGGGCCTGGGCGGCGGCAAAGGGCACGCGCTCGAATTCGTCGCGCTGAAAGGCGACAGCAGCGGCCCGGCGCGGCGGCGTTCCGGCATCGCCGAGTTCGACCGCGTCTGCGGCGGGGGACTGGTGGCCGGTTCGGCCATCCTGGTCGGGGGCGATCCGGGCATCGGCAAGTCGACGCTGCTGCTGCAGGTTGCCGCGGCGCTGGCGGCCCCCGGCGCGCCAACCGCCTACATCACCGGCGAGGAGGCGGTCGACCAGATTCGCTTGCGGGCCGAGCGGCTCGGCGTCGCCGCCAGCCCGGTGCAGCTCGCGACCGCCAGCAGCGTGCGCGATATCGCCGCCTCTCTCGACGGCGCGCGGCCGCCGCATTTCGTCGTGATCGACTCGATCCAGACGATGTACCTCGACACGCTCGACAGCGCGCCCGGAACCGTCAGCCAGGTGCGCGGCGCGGCGCAGGAGCTTATCGCGCTGGCCAAGCGGCGCGGCTTTGTGCTCGTGCTGGTCGGCCACGTGACCAAGGAGGGCCTGATCGCCGGCCCGCGCGTGCTCGAGCATATGGTCGACACGGTGCTCTACTTCGAGGGCGAGCGCGGCCACCAGTTCCGCATCCTGCGCGCGGTCAAGAACCGGTTTGGCGCCACCGACGAGATCGGCGTCTTCGAGATGGGCGACCGCGGCCTCGCCGAGGTGCCGAACCCGTCTGCCCTGTTCCTTGCCGACCGCAACGGCGACGATGGCGAAGACGGAGGCGTTGTCGCCGGGTCGGCGGTTTTCGCCGGCATCGAGGGCACGCGGCCGGTGCTTGTCGAGGTGCAGGCGCTGGTCGCGCCGTCGGTGCTGGGAACGCCGCGCCGCGCGGTCGTCGGCTGGGACGCGACGCGGCTGGCGATGGTAACGGCCGTGCTCGACGCCCGCTGCGGCCTCTCGGTCGGGGCCAACGACATCTACCTCAACATCGCCGGAGGGCTGCGCATCGTCGAACCGGCGGCCGACCTGGCCGTTGCCGCGGCGCTGGTCTCGGCGCTCACCGAGACCCCGATGCCGGCCGATACGGTCGTTTTCGGGGAGATCGGGCTATCGGGCCGGGTGCGGCCCGTCTCGCATGCGGACGCGCGACTTAAAGAGGCGGCCAAGCTCGGCTTCTCGGAGGCGTGGACCCCGCAACGGCGCGGACGTAACAGCGAGGGCCTTAGGACCAAACCGATCGGGCATTTGAGCGAGCTCGTCGCTCGGCTCGCGCCGCGCCGGCGGCGGCAAGTCGCGGTCGCCGAATGAATCCACTCGATATCGGGGTTATCGCGGTCATTGCGCTCTCGGCGGTCTTCGCCTTTGCCCGCGGCTTTGTCCGCGAGGCGCTGTCGATCGTCGCGTGGGTGACCGCCGGCGCGGTGACGATCTACGCGTTCAACAGCGTCCGCGCGATTATCGACCCGATGGTGCACAACCCGCTTCTGTCGCAGCTTATCGCCGGGTTCGGGCTGTTCATCGGCTGCCTGATCGTCATGACGATCCTGACCGGGATCGTCGCGCGCTCGGTGCGATCGAGCGCGCTCTCGCCGATCGACCGCACGCTCGGCTTCATCTTCGGCCTGGTGCGCGGCGCCTTTATCGTGTCGCTCGCCTATCTGCTGCTCGATGTCAGCCTGACGCCGAACGACCGCCCGTCCTGGATTCGCGACGCGAAGAGCGCGCCTTATCTGCAGCAGGGCGCGGAGATGCTGCGCTCGGTCCTGCCGGAATCGCTGAGGAGCAAGAGCGCGGCCGCCGCCGAGGAGACGATCCGGGCGGTCAGCCCGGCGATCGAGGCCGAGCGCGCGCGACGTGCCCTGACGCACCCGACCCCGATGCCCGCGCCCGCCCCTGCCGCCGAGACGGCGCCAACCTACAAGCCCGACGACCGGCGCGGGCTCGACCGCCTTATCGGGACGCAGCGTTGACCCAGGCGGGACTGTGTTACACTGACATTACGGGCTCGGCCTGCCCATATCAGGTGCAGTCGGACCCAGGCCTCAAGGATCGCGGATGGTAACGACCGGCCACGCCGATTCGGATCATTTTCACGACGAGTGCGGCGTCTTCGGGGTCTTCGGGCACCCCGACGCGGCGGCGCTGACCGCCCTTGGGCTGCACGCCCTGCAGCATCGCGGGCAGGAGGCGGCGGGGATCGTCTCGTATGACGGGACGCAATTCAATCCGCAGCGCGGCCCGGGCCTCGTCGCCGACAATTTCAGCTCGAAGGAGGTCATCGAGCGGCTGCGCGGCCATGCCGCAATCGGCCATGTCCGCTATGCCACCACCGGCGAGGTGGTAACCCGCAACATCCAGCCCTTCTTCGCCGATTTCGAGTTCGGCGGGCTGGCGCTGTGCCATAACGGCAACCTGACCAACGCCTACCAGCTTCGCCGCAACCTGGTGCGGCGCGGCAGCCTTTTCCACTCGACCAGCGATACCGAGGTGATCGTTCACCTGATCGCGACGAGCCTCAAGGAAACCGTCGTCGACCGGCTGACCGACGCGCTGCGCCAGGTCGAAGGCGCCTACTCCCTCGTCGCGCTGTCGCAGGAGGCGCTGCTCGGCGTGCGCGACCCGCTCGGCGTGCGGCCGCTGGTGATCGGCAAGCTCGGCGAGACGTGGATCCTGTCGTCGGAGACCTGCGCGCTCGACATCATCGGCGCCGAGTTCGTCCGCGACGTGGAACCGGGCGAAATCGTCATCATCGGCGCGGGCGGGCTGCGCAGCCTCAAGCCGTTCGAGCATGCATCGAAGCGCTTTTGCGTGTTCGAATACATTTACTTCGCCCGCCCGGACAGCGTCATGGAGGGCAGGAGCGTCTACGAGGCGCGCAAGCAGATCGGGCGCGAGCTGGCGCGCGAGTCGCCGGTCGATGCCGACATCGTCGTGCCGGTGCCGGATTCGGGGGTGCCGGCGGCGCTGGGATATGCGAACGAATCAGGGCTGCCGTTCGAGCTGGGGATCATCCGCAACCACTATGTCGGCCGCACCTTTATCGAGCCGACCGACCAGATCCGCCATCTCGGCGTTCGCCTCAAGCACAATGCGAACCGCAGCGATCTCCAGGGCAAGCGCGTCATCCTCGTCGACGATTCGATCGTGCGCGGGACCACCTCCACCAAGATCGTCGACATGGTCCGACGCGCCGGCGCGACCGAGGTGCATATGCGCATCTCAAGCCCGCCGACCGTCCATTCCTGCTTCTACGGCATCGCCACGCCCGAGCGCGACCAGCTCCTTGCCTCGCGCTACGATGTCGACGCGATGGCCAGGTTCATCGGCGCCGACAGCCTCGCCTTCGTCTCGATCGACGGCCTCTATCGCGCGATGGGCGAAGGCCGCCGTGCGGCCTCGGGACCGCGCTTCTGCGATGCCTGCTTCACCGGCGACTATCCGATCCCGCTGATCGACGCCGAAGACGGCAAGGTTTCCGTGCAATTGTCTCTGCTGGCAGAGACCGCCTGAGCCGTGCTCTAATCCTCCCAGAAAAGACGCCTGGGAGGACATTATGGCGGTTGATGCGGCAATAGCCGGCGGTTACGAAAAGCGCGCATCGTTGCGGCGGGTCCTGGTCGCCGCGACGATCGGCAACGTGCTCGAATGGTTCGACTTCCTGGTTTACGGCTATTTCGCGGTCACGATCGCCCAGGTCTTCTTTCCGGTCGGCAACCCCACCGTATCGCTGCTGATCACTTTCGCCGCGTTTGGGCTGTCCTACGTGGTGCGCCCGCTCGGCGCGGCGCTGATCGGCGGCTATACCGACCGAAACGGACGCAAGGCGGGGCTGACGCTGTCGATCGGGCTGATGATGATCGGCACGATCCTGATGGTGGTGACGCCGGGTTTCGCGACCATCGGCATCGCCGCTCCGGTAATCATCACCGGCGCACGGCTCCTGCAAGGCTTTTCGGTGGGCGGCGAGTTCGGCAGCGCCGTCGCGTTTCTCGTGGAGCACGGCTCCGACCGCAAGGGCTATGCCGCGAGCTGGCAATGGGCCAGCACCGGCATCATCTCGGTCATCGTCGCGCTGTTCGGCGTGGCCCTGACGACGACGCTGACGCATGACCAGCTCGTCAGCTGGGGCTGGCGCGTCCCCTATGCGTTCGGGCTGCTGGTCGGGCCGGCCGGGCTCTACATCCGCTCGAAGATGGAGGAGACGCCGGAATTCCTCGATGCCCGGCCGAAAAAGGCGCCCATAGCCGAATTGCTGCGCAACTATCCGGTTCCCGTGCTGCTGGCGCTCGGCTCTTCGATCATCTCGAACGCCTCGTACTATCTGCTGCTGTACATCCCGACCTATGGCATCAAGCAGCTCCACCTGTCGGCTTCGACCGGATTTATCGCGACGCTGGTTGGCGGCGTGATCCTCGCTGTCTTCTCGCCGCTCGCCGGAGCATGGTCCGACCGGACCCCACGCCCGCGCATCATGCTGGCGATGGGCATCCTGTTTCTCGTGACGTCATACCCGGTGTTCTGGCTGATGCTGCAATACCCGTCGTTGGCGTCGGCGATCTTCGCGGTCGGATGGCTCAACCTGGTCAAGGCCGGATATAGCGGCGTGCTGCCGTCGCTCCTTTCCGAGCAATTCCCGGTCGAGACCCGCGCGGTCGGGGTCGCCTTCAGCTACAGCATCTCGGTAACGATCTTCGGCGGCTTCGCCCCGTTTGTCGCGACCTGGCTGATCGCCAAGACCGGCGACCCGCTATCGCCGGCCTACTACCTGATGTTCACCGCGCTCTTGAGCATCATCGCGCTGGCGGTGATCGCGCGGCGGGCCCCCGCCAAGTAATGGCGGAGCGCCTTCGGGGCAGGGTCGCGCTCATAACCGGCGCCTCCCGCGGGATCGGCGCCGCGGTGGCCGAGCGCTTTGCCGCCGAAGGTGCCCATGTCGTGCTGGTCGGGCGCACGGTCGGCGGCCTCGAAGAGATTGACGACAAGGTGCGCGCGGCCGGCGGCGAGGCGACGCTGGTGCCGCTCGACCTGCGCGAATTCGTCAAGATCGACGAGCTGGCAGCGGCGCTTTACGAACGCTACGGCCGGCTCGACATACTCGTCGGCAACGCCGCCGAATTCGGCACCTTTTCGCCGCTCGGCCATATCGCGCCGTCCGAATGGGAAGGGGTCATCGCGCTCAACCTGACGGTCAACTGGCGGCTGATCCGGGCGATGGACCCGCTGCTCCGCGCCGCCGAGCATGGGCGGGCGATCTTCGTCACCAGCGGCATCGCCCGCGCGCCGCGCGCCTATTGGGGCTCCTATGCGGTCAGCAAGGCCGCGCTCGATGCGCTCGTCCGGGTCTACGCCGCCGAAGTCGCGACGACGCGGGTGCGGGCCAACCTGCTGAGCCCCGGCGTCGTCCGTACCCAGCTCCGCGCCCGCGTCTTCCCCGGCGAGGACCCGAAGACCCTGCCCGAACCGGAAACGGTCGTCGAAGCCTTTGTCCGGCTTGCCCTTCCCGAATGGGACCGCAACGGCGAGATCGTCAACGCCGGCGACCTGAACGACACCCAGTCGCGGGCCACCTAGGATCGGGCTCGGGCGTACGGATTGTCGCCCTTGCGCAGCATCATCCGGATCGGCGTGCCGGGCAGGGAAAAATCCTTGCGCAAGGCATTGACCAGATAGCGCCGGTAGGATTCCGGCAGCTCGCCCGGCTTCGACGCAAACAGCGCGAAGGTCGGCGGCCGGATGTTGACCTGGGTGATGTAGCGCAGCCGCAGCCGGCGCGCACCGACGACCGGCGGCGGGTGGTGCTCCTGGATAGCGGCGAGCCAGCGGTTGAGCGTCGGGGTCGGGACACGCTTGTTCCAAACCGCGTCGGCGGCGCAGGCTGCTTCCATCAGCGAGTCGAGCCCGTATCCGGTGAGGCCGCTCACCGGCACCAGCGCGATCCCGTCGAGCTGCGGCAGCGACGCCGCCATGCGGTCGCGGAGGCGACCGGTCGCGGCGTTCCGGTCCTCCACCGCATCCCATTTGTTGGCGGCCAGGACGATGGCTCGCCCCTCTTCCGCGGCCAGGTTCGCGATCGTCAAATCCTGCCGCTCGAAAGGCTGCAGCGCGTCGAGCACGACGATAACCGTCCCGGCGAAGCGGATCGCGCGCAGCGAGTCGGCGACGGCAAGCCGTTCGAGCTGCTCCTCGATGCGCGGCCGGCGCCGCATCCCGGCGGTATCCACAAGCCGGATATCGCGATCGCGCCAGCGCCATTCGACGGCGATCGAATCGCGGGTGATGCCCGGCTCGGGTCCGGTCAGCAGGCGGTCCTCTCCGAGCAGGCGGTTGACCAGCGTCGATTTTCCGACATTCGGGCGGCCGACGATCGCGAGCTGCAAGGCCTTGGGCGGCAAATCGTCCGGTTCGGGTTCCGGCTCGGTCTCTGTGCTTTCGGCGGCAAACGGGGCGAGCCGCTCGTAAAGCTCCGCCAGCCCTTCGCCATGCTGCGCCGAGATCGGCACCGGTTCGCCAAAGCCAAGCCGATAGGCCTCGCCCAGATCGGCGAGCGCGGCCGCGCTTTCGGCCTTATTGGCGAGGAGGACAACCGGCTTCCCGCTCTTGTGGAGCCAGCGGGCGAAATGGCGGTCGGCTTCCGTCACGCCGACGCGGGCGTCGAAGACCAGGAACGCCAGATCGGCGTCGGCGAGGGCACGCTCCGTCTGCGCGCGCATTCGGCCGGCGAGGGTCTGCGGCGCCTCTTCCTCGAGCCCGGCCGTGTCGACGATGCGAAAGCCGAGACCGGCGAGGTGCCCCTCGCCTTCCCGGCGGTCGCGGGTCACGCCGGGCAGATCGTCGACCAGCGCGAGCCGTCGTCCGACGAGCCGGTTGAACAAGGTCGACTTGCCGACATTCGGCCGGCCGATGATGACGATCGAGAGAGGCATGGCGCCGCCGCGCGTTCAGCGATACGCGGATAGGTTGGCGTCGTCTGTCAGCAAATAAAGGGTGTTGCCGGCGATGACCGGGCCAAGATAGCCGCCCGCCGACATCGTGATCCGCCCGGTCGGCTCGCCGGTGTAGGGCGACACCGAGACGCCGTCGCCGGTGCTCGACAGGGCGATGACACGGTCGCCGCCGAGGACGGGACCGGCCCACAGGATCGGATCCTCACGCTTTTCCGGGTTGTCGTAGCGCGGCAGCTGTTGCGCCCAGCGAACCTTGCCTTCGTTCCGCGTCAAGCAGGCCAGCTCGCTGTCGTTGGCGAGGACGTAGATGAAGTCGCCCGCGACCCAGGGGCCATGGCTGCTGGCGATCTCCCGCTCCCACACCCGGTCGCCGCGGCGCAGGTCGATCGCCGCCATGCGGCCGCTATGGCTGATCGCGAAGACCCGGTCGCGGTCGATGACAGGGCGGCCCCGAATATCGGCGAGACCGGAAACGGGGTCGACGTTACGCGCCGCCGCCAGGTTTTCCGACCACAGCACGCGCCCGTTCTCGACCCGCAGCGCGAACAGCTCGCCGGAATTGTAGGCGACGACGACGATCTCGCCCTCGACCGCCGGGCTGGCGCCGCCGAGCAGGCCCGCGGTCTCCGGGATGCCGTTATGGGTCCACAGGCGCCGGCCGTCTTCGGTGGCGAGCACGATCAGCTCGTTCTCGACGGTGACGGCGTATATCCGGCCGTCGGCGACAGTCGGCGCGGCGTGGACGGGCGCATCGACAGGCTTGCGCCAGATCACGTTGCCGTTGGCGGGATCGAGCGCCAGCACCTCGGCATAGCCGGTCGCGACATAGAGCCGATCCTTCCAGAAGGCCGGGCCGCCGCCGAAGGCGTTGCCTTTCATCCCTTCCGGCTTCAGCTCGACCTGCCAGATGCTGCTGCCGTTGCCGGCCGCGACCGCGCTGAGCTGCGTTCCGCCATCCATCGCGAACACCGTGTCGCGAACGATGATCGGCTGCGACATGACCTTGCGATAGCGAGAGCTGCCATCGCCGACGCTGGTCTCCCAGGCCCGCGTCAGCGAGGGCGGCAACCCGAGATGATACATGGCGTGATTGGGGTATCCGCCGGGCTCGGGCCAGTCCGGGTTGACGACCGGCCGCGGCAGCGTCACCCCGAGATTGGCGAGCGCCGGGTCGGGCGCCACGCGGCGGTCGAGGCCGAGCACGGAGATGCGTTCGCCCGGCAGCGGAGTCTTCTTGTCGCCGCCGAACAGGCCGCAACCCGCGGCCGTGGATGCCAGCAGCAAAGCGCCGAATTCACGTCGGTTCATGGGCAAATTGTCTATTGAGCGAGCGCGGCGGCCATTTCCGCGGCGCGGGACCGCAACCCTTCGGGCGCGGCAAGATCGTCGGCGAGCTCCTTGTAGGCTTTCAGCGCGGCGGGCTTGTCCCCGGCCTTGAGGTCGGCGGCGGCGATGAGCTCGAGCGCCGTCGGGCGCCACGGGTTGCCGCTCTGCGTCAGCGGGCCAAGGCGCGCCGCCACTGCCTTTGCGTCGGTATCGGGGAGCCCGCGCATGACCGAGAGCAGCACCGCGAGATGGCGGAATTCGCTGTCGACGTTCGAGGTCGCGATCGAATCGTAGATCGCGATGGCGCCGGCCTTGTCGCCGGTTTCGGCGAGCAGCGCCGCCTGCTCGAAGCGGGCGAGCATGGCATAGCCGCCGCCAGTCGTCGCCAGATCGGCGAAAAGTTTGGCGGCATCGGCGTCCTTGTTGGCGCCGATCATCGAGACAGCGCCGAAATAGCGGGCCGAAAGCGCCTTGCGCTCGCTCAGCTGGTGCTGGCGCCAGGCCACGT
>DASUIE010000155.1:0-16781 GCA_036273175.1 Allostellaceae bacterium
GTCGAGGTTGCTGCGATAGGGCTTCCACAGCGGCATCCGCCACATCGGGTCGTCTTCCGCCGTGCCGCTGGCGAGCAGGCCCGCGGCGAGCGCGTCGTCGTTGCAGAACAGCGCCGGCAGCTCGGGGCCGAGCGCGACCCGGGCCGCGCCGGTCAGCGTCGCGACGTCGACGATCATCGCCGGGTTCTCGCTCGCCGCCTCGGCCAGCCCGTCGCACAGGATCAGCCGCCCCTCCGCGTCGGTGTTGCCGATCTCGACGGTCAGGCCCTTGCGCGTGCGGATCACGTCGCGCGGCCGGAAGGCATTGCCGGAGACGGCGTTCTCGACGCAGGGCATCAGCACCCGCAGCCGCACCTTCAGCCCCGCCGCCATGATCGCCTGGCCGAGGCCGAGCACGATCGCCGCGCCGGCCATGTCCTTCTTCATGTTGAGCATGCCCGAAGCCGCCTTGAGGTCGAGCCCGCCCGAATCGAAGCACACGCCCTTGCCGACCAGCGTCACCTTCGGCGCGGCCGGATCGCCCCAGACGATATCGACCAGCCGCGGCGCGCGGGTGCTGGCGCGCCCGACCGCATGGATGGTCGGATAGTTCTCGCGCAGGAGCTCATCGCCGACGACGACCCGGCATTGCGCGCCGGCCGCCTCGGCAGCCGCGACCGCCGCCCCCGCCAGCTCCTCCGGCCCCATGTCGGAAGCCGGGGTCGTGATCAGGTCGCGGGCGAGAAACACCGCGCCGGCGAGCCGGCCGACGAGCCCGCGATCGGCGTCTTTCGGCCACGCCAGCCGCGCCCCGCCGGCCTTCTTTGTCTCGCGGTAGCGGGTAAAGGCATAGGTGCCGAGCGCCCATCCCAGCGCGAGACGGCTCGCCTCGGCGCCGGCGGGCAGCGCGTCGAGCCGGTAATTTCCCTCGGGCAGCATCTCGGACAGCCCGGCCAGCGTCCACATCGCCGCCTCGCTGCCGCCGGCGCCGACCAGCACCCGGCCGAGCCCGCCATCCTTGCCCGGCAGCAGCGCGACCTTGCCGGGCTCCGCGGCGAAGCCGATCGCGCCGGCCCAGTCGCGCTCATGCGCCGGCGCCGTCTCGCGCCAGCCGGGCAGCGCATCCTTGGTCACGGGCGTCAGCGGGACCGCGCCGCCGGCATCGTCGATCAGTGAGAACCGCATCGCTTTTCCTCGCAGCCGATTGCCCTCACAGTAGCCCCTCACCGGCGGGAGGCGGAAGGCGGATGGCGGGGCTGACCATCATCATCGGCAACAAGAATTATTCGTCGTGGTCGCTGCGCCCCTGGCTGGCGGCGAGGGCCGGTGGGATCGCCTTCGACGAGGTGCTGATCCCGCTCTACGGGCCGGGCAGCAAGGAGGCGATCCTCGGCCATTCCGGCGCCGGCAAGGTGCCGGTGCTGCATCACGGCGCGGTGACGGTGTGGGAGAGCCTGGCGATCTGCGAATACCTCGCAGAGACCTTTCCCGAGGCCCGGCTTTGGCCGGCCGACACGGCTGCGCGTGCCGCTGCCCGGTCGGTCGCGACCGAGATGCATAACGGCTTTCTGCCGCTGCGCCGGCACCTGCAGATGAACATCCGCCGGCCCCCCTCGCCCCGCGACCTGCCGCCCGAGGTCGCCGCCGATATCGGCCGAGTCTGCGCGATCTGGCGCGACTGCCGCGCCCGCTTCGGCGCCGGCGGCGATCTGCTGTTCGGGCGGTTCACGATCGCCGACGCGATGTACGCGCCGGTCGTCAGCCGGTTCCGCAGCTATTGCGTGCCGCTCGGCGCCGCCGAAAGCGCCTATTGCGACGCGGTGACGGCACTGCCGGCGATGCGGGAATGGGATGCCGCCTCCCGCGCCGAGCCGATGGTGATCGAGACCTTCGAGGTCTAAAGCGCGTCGAGAACCCGCGCCAGCCGCGCCAGATCCTCGTCGCGCGACAGGCGGTGGTCGCCATCCTTGACCAGCGTCACGGCCACGTCGTCGGCGCCGATATGCTCGGCGATCGCGAGGCTGCGCTGCCACGGCACCGATTGGTCGCGCATCCCGTGCAGCAGCCGCACCTTCCCGGCAAAGGGCAGCGGCGAGCGCAGCACGAGGTTCCGCCGCCCGTCCTCGACCAGCGCCAGCGTGTAAAGATACCCGGCCGAGTCGTATTCCGATGGCAGCACGACCCGGCCGGCGCGCGTGATTTCCGCGCGCTGCCCCGCGTTGAGCCGCGGCCACAGCGAATCCTCGGTGAAATCCGGCGCGGCGGCGATGCCGACGAGGGCCCGAACCCGCTCCGGCCGCGCCCGCGCCGCCAACAGCATGATCCACCCGCCCATGCTCGACCCGACCAGGATTTGCGGCCCGGCGGTCAGCGAATCGATGACCGCGACCGCGTCATCGGCCCAGCGTCCGATCGTGCCATCGGCGAAATCGCCGCTCGACCGACCGTGTCCGAAATAGTCGAAGCGCACATAGGCGCGCCCGCGCCGCCGGCAATAATCGTCGAGAAACAAAGCCTTGGTCCCGGTCATGTCGGAGCGGAAGCCGCTGAGGAAGACGATGCCGGGGTTGGCGCCGGGAAGCGCCCGGTAGGCGATTGTCGCCCCGTCCGGGCGTGATAGAATCCGGGGAATTTCGGCGACGGGCATATGGCGAACGACATTATCATCCCGGCGGCGCCGGCAGAAGGGCGGCCGCCTTGCGTGCTGCAGGTGATCCCCGCGCTGGTTTCGGGCGGGGTCGAGCGCGGCACGATCGATCTGGCGCGCGCGCTGGTCGATGCCGGCTGGACCGCAATCGTCGCCTCCGCCGGCGGGCCGATGGAGCGCGAGCTGGCGCGAACCGGCGCGACGCACGTCACCCTGCCGCTCGCCACCAAAAACCCGCTCGGCATCCGCCGCAACGCCCGCGCGCTCGCCGAGGCGATCCGCGAGCACCGGGTCGACATCGTCCATGCCCGCAGCCGCGCCCCGGCGTGGAGCGCCTGGATGGCGGCAAAGGCGACCAAGCGCCATTTCGTCACCACCTTCCACAACGCCTACGGCGCCGGCGTGCCGCTCAAGCACCGCTACAACTCGGTGATGGCGCGCGGCGAGCGGGTTATCGCGATCTCCCAATTCGTCGCCGATCACGTGGCCCAGAATTACGGCGTCGGCCCGACGCGGCTGCGCACGATCCCGCGCGGCGTCGATCTCGGCACCTTCGACCTCAACCGCGTCGGCGGCGATCGCGTCGTCGCGCTGGCGACGCAGTGGCGCGTGCCGGACGGCGACGCGGTGGTGATGCTGCCAGGACGGCTGACGCGGTGGAAAGGCGGGCTCGACTTTATCGACGCGATCGCCCGGCTCGAGCGCCGCGACATCTGCTGCGTCCTCGTCGGCGCGGAGCAGCGCAAGGGATTCCGCAAGGAGCTCGAAACGGCGATCGAAAAGCGCGGTCTGTTGGGCCATTTCCGCATTGTCGAGAACTGCCGCGACATGCCGGCGGCCTATGTGCTCGCCGATGTCGTCGTCTCCGCCTCGACCGATCCGGAAGGGTTCGGCCGCATCCTCGTCGAGGCGCAGGCGATGGGCCGGCCGATCGTCGCCACCGACCACGGCGGCGCCCGCGAGACGATCGTTCCGGGCTCGACCGGCTGGCTGGTCTCCCCGCGCGACCCGCCCGCGCTCGCCGCCGCGATCGGCGACGCGCTCGACCTCACCGCCGCCGAGCGCGACGCGCTGGGCCGTCGCGCCGTCGCCCACATCGCCGCCAACTTCACCCGCGACGCGATGTGCGCCCGCACGATCGATGTCTACGAGGAGTTGCTGTTCCCCGCCGCGAGCAAGGCCCCGGTGTGGCACGGGGAGCCGCTGGCGATCTCGGCGTGAATGTACTAAATCTACCCTACTCCGCATAAAGGGTAGACCGGATGAGCCTCAACATCAAAAACCGGGAAGCCTGCCGCCTCGTCGAGGAGCTGTCCGAGCTCACCGGCGAAACGATGACCGGGGCGATAACGGTTGCCGTCCGCGAGCGCCTCGAACGCATCCGCCGGGAACATAAAGGCGATCTCGCCGCGCGCCTGCTGGAAATCGGCCGGGATTGCGCGAAACGGCTCGGTCCCGGCCACAGCTCGGCCGATCACGGCGACCTGCTCTACGGCGAGGATGGCCTCCCGCGATGATCGTCGACGCCTCCGCCGTGCTGGCCATTCTTCTCGACGAACCGGAAGCCCCCGGCTTCGCGGCCGCGATTGCCGCCGCGGGTCAAAGCTCGATCTCGCCCGTGAACTACCTTGAGGCCGCCATCGTCATGGATCGTGCGCGGGACCCCGTCGTCAGTCGCCGCTTCGATCAATTCATCGAAACCGCGGGCATCTCGATTGCCGCTATTGACGACGCGCAGGCGCGGATCGCTCGGGCGGCCTATCGCGATTTCGGGCGCGGCAGCGCCCATCCGGCAGGGCTGAACCTGGGGGATTGCTTTGCTTATGCGCTGTCCCGGAGTCTGGGCGAGCCCTTGTTGTACAAGGGCAATGACTTCCTCCATACCGACGTGACGCCCGCCGCGCTTCCCTAACCGTGCCCGCCGAACGGATACTCGTCATCAAGCTCAGCGCTCTCGGCGACATCGTGCAGGCGATGGGGGCGGCGGCGGCCGTGCGCGCGCATCACCGAGGCGCGGCGATCACCTTCCTGACGACGGCGCCCTATGCCGAGCTGGCGCGGCAGGCGCCCTATTTCGACGCGGTGTGGGTCGACGAGCGGCCGGGATGGAGCAATCCCCTCGGCATCCTGCGGCTGCGCCGACGGCTGCGCGCCGGCCGTTTCGACCGGGTCTACGATTTCCAGACCCGGTTGCGCAGCAGCCTCTATAGGCGGCTGATGCGCGAGGGAAATCGGCCGGAATGGTCGGGCATCGCCGCCGGCGCCTCGCACCCGCACGCCAACCCCGGCCGGGACCGGATGCATACGCTCGACCGCCAGGACGACCAGCTCCGCATGGCCGGCATCTCCGGCCCGGTGCCGCTTCCCGACCTCTCCTGGGCAAAGGCCGACATCGCCCGCTTCGCGCTGCCGCCCGATTATGTGCTGCTGATCCCCGGCGGCGCCGCGCACCGGCCGGCGAAGCGCTGGCCGGCGCAGCATTACGCCGCGCTCGCCGCGAGAATCGTCGAGGCCGGGATGACGCCGGTGGTGATCGGCGGACCCGACGAGCGAGGGCTCGGCAAGATTATCGCCGGGGCCGCCCCCGGAACCCGCGACCTCACCGGCCAGACCGGCTATGGCGACATCGCCGCGCTCGGCCGCGCCGCGCGGCGAGCGATCGGCAACGATACCGGGCCGATGCATCTCGCGGTCGCCGGCGGCGCCCCGGCGACGGTGCTCTACTCCGCCGCCTCGGACCCCGAACTGACGGCCCCGCGCGGCCGCGACATCGCGATCCTCAGGGTCGAAAACCTCGCCGATCTGTCGGTCGAGGCGGTGGCGGCGACCTTGACGTGAGCGGGGGCATTCGCGATATTCGAACGTATGAGCACAGCCGGCTGGGCCACCGCGACGACCACTACCGCCACGCCGCTCGGCGGGGTGCTCGGAGGCCGTCTACGCTGATCCACCAGCAAGGCTCTAACCGAACGACCCCGCCGGCGACGGACGGGGTTTTTTCGTGGTCGTCCCGCCCCCGTCCGAGCCCGCGACAGTGACGGAGCATGGGCGCGATGAGTAATCCCGTTACGGTAACCCTGCCGGATGGCAGCCGGCGCGAGTTTCCCGGACCGGTGAGCGGCGCCGAGCTCGCCGCCGCGATCGGGCCCGGCCTCGCCAAGGCCGCGCTGGCGCTCAAGCTCGACGGCAAGCCGCGCGACCTCGCCACGGTGATCGACCGCGACGCCAAGGTCGCGATCGTCACCCGCGCCCAGGACGAGGCGCTGGAGATCATCCGTCACGACGCCGCCCATGTGATGGCCGAGGCGGTCAAGGAGCTCTATCCCGAGACCCAGGTTACCTTCGGCCCGGCGACCGAGAACGGCTTCTACTACGATTTCGCCCGCGATACCCCGTTCACGCCGGAAGACCTCACCGCGATCGAGGCGCGCATGCGCGAGATCGTCGAGCGCGACGAGAAGATCACCCGCGAGGTGTGGGAGCGCGACAAGGCCGCCGCCTTCTTCGCCGGAATCGGCGAGCGCTACAAGGCCGAATGGATTAAGGAAATCCCGGCGACGGAGGAGATCAGCCTCTACCGCCAGGGCGATTTCGTCGATCTCTGCGCCGGCCCGCATCTGGCCTCGACCGGGCAGCTCGGCCAGGCCTTCAAGCTGATGAGCGTGGCCGGGGCCTATTGGCGCGGCGACGCCAGAAATGCCCAGCTCCAGCGCATCCACGGCACCGCCTGGGCCACCCAGAAGGACCTCGACCAGTACCTGTTCCGCCTCGAGGAGGCCGAGCGCCGCGACCATCGCCGGCTCGGCCGCGAGCTCGACCTGTTCCACCTGCAGGAAGAGGCGGTCGGCAGCATTTTCTGGCACCCGAACGGGTGGAAGCTGTTCCGCACGATCGAAACCTATATGCGCGGCCGGCTCGACGCCGCCGGCTACCGCGAGGTCAAAGGCCCGCAGCTCCTCGACCGCTCATTGTGGGAGGCGACCGGGCATTGGGACAATTTCCGCGAAAACATGTTTATCGCCGAGAGCCGCGACGAGAAGACCCTTGCGGTCAAGCCGATGAACTGCCCCGGACACGTGCTGATTTTCCGCAACCGCCTGAGGAGCTACCGCGAGCTGCCGCTGCGCCTCGCCGAGTTCGGCTCCTGCCACCGCAACGAGCCGTCGGGCGCGCTGCATGGCATCATGCGGGTGCGCGGCTTTACCCAGGACGATGCGCACATCTTCTGCACCGAGGACCAGATCACATCGGAGTCGATCGCGTTCTGCCGGCTCCTGCTGTCGATCTACAAGGATTTCGGGTTCGAGGACGTGGCGATCAAATTCGCCGACCGGCCGACCCCGCGCATCGGCAGCGACGAGACCTGGGACCACGCCGAGAAAAGCCTCAGGGATGCCGTCGAGGCGGCGGGCCTCAGCTACACGCTGGCTCCCGGCGAGGGCGCCTTCTACGGCCCGAAGCTCGAATTCCACCTCCGCGACGCGCTCGGCCGCGACTGGCAATGCGGCACGCTCCAGCTCGACTACAGCATGCCCGGCCGCCTCGGCGCCTCCTATGTCGGCGAGGACGGGGCGCGGCACACCCCGGTGATGCTGCACCGCGCGATCCTCGGCTCGATGGAGCGGTTTATCGGCATCCTGATCGAGCATTACGCGGGCCGCTTCCCGCTGTGGCTGGCGCCGGTGCAGGCCGTCGTCGCCTCGATCGCCGAGGATGCCGCCGAATATGCCGAGACCGTCGCCGCCGAGTGCGAGGCGGCCGGGCTCAGGGTCGTCGCCGATACCGGCGGCGACAAGATCGGCTACAAGGTGCGCGAACATAGTCTGGCGAAGATCCCGCTGATGCTGGTCGTCGGCCGGCGCGAAGCGGAAAACCGCACGGTTTCCCTGCGTCGGCTCGGCAGCAACGAGCAACAAGCACTTGCGCTCGACGATGCTCTTGATAGATTGAAAGTAGAGGCGGCAGCCCCAACCGCACGATGATTGTGATGGTGGTGTTACTCGCCAATTGAGCACACCGACAAAAGGAGACCTTACATACCCAGACCACCGATGAACGTCACCCCCACCCGTGACGGGCCCCGCATCAACGAGGAAATCGGGGTTGCGCGTGTGCGCCTCGTCGATCAGGACGGCGAGATGGTGGGAATTGTCGGGCGTAACGATGCCATCGCCATGGCGATGGATGTCGGCCTCGACCTCGTTGAGATCGCGCCCAACGCCGATCCGCCGGTTTGCAAGCTTCTCGATTTCGGAAAATACAAATACGAAGCGCAGAAGAAGAAAAACGAGGCGCGCAAGAAACAGAAAGTCATCGAAGTCAAAGAGATCAAACTGCGCCCGAGCATCGACGACCATGACTACGACGTCAAGATGCGCAGCATGAACAAGTTCATCGAGGAGGGCGACAAGGTCAAGGTGACCATGCGGTTCCGCGGGCGCGAGCTGGCGCATCAGGAGCTGGGGATGAACGTCTTGATCCGCGTGCGCGACGACCTCGGGGAGATCGCCAAGGTCGAGCAGATGCCGCGCATGGAAGGGCGGCAGATGACGATGGTGATTTCGCCGAAATAGCCCGGCCCTCCCCGTCATTGCGAGGAGCGCGGCGACGCGGCAATCTCGGCGAATCGAAGTTCCTGCCCTGCGAGATCGCTTCGCTGCGCTCGCGGCGACACCGAGAGGAGGAGCCCCCAGATGGCCAAGATCGAGCGTTACGCGGCGCCGGGCGTGTTCGACCCGCCAGGCTATGCCCAGGCGGCCAAGATCACCGGCGGCCAGACCTTGCTCTATATCTCCGGGCAGGTCGCCTATACCGCCGAGGGCGGCGCCGCGCATCCGGGCGACTTCAAGGCCCAGGCCCGGGCCGCCCTCGCCGCGCTGAAGGCCCAGGTCGAGGCCGGTGGTGGCACCATGAACGATATCGTCAAGATCAACACCTACCTGACCGACATGCGCTACCGCGCCGACCTCGCGGCGGTGCGCGAGGAATTTTTCGGCAAAAAGACGCCGCCGAGCACGCTCGTCGCGGTGACCGCCCTCGCCGCGCCGGAATGGCTTATCGAGATCGAGGCGGTCGCGGTCTTGTAGGTCCGCGGCCCCGCTTCAGCGCGACCCGGTACGCCGCCTCGGGGTCGTCGAAAAGCCGCTCCCGCGCGCCAGAAGCCGAGGTCGATGAGCTGGCCACGCTTCGCGCGAAGACGCCTGTCTTGCCGAACATGCGCCGCATCGTGACGCGGCCAGGCGGTTCGAGCTGTTCTCGCAGGAATTCGGCGAAGCTGTCGCTGCCGACCATCGCCGCAGGCTACTCCCGCGCGAAGGCGAGCCGCACCCAGCTCACGCCCGGATTGTCCAGCACCGGCTTCGCCGGCCGGTTAAAAATCAGGCGCAGACCGCTTTCCGCCGCGAGCTCGACCGTCTCCTCCGGCGGGATCGCGAACATCCGTCGGCCGGCCGGAACCGGCCCGTAGCGCAGCGACAGCATCGCCGTCCCGCCCCGCCGCGCCAGTCCCGCGACGCGGGGCATCGCCCGCCGCCGCTGCCGCTTGTCGAGATGCATCCACACGGCGGTCAGCATGACGAGGTCGAAGATTTCGCCGCGCGCGCGCACGATGTCGAGATCGGGCAGGAAATCGTCGAGCCATTCGATCCGCGGCGACGGATGCAGCGCCATCGCGCCCTCGCGCAGCGCCGCCGTCGGCTCGACCGCGACGACCCGGTGCCCGAGCGCCGCGAAACCGGCCGCGTCGCGTCCGGTCCCGGCGCCGATATCGAGGACCCGCGCCGGCGGCGGCGGAAACAGATGCGAGACCGCGCGGTGCGCATCCTCGAACGAGAAGCTTTCATACTGCCGGAGCAGCCGGGGCGCCTCTTCGGCGTAACCCTGGTTCGAGCGCCGCATCGGCTTGCATCTCCCGGGGCCGGTCGGTATAACCCGCGCCTCCAACAGGCGGCGGGCCGCGCTTTAATAGCGCCAAAGGGCATGCCTTGCCGCCGCAACATCTGTCGAAGGACCCGAAATGCCCAAGCTGAAGACCAAGAGCGGCGCGAAGAAGCGCTTCGGGCGCACCGCGACCGGCAAGATCAAGCACAACTACGCCTATAAGCGCCATCGGCTGATCAGCAAGGCGAAGCAGGGCAAGCGGCTGCGGCGCGGCACCACGACGCTCGAAAAGGGCGACGCGAATCTGGTGCTGACCTATATGCCGTATATGCGGAGCTGAGCCATGGCCCGGGTCAAACGCGGCACCACGACGCATGCCCGCCACAAAAAGGTTCTCGACCTCGCCAAGGGCTATCGCGGCCGCGGCAGCACCGCCTATCGGATCGCGATCGAGAAGGTCGAGAAGGCGCTGCGCTACGCCTATCGCGACCGGCGCAATCGCAAGCGCGATTTCCGGGGGCTGTGGATCCAGCGCATCAACGCCGGCGTGCGCGAGCACGGCCTGACCTATTCGCAGTTCATCAACGGGCTGAAGCGGGCCGGGCTCGAGCTCGACCGCAAGGTCCTGTCCGATCTGGCGATCCGCGAGCCCGAGGCTTTCGCCTCGATCGTCGAGACCGCGAAGACGGCGCTGGCTCAGGCGGCGTGAACGGAACCGCGGCGATGCGATTTACCGGCGGGTGCGTCGACTAGGGCCCCGCGGCGGAGAAGGCGCGCGTCACGAAGGGGCCCCTCAAGGCCCCTTTTCGTTTGCAGCTAGAGGACAACATGGACGATCTGGAGCGGTTGCGGGACGAGACGCTGCGCGATGTCGCGGCGGCCGCCTCGACGGACGCCATCGAGGCGATCCGCGTCGCCGTGCTCGGCCGGAGCGGCACGCTGACGGCGCAGATGCGCGGTCTCGGCGCGCTCGCCCCGGAGTCCCGCCGCGAGACGGGCGCCGCGCTCAACCGGCTCAAGGACGAGATCGCCGAGGCGCTGACCGAGGCCACCGCCCGGCTCGGCGGCGCCGCCCGCGCCGCACGCCTCGCCGGCGAGCGCGAGGACGTGACCCTGCCGGTGCCGCCGGACACGACCGGCCGCATCCACCCGATCAGCCAGACGATCGATGAGATCGTCGCGATCTTTGGCGAGATGGGGTTCGCGGTCGCCGAGGGGCCGCATATCGAGGAGGATTTCTACAACTTCACCGCGCTCAACATCCCGCCCGAGCATCCGGCCCGGCAGGAGCACGACACCTTCTACCTGCCCGAGCGCGCGGACGGCAGCCGCCTCGTCCTCAGAACCCACACCTCGCCCGTGCAGATCCGCACGATGCAGGCGCAGAAGCCGCCGCTGCGCATCATCGTCCCCGGCCGCACCTTCCGCTGCGACCACGACGCGACGCATTCGCCGATGTTCCACCAGGTCGAGGGGCTGGTGATCGACCGCTCGACCCATATGGGCCACCTGAAAGGCTGCCTGATCGAGTTCTGCCGCGCCTTTTTCGGCGTCGACGATTTGCCGGTGCGGTTCCGCCCGAGCTATTTCCCGTTCACCGAGCCGTCGGCCGAGGTCGATATCGGCTGCTCGCGCGAGGGCGGCGAGCTGAAGATCGGCGCCGGCGGAAGCTGGCTCGAAATCCTCGGCAGCGGCATGGTCCACCCGCAGGTGCTGCGCAATTGCGGCATCGACCCCGGCGAGTATCAAGGCTTTGCGTTCGGCATGGGGATCGAGCGGGTGGCAATGCTCAAATACGGCATCCCCGATTTGCGCACGATGTACGATTCGGATCTGCGCTGGCTCCGCCATTACGGCTTCCTGCCGCTCGATATCCCGTCGCTGGTGCGCGGGCCGCTGCTATGAAAACGACCGTCTCCTGGCTCAAGAGCCATCTCGACACCGAGGCCGGTGTCGACGCGCTGGTCGAGCGGCTGGTCATGCTCGGCCACGATGTCGATGGGGTCGAGGATCGCGGCGCCGCGCTCGCGCCGTTTGTCGCCGCCCGCGTCGTCTCGGCCGAGCAGCACCCGCAGGCCGACCGGCTGCGCGTCTGCGTCGTCGATAACGGCGCGGCGCAGATCCAGGTCGTTTGCGGCGCCCCCAACGCGCGCGCCGGGATGATCGGCGTGTTCGGCGCCGCCGGCGTCACCGTGCCGAAGACCGGCGCCCTCTTGAGCGAGAGCGCGATCCGCGGCGTGGTCTCGCGCGGGATGCTGATGTCGGAGGCCGAGCTTGGCCTCAGCGACAATCACGACGGCATCATCGAGCTGCCGCCGAAGACCCGGATCGGCGCGCGCTTTGTCGAGCTCATGGGGCTCGACGACCCGGTCATCGACATCAAGGTGACCCCCAACCGCGCCGATTGCCTGGGCGCGCGCGGCCTCGCCCGCGATCTCGCCGCGACCGGGATCGGCACGCTGAAGCCGCTCGACACGACTCCGGTGCCCGGCAGATTCGAGTCGCCGGTCGGGCTTCAGATAGACGATCTAAAGGCCTGTCCCTTCTTCCTTGGCCGCCACATCCGCGGGCTCAAAAACGGCCCGAGCCCGGATTGGCTGAAGCGCCGCCTCGAATCGATCGGGCTCAGGCCCATCTCGATCCTCGTCGACATCACCAATTTCCTGACCTTCGACCTGAACCGCCCGCTGCACGTCTTCGATGCCGGCAAGATCGCACGCGGGCTGACGGTGCGCCTTGCCCGCACCGGCGAGACGATGCTCGCGCTCAACGGCCGCGAGTACACCCTCGACCCGGAGGTATGCGCGATCGCCGACGATAACGGCGTGCAAAGCCTGGGCGGCGTGATGGGCGGCGAGCCGACGAGCTGCACCGAGGCGACGACCGAGGTCTTTATCGAGGCGGCGCTGTTCGACCCTGTCCGCACCGCCGCGACCGGCCGCCGGCTCGAAATCGTCAGCGACGCGCGCTATCGCTTCGAGCGCGGCGTCGACCCCGAGTTCACCGGCCCCGGCCTAGAGATCGCGACGCGGCTGATCCTCGATCTCTGCGGCGGCGAGCCGTCGGAAATCGTCACCGCCGGCGCCCAGCCCGAATGGCGCCGCGCCTACCCGTTGCGCCCCGACCGCCCGAAAACGCTGGGCGGGCTCGACGTCCCGGTCGCCGAGAGCCGCCAAATCCTCGAAACCCTCGGCTTCGCGGTCGAGGCCAAGGGCAGCGATTTGTCGGTCACCCCGCCGCCCTGGCGCGGCGATGTCGTCGGCGAGGCCGACCTTGTCGAGGAGGTGCTGCGGGTCAAGGGGTTCGACGAGATCGCCCCGGTCCCGCTCGCCCGCGACACGGTGGTTTCGCGCCCGGCGATCGACGCCAGGCGGCGCCGTGCCGAGCTGGTGCGCCGCAGCCTCGCCGCGCGCGGCCTCGTCGAGACGGTCGCTTTCTCGTTCATCTCGCAAAAGGCGGCCGAAGTCTTTGGCGGCGGCGCGGCAAGCCTCCAGCTGGTCAACCCGATCGCCGCCGATTTGTCGGTGATGCGCCCCTCGGTGCTGCCGACCCTGATCGAGGCGGCGCGGCGCAACGCCGACCGCGGTTTCCCCGACCTCGCGCTGTTCGAGGTGGGACCGCTCTACCGCGACGACGCGCCGGAGGGACAAATTACCGCCGCCGGCGGCATCCGCGCCGGCCGCAGCGCCCCGCGCGACTGGCGTGCACGGCCGCCCGCGCCCGATTTCCTCGCCGCCAAGACGGACGCCTATGCCGCGCTCGCCGCCGCCGGGGCCCCGGTCGACAACATCCAGACCAGCGCCGATCCGCCCGCTTGGTTCCACCCCGGCCGCGCCGGCACGTTGCGGCTGGGTCCGACGGTGCTCGGCCATTTTGGCGAACTGCACCCCGACATCCTCGAACTCTTTGACGTCAAGGGTCCGATCGCCGCGTTCGAGGTCTTCCTCGACGCGGTCCCCGCCCCGCGCGCCGCCCGCGCGCGCCCGCCGCTCAAGCTCAGCGTGTTCCAGCCGGTCGAGCGCGACTTCGCCTTCATCCTCGACCGCGCCGTGCCCGCCGAGACGCTGCTCCGCGCCGCCCGCGGGGTCGACCGCAAGCTGGTCGCCGAGATCCGCCTGTTCGATGTCTACGAAGGCGCCGGCCTCCCCGACGGCAAGAAATCGCTGGCCATCGCCGTGACGCTGCAGCCGCAGGAGGCCACCTTGACCGACGCCGAGATCGAAGCCTTTTCGCAAAAGCTGGTCGCGGCGGTCGAGAAGGCGACGGGCGGCGTGCTGCGGGGCTAGATTGACAAAGTAGCCTCTAGAGGCCACTTTGGTCGCATGCGCACCGTTGGCCTCAAGACCCTGAAAAACAAGCTCAGCGAGTGCGTTCGCGCCGCCGCCGCGGGCGAGACCGTGATCATCACCGACCGCGGCCGACCGGTCGCCGAATTGGTGCCGCCCCGCCCCGATAAGAAGGAATCGGTCATCGAGCGCGGCATCCGCGAAGGCTGGATCCGGCCGGCCGAACGCGGTTCGGATTGGCCGCCGCCGCGCCATCCGATCCCGGGGTATACACTGGAACAGCTTCTTGCCGACCTCGACAGGGATCGGGAAGATCGCTGGTGACCTACATCGATAGTTCCGTCGCCCTCGCCTATCTGTTTGCGGAGGCGAGGGCGCCTTCGGCCCAGTTCTTGGAGCTACGGCTGATATCCAGCCGATTGCTCGAATACGAGGTGTGGACGAGAGTTCATGCCAGACGGCCCGGGGAAGCGGTCGAACGCTCTGCTCACACGCTGCTGGCTGGCGTGGAAATGATCGAGATGAATGCGGGTGCGCTCGGTCGGGCTTTAGAGCCCTGGCCGGTCGCGCTTCGGACGCTGGACGCCGTGCACCTCGCGACGGCTTTATTCTTGCTCGACCAGGGCGAAACCGTCGAGCTGGCCAGCTACGACACCCGGATGACCGCGGCGGCCCGGGCGATCGGGATCGGGCTGGCGCCGCTGTAGCTACGCCGCGCCGACGACGTTGTACACCGCCACCGCCTGGCTCAGCCCCTTGAGGGCCAGGTTGCCGATCTCCTCCAGCCTGACCCCGTCCTCGACCGCGGTGGCGACGCGCTGGCTGACCAGGATCTGCCCGGGCTGGGCCTCGGCGCAGAGCCGCGCGGCGAGGTTGCAGACGGTGCCGATCGCCGTGTAGTGCACCCGCTCGGCAAACCCGATCTGTCCCAGCGTCGCGTAGCCCTGGGCGATCCCGACCCCAAAGCCCAGCTGATGCCCGCGCCGCCGCCACCCGGCCATCAGCCCGCCCGCCGCCTCGCGCATCGCCATCGCCATGTCGACCGCGCGCTCGGCGGGGTTCGGGCAGGGGATCGGATCGTTGAAGAAGACCATGACGCCGTCGCCGGAAAACTGGTCGACCGTGCCCTCGAACTGCCCGACCAAGGGTCCCAGCGCGGCGTGGTATTCGCGCAGCACCTCGATCACCTCTTCGGGCTCCGCGGTCTCCGAGAAACCGGTGTAGCCGCGCAGATCGCAGAACACGACGACGATCTCGCGCCGGTGGCTTTCGAGCACCCCCTCGCCCTGGGACACGACCAGCTCGGCGAGCTGCGGGGCGAGAAACTGCTTGAGCCGCCCCACCCGGCCCAGCTCCTCGACCTGCGCCGCGACGCGCGCCTCAAGCCCGCGATTGAGCTCCGCCACTTCTTCGGTGCGCTGGCGTAGCGCGGTCAGCAGGCGGGCATTCTCGATCGCGATGACGGCCTGGTCGGCAAACGCGGTCATCAGCTCGATTTGCGCCTCGCCGAAGGGCCTGACCGTGTCGCGGGTTACCGAGATGACGCCGATCAGCTCGCCGTCCCGCAGCATCGGCACGCCGAGCATCGTGCGGTACTGGCCGCCTTGCTGCGCCTCGGCCCAGGTATAGTCCGGGTCGTTGGCGGCATCGGCGATGTGGACGGCCCGCCCCGACGCCGTGACCCGCCCGACCAGCGACCCCGGCCCCGGCGAGACCGGCACGCTCGCCATGTAGGCGTGGTACTCGGGGGTGAACCCCGATGAGACATCGAGCTTGTACACCTCGCCGTAGCGCCGGTAGATAAACGCCATCCGCCCGTCGCAAAGCTCGACGGCGGTCTCGATCAGCAGCTCCAAAACGGATTTGAGGTCGAAGGCCGCGTTGCTCAGCACCTTCAGCACGTCGTTCGTGGCGGTCTGATACTTCAGCGCTTCCTGCAAATCGTCGGTCCGCGCGTGCAATTCGCCGAGCAGCCGCGCGTTTTCCATCGCGATCACCGCCTGCGCGGCGAAGTTTTCCAGGAGCGCGATCTGCTTGTCGGTGAACGGGCGAACCTCCTGGCGATAGATCGTGATCACCCCAAGGACACTATCGTCCTTGCGCAATGGCACCTGCAGCGCCGCGCGCGCGCCGCCGAGATCGACCAGCGCCAGCCGCGCCGGGTCGCCCGCGCGATAGGGCTCCTCCGCACCGAGATCGAGGTTGTGGATCGCGCCCCGCTCTCCTCTCAGGTAGCGGTAGGGGGCGGTACCGGGGCCGGGAATGGACGTGTCTGCGGCGAGGAAGTCGGCATAGGCGCGCGGGACGTTTCGCAGGGCAGAAGCGACGTACCGGTCGCCTTCGAAGGTCCATAACCCGCCAAACGCGGCTTCGCACAACCGCATCGCCTTTTCCAGCATCGCGTCGAATACCGGCGCGAGATTGCCCGGCGATGCATTGATGACCTGCAGCACCTCGGCGGTCGCGGTCTGCTGCTCCAGGGCCTCCCGCGTCTCCGTCATGAGCCGGGCGTTCTCCATGGCGATCACCGCCTGCGCCGCGAAATTCTGCAGCAGCGCGATCTGCTGGTCGGTAAACGGGCGCACCACTTGGTGAACAGCGACGATGACCCCCGCCACCGCGTCGTCCTTGCGAAGCGGCACGATCAACAGCGTGCGTCCTCCGCCGGCATCGATCACCCGGCGGTACCGCTCGATATTCCGGTAATCGGGCTCCGCGGTCGCATCGACGACGTGGACATAGGGCTCGCCGCGCATCACACGAGGGATCGGACTGTTTTCGTTGCGCGGCGGCAGCGGAAGACGGGTTCCGGGCTGCCAGTAATCCGTCAGGAGGGCCGTGCCGGGCAACGCGTGCACCGCGGCGACCCGGTACTCCCCGCCTTCGAAAATCAACAGCGCACCCGCGGCGGCGCCGCAAAGCGCCTGGGCCTTTTGCAGGATCGCATCGAATACCGGTGCGAGATCGCCCGGCGAGGAATTGATGACGCC
>DASUIE010000156.1:0-9753 GCA_036273175.1 Allostellaceae bacterium
CGGGGATCAAGGCGCGTCATATAAGCCGCGCCGGGGCGGCTCGGCAAGCCCGGCCGCCCGGTTTTATTGTCGCCGCCGGCGGCCCGCTTCGATCGCCGCGACGAGCTCCTCGGGCTTGATCGGGGTGCGGTTGATCTCGACCCCGTAGGCGGCGAGAGCGTCGCAGACGGCGTTGGCGATGGCCGCCGGGGGCGCGACCGCGCCGCCTTCGCCGACGCCTTTGACGCCGAGCGGGTTCAGCGGCGACGGCGCGTGCAAATGCACCATCGCGATATCGGGCATGTCGCTCGCGGTTGGCACCAGGTAGTCCATCAACGACCCAGTCAACAGCTGGCCGGTCTGGTCATAGGCCAGTTCCTCCATCAGGATGCCGCCGAGACCCTGCGCGGTGCCGCCGGCAACCTGCCCGTCGAGCAGCAGCGGGTTGACCACGGTGCCGCAATCGTGCGCGACGGCGTATTTCTCGACCGTGACCCGGCCGAGCTCGCGGTCGACCTCGACGATCGCGACGTGAACCGCATAGCTCCAGGTGACGGTCGGCGGCTCCCAGTAATGCGTTTCCTCGAGGCCGGCATCGACCCCGGCGGGGCGCGAATTGTCCCAGCCGGGGCGTGCCGCCGCCGCGAGCTTGGCGAGGCTCACCGTGGCACCCGGCACACCGACGATCCCGACGCCGCCGTCCCGCAATTCGAGATCGGCCGGGGCGCATTCGAGCATATTGGCGGCGATCGAGAAGACCTTGTCGCGCAGCTTGGCGCTGGCATGGTGGATCGCCGCCGAGAGGGTCACCGTGCTGCGGCTGGCGATCGTGCCGAATCCCATCGCGATCGACGCGGTGTCGGCGAGGCCGAGCATCACGTCGTCCGGCGTCACCTTCCACTGATCGGCGACGACCTGGGCAAAGATCGTCTCCATCCCCTGGCCTTGCGGGCAGGCGCCCGACGCGACATAGAGCTTGCCGCCGGGGTCGAGCCGCACGGTCGCGCCCTCGAACGGACCGACCCCGGTGCCCTCGACATAGCAGCCGATCCCGAGGCCGAGATGCCGGCCGCGCTTGCGGGCCGATTCCTGGCGGCGGCGAAACTCGGCGAGGCCGCCGATCGCCGTGAGCGCCTCGTCGAGGGCTCGCGGATAGTCGCCGCTGTCGTAAACCACCGGCTCGCCGTCGCGGTAGAGGATGCCGGTCGCATAGGGCATCTCGTCGGCGCGGATCATGTTGCGCCGGCGTATCTCGGCCGGTTCGAGCTCGAGCTTCCCGGCGATCAGATCGACGAGGCGCTCCATGACAAAGGCGGCTTCCGGCCGGCCAGCGCCGCGATAGGCCGAGTTCGGGACCTTGTTGGTGACGGCGATCCGCGCGCGGCTGCTGAAATTCGGGATCTTGTACGGCCCCTGCATATGGACCGAGGTGTTGTAGGCGATCCCGGCGCCAAGCGTGTTCCACGCGCCGCAATCGACCGTGAACCCGTCGCGCAGGGCGAGGATGCGGCCATCCCCGTCGAACCCGACCGCGACCTCGTGAACCTGGTCGCGCGAATGCGCCGAGCACAGCAGGTGCTCGTGCCGGTCCTCGATCCAGCGCACCGGCCGGCCCAGCCGCCGCGCCAGGAACGGGATCAGCAGATCCTCCGGGTAGACGTGCCCCTTGACCCCGAACCCGCCGCCGACATCGAGCGCGACGCAGCGCACCCGCGCTTCCGGCAGCCCCAGCACATGCGCGGCCTCGCGGCGGACCCAATGCACGACCTGGGTCGAGGACCAGATGGTCATCGCGTCGGCCCGGCGGTCGTAGTCGGCAACGACGCCGCGGCATTCCATCGGCATCGCCGCATAGCGGTGGTGGACGAAGCGGCGCTCGATCCGGTGCGGCGCGGCGGCGAGGGCGGCGGTCACATCGCCTTTCGATATCGCGAACTCGCCGATCTGATTGGTGCCCAGATGTTCGTGCAAGACCGGCGCACCGGCGGCGAGCGCGCCCTCCGCGTCGGTCGCGGCCGGCAGCGGATCGAGGTCGAGCTCGACGAGCTCGGCGGCGTCCTCCGCCGCGTAGCGGCTGTCGGCGACGATGACCGCGACCGCCTCGCCGACGAACCGCACCTTGTCGTGGGCGAGGAGCGGCTGCGCCGGGTTGAGGAATTTGTGTTGGACCGTCGCCGTCCATTTGCTCGGCAGCGAGAGCTGCGCATCCGGGGCGGGCGGAACCTCGCGCATCAGCTCGGCGCCCGCGGCGGCGAGCACCACGCCGGGGGCGGCGGCTGCCTTCCCGACATCGACGTTGCGGATTGTCGCATGGGCGAGGGGGCTGCGCACGAAAGCGACGTGCAGCATCCGCGGCAATTCGAGGTCGGCGGTGAACTGCCCGGTCCCGGTCAGCAGGCGCCGGTCCTCGCGGCGCAGCAGCGAGCGGCCGACCCAGGGTTCGTCGATAGCCTTCATGACCGCATCTTCGCGGCGGCCGCGGCGACCGCCTTGACGATGTTGTTGTAGCCGGTACATCGGCACAGCACCGCCGACAGCGCCTCGCGGATTTCCGCCTCGCTCGGGCTTGGGTTGGCCGACAGGAAATCGAGCGCGGCGATCAGCATCCCGGGTGTGCAGAACCCGCATTGCAGCGCGTGGTGTTCGTGAAACGCCTGTTGCAGCGGGTGCAGCGTGTCCCCGTTCGCGAGACCCTCGACGGTGACGATCTCGGCCCCTTCCACCTGCGCGGCGAAGGCGAGGCAAGAGCGCACCGCGCTGCCGTCGAGCATCACCGTGCACGCGCCGCAGACGCCGTGCTCGCAGCCGGCGTGGGTGCCGGTGAGACCCAGCTCCTCGCGCAGGAAATCGACGAGAAGCTTGCGCGGCTCGCAATCGCCGCGCGCGGGCTTGCCGTTGACGGTGAGGCGGATTTCCATCGGCCTCAGGCCAGCGCGCGGGCCGCGGCGGCGGCGGCACGACGGGTCAGCACCGCCGTCAGGTGCCGCCGGTAGTCGGCGGAGGCATTCCGGTCCGATAGCGGATCGACCAGCTCGGCGGCCTTGTCGCCGGCGGCGGCGAGCGCGGCGCGGCCGAAACCTTCCTGCTCGAGGATTGTCTCGGCGGCGCCGAGGCGGGCAGGCACCGGGCCGACCCCGCCCGTCGCGAGGCGGACGGTGTGTCGCCCGCCTCCGGTCTGGACGACGACCGCCGCGACCGTCGCGATCGCGAAGTCGCCGTGGCGGCGGGCGAATTGCTCGACAGCGCAGCCGGCGTTCTCCGGCATCGCCGGGAGGCGGATTTCGGTCAGGATCTCGTCGGGCTGGAGCGCCGTCGTCAGCGGAGACAGGAAAAGGTCGGCGGCGGCAATCCGGCGCTCGCCCGAAGGACCGCGCGCGACCACCTCGCCGTCGAGCGCCCGCAGGACCATCGGGATTTCGGCGGCAGGGTCGGCATGGGCGATCGAGCCGCCGATCGTGCCGCGCGAACGGGTCGGCAAATGCCCGATCCAGCGCACCGCCTGGCGCAGGAGCGGCAGGCGCGCGGCGATCAGCGGCGAGAACTCGATCGTGCGCTGGCGGGTCATCGCCCCGATCCGCACCGTCGCGCCGTCGGCGACGATGTGGTCGAGCCCGGCGACGCGGTTGAGGTCGATCAGCGCCGCTGGGGCGACCAGGCGGAAATTCATCATCGGCACGAGGCTCTGCCCGCCCGCGAGCAGCCGCGCCTCGCCGCCGTAGCGCTGAAGCAGCGCCAGGGCTTCGTCGACGGAGGCAGGCGCGTGATAGTCGAATTTGGCGGGCTTCACGGGGCCATGCTAGATCAGTTCCGGGCGCAAAGGGAGACCGCCATGTCGCTGAGCCGGGAATTCGCCGCCTTCGTCGCCGCGCTGACCTACGACGCGCTTCCGCCCGCCGTGGTCGACCGCGCCAAGGGGGTCACGCTGCAGGCGCTCGCCTCGGCCCTGGTCGCTCGCGACATGCCGGCGAGCCGGCAAGCGCTGGCGCTGATGCAGGAAGAGGAGGCGGGCGGCGGCGGCGTGGCGCGCGTCCTGTGCGGCAACACGAGGCTGACCAAGGCCGGCGCGGCTTTCGTCAATGCCGAGATGATCCTCGCGGGCGGCAAGTGGGACACGTTTCGCATGCTGACCCATCCGGGCACCGCGATCCTGCCGGCGGCGCTGGCGGCGGCGGAGCTGACCGGCGCGTCCGGGAAGGCGTTTCTCACCGGCGTCGCCGTCGGTTACGAGGTCATGGAACGGATGGCCGCCCAATTCATCCCGACCGTGATGTCGCGCGGGTTCCACGCCGGGCCGGTGTTCGGCATTTTCGGCGCGGCGGTCGCGGCGGCGAAGATTCAGGGCCTCGACGCCAACCAGATCCACGGCGCGATCGCGCAGTGCGTCAATCTGGCTTCGGGCAATCTCGAAGGCATCCGCAGCGGCGGGCGCTCGCTGCGCGAGGGCGGGGCAGTGCGAAACGCGCTCCTTGCCGTGGCGATGGCGAAGCAAGGGATTCCGGGCGGCGAGACCGTGCTCGAAGGCGAGGCCGGGTTCTACCATTCCTATGCCGGCAACAACCGCGGCGAGCTGCGGTTTTCCTATACCGGCGACAACCGGACCGACATCGCCGGCATCACCAAGGGGCTCGGCAAGGACTGGATTTTTCTCGAGACGCTGTACCGGATTTACTCGACCGCCGGCTACAACATCGCCCATGTCGACGTGACCGCGAAGCTCTGCGAAGAGCACGACATCAAATACGCCGACATCGACCGGATCGAGAGCCTCGTCAATTGGTTCGAGACCGAGTACCCGAGCCCGGCCTTTCCGACCCCGGCGATCGACGGCAAGCCCAAGGTCGGCAGCACCCAGTATTTCGCCGCCTACGGCGCCGCGACGCGGGGCTTTCCGATGCTGCGCCAGGCGATGCCCGGCCCCGGCGAGAGCGATCCGCCGGAGGTCCTCGACCTGATGCACCGCGTGACCCTGATCCCGGTCGTGCGGCGCACGCTGTTCGGCCCGCGCGTCACGGTCTTCACCAAGGACGGGCGCAGCTATACCCGAGAGGGAACAGGCCGCGAGTTCATCTGGGATTTCGAGGAGCAGGCGCGCCGTATCCGCCCGGTTTCGGACGGCCTCGCGATCACGGACGCGCAATTCGCCGAGCTGATCGACGCATGCCGGCACCTGGAGACCATCGACTCGGCGGCGGAGCGGCTGATGTTGCTGACCGTTCCCTAGCGGCTCATAGTATCGGAGCCCCTGTCGCAAGGAGGACCCGATATGACCGGCACCATTCATCCGCTCGGCGAAGCCCTCGGCGCGGAGGCGCGCGGGATCGATTTGGCGCAGCTTGACGATGCGACCTTTGCCTGGGTCGAGCAGGCCTTCGCCGAAAATCCGGTTCTCGTCTTCCGCAAGCAGAACCTCACCGCCGAGCAGTTGGCGGCGTTCGGGCGGCGGTTCGGCGCGCCGAAGATACATTCGCTGGTCAAGTACCGCTATCCGGGCGTGCCCGAGGTGTCGTGGCTGCGCAATGTCGAGGATGACGGGCAGATCGACTGGTACGGCGTCAAGCGCGCGACCGACTGGCACACGGACTCCACGTACGAGGAGGTGCCCCCGCGCCTGGCGATGCTGCACGCGCTGGAAGTCCCGTCGAACAAGGGCGGCACGATGTTTGCGGACATGTACGCCGCCTATGCGGCGCTGCCGGCGGCGATGAAGGAGCGCCTGGCGGCGCTGACCGGGCTGCACGGCCGTACCGACGGCCCTGCCGGCGCGCGCCTCTACGATCCCGACGAGGAAAAGCGCATGACCGACAAGCCCTATCCGGAAAAGGAGCGGCCCGCGGTCATCAATCATCCGGTCACCGGCCGCCCCGTGCTGTTCGTCAATCCGATGCATGTGCACGGCTTCCGCGGCATGGACAAGGAAGCGGCCTGGGAGCTGATCGAGGAGCTGGCGCGTCACTCGACCCAGGAAAAGTTCACCTACTACCACTCGTGGCAGGTTGGCGACCTGTTGATCTGGGACGAGAAGGCGACGATGCATCGCGGCGCCGGCGATTCCCATCCGGCGGAACGTAGGGTGATGATGCGGACGATCGTCTATCCGAATTGAGCCCGCCGCCGCTTAAGATCGCTGTCATCGGCGCCGGAATCGGCGGGCTCGCCGCGGCGTTGTCGCTGCGCCAGGCCGGGTTCTCGGTCGATGTCTATGAGCAGTCGCCGGAGCTGATCGAGGTCGGCGGCGGTATCAACATGGGTCCGAACGCCGCCCGCATCCTTTACCGGCTCGGGCTCGGAGAGGGGCTCGACCGAGACGCGGTGCGGCCGATCGGGATGCATCAGCGCCGCTGGGATGACGGGCGGACCTTGCAGAAGGCTGGGATCAACCCGGAATGCGAGGCGCTCTACGGCGCGCCGCACCTGACCGTGCATCGCGCCGACCTTCTGGCGGTCATCGCCGCCGCCTTTCCGGCGGAGCATATCCATCTCGGTCATCGACTGGTTGGACTCGCCGACCGCGGCGACGCCACCGAGGCCTGGTTCGAAAACGGCGTGCATATTGCGCCGGATATCCTGGTCGGCGCGGACGGAATCCATTCGACCGTCCGCGAGGCGCTGTTCGGGGCCGAGGACCCGCAATTCGCCGGCTGCGTCGCCTATCGCGGGCTGGTGCCGAGCGAGCGCATCGCCGAGCTTGGGCTGGAGCGCGGCAACCAGTCCTGGCTCGGACCCGGCGCGCATCTCGTGCACTATTTCGTCTCGGGCGGACGGCTCCTCAACTTCGTCGGTTGGACCGAGCACGACACCTGGAATCGCGAAGACTGGACCGACCGCGCCACGATCGAGCGCGCGCTCGCCGCGTTCGAGGGATGGCACCCCCAAATCCGCCGCATCGTCTCGGCGGCCGAGACATGCTTCATCTGGGCGCTGTTCGACCGGGACCCGCTGCCGCGCTGGTCGGTGGGGCGGACGACCCTGCTCGGCGACGCCTGCCACCCGATGTACCCGTTCATGGCGCAAGGCGCCGCGCAGGCCATCGAGGACGGCGCCTGCCTCGCCGCATGCCTTGCGGCAGAAGCCGGCGCCGACCCGGCCGAGACGCTGCGCCGCTATGAGCGCACCCGCCTGCCGCGCGTTACCCGGTTGCAGGAAATGTCGCGCGTCAATAAGCGGCGTTACCACATGCTCGACGGTCCCGAGCAGCAGGCTCGCGACGCCGCGATGGTCGCGGTGCGCGAGCGTGCGCCGGAAAATATGCAGTGGCTATTCGGCTTCGACGCCGGGCAGCTGACGGCCGACTAGCTGCCCTCGCCCAGTTAACTTCCCTCGCCCAGGCCGAAGCAGCGCCGGAAGGCGCGAAGATCGCCGGCGACGAAGCGGGCGGCGCAATTTGGATAATGCTCGGGGAAGGCGTGGGTAATGAACCGCACCTGATCCTCGGCGGAAACGCATCCCCTCGTTCCCGCCTCGGCGTGCATCGAGCGGCGCAATTCCCGGGTCAGACCGAAAAGTCCATCGCCCATCCACGATTTGGCGCAAGGGTCGAGAATGTGCTCGCCGTCGATTTCGTAGCCCGCTTGGGTGACGGCATATTTTTCGATCGCGTGGGCCTGCGGCTCGGCAAAGCCAGCCGAGACCAGCAGCGCGATCAGCGCTGGTGCTGTCATCACGATTTGGGAGTCCGCTCTTCAGTGGTTCCGAAAGGTGCTCAGAGGCGGGGGGAGCGGCGGGCCATAAGCCCGGCGATCAGGGTGACCAGGAAGATCACCAGGAACACGAAGAACAGCACATGGGCGATGCCGGCGGCGGCTGAGGACAAGCCCCCAAAGCCCAAAACGCCGGCAACAATCGCTATTATGAAGAATACTACTGCCCAATAGAGCATGTGTCCCTCCACCTCGAAATGTACTCGGCGGTCCGTGGCCGGGCCGCGAGCTGACCTAACTACAGAACGAAGGCGACTCAATTAAGTTCCCAATTCGCGACAAATCCGCACAGTACTTTCCGGTGGATAAGGAACCCGGCACGCCGCCGGCTGTTTTGCCGGCATGCGCGAGATCGCTCCAAACACCGGCATGTCCTCGCACGCCGATCTTTTTCGAGAAGAGGCCGAGCGGGCGCGCCGATACGCGGCGAGCACGACGGACCGCAATGTCATCGATCAGCTGAACCGTATCGCGGTGATGTACGAGATTCTCGCCGCGGGGCAGACACCGGGCCCGACCGACCGCGACTAGCGCCGCGATCCTGGTTACTATCCGGCAGCGCAGCGCCGCGCCCCGGAGGAAGCCATGCCAGCAATGTCGAAGCCGACTGTCCTCGGCATGGCGGCGGATCTCGCGGCCGGACGCACTTCGAGCCGAGCCCTCATCGAGGCGGCGCTGGGGCGGATCGCCGATCCGGCGGGCGAGGGCGCCCGAACTTTCGTCAAGGTCTACGCGGATCAGGCGCGGGCCGCGGCAGACGCCCAGGATTCTCTGCGCAAGGCCGGGTATATCGCCTCGCCGCTGGCCGGGTTGCCAGTCTCGATCAAGGATCTTTTCGATGTCGCCGGGGAAGTCACGCTGGCCGGGTCGAAAGCGCTCGACGACCGGCCGCCGGCCGAGCGCGACGCGCCGATCGTGGCGCGGCTGCGCGCCGCCGGCGCTGTCCTCGTAGGCCGCACCAACATGACCGAGTTCGCCTTTTCCGGCGTCGGCATCAACCCGCATTACGGCACCCCGGGAAATCCGCACGACCGCAGGCTGATCCCCGGCGGTTCCTCGGCGGGGGCGCCCGTCTCGGTCGCCGACGGGCAGGCCATTGTCGCCATCGGCACCGATACCGGCGGCTCCGTGCGCATCCCGGCTGCGCTGTGCGGCGTCGTCGGGTTCAAGCCGACGCAGTTCCGCGTTTCTCGGGACGGTGCGACGCCGCTCTCGACGACGCTCGATTCGATCGGGCCGCTGGCGAACACGGTCGCCTGTTGCGCGATCGCCGACGCCGTGATGGCCGGGGAGACGCCGCGAGAGCCGTCTGCCGCGCCGGCGGCGGGGCTGCGCCTCGGCGTGCCGCAGACCTTTGTGCTCGACGGCCTCGGGCCCGACGTGGCGGCGGCCTTCGAGGATGCCTGCGCGGCGCTGTCGCGCGCCGGCGCCAAAATCTCCGACCTGCCGCTGACCGAGTTGGCCGATTATCCGAAAATCAACGCCAAAGGCGGGTTTTCGGCGGTCGAGGCCTATACCTGGCACAAATCGACGCTAGCCCGCCGGGGGAACGAATATGACCCCCGGGTCCGTGAGCGGATCGAACGGGCGCGCGACCTTTCGGCGGTGGAATACATCGAGCTCGGCCACGCCCGGGCCGATTTCATCGCTCGCGTCGCCGAGCGCACCGCGGAATTCGACGCGCTGCTGATGCCGACCGTGGCTATCACAGCGCCGCCGATCGCGGCGTTCGAGCGCGACGCCGATTACTGGCGGCTCAACTCGCTGATCTTGCGCAACACCTCGGTCATCAACTTCCTCGACCGTTGCGCGATCACCCTGCCGATCCAGAAGCCAGGCGAGGCGCCGGTGGGGCTGATGATCGTCGGCGAGCACGGGGCAGACCGCCGGCTTCTGGCGATCGCGCGCGGGATCGAGGCGGCGCTGTCATGAAGATGGAGGCCGGAAGCGGAATCGAACCGCTGTACACGGATTTGCAGTCCGTTGCATCACCACTCTGCCATCCGGCCGGACCGGGAGGTGATATAGGCGCGGCGGCGGTGTTGCCGCAAGGCATTCCGATCCATATATTCAAACC
>DASUIE010000157.1:0-11071 GCA_036273175.1 Allostellaceae bacterium
GGCGATGCCGGCCTGGGACAGCAGCATCGCCTCGCTGTCGTCGATCGAGACGAGGCCGGCCGGGCCGAACAGATTGGCCTGGCGCAGCCGCCGCTCGCGCATTTCGGGCGGGTCGTCGGCATAGCCGAAATGGGTCCAGACCAGGTCGAAACTGCCGGCGTCGATCGGCACGATCTGGCGCGTCGCCATCGCGTTCGACTGCTGCTGGACGATCAGGTTGGGCCAGACCGTTTGCATGACGACGGTCGGGTCGCCCGGGAACTCGCGGACCGGGTCGATCAGGCGCGGATCGTTGAGCGTGAATTTCTGGCGGAACGAGCGCATCTGCGACGTCGCCTCCTCGGCCGCCTGCTCGGCGCGGCGGCTGACGAGAACGCCGTGCCGACCGGTCTCGTCGTCGATCTCGGTCGAGGATTGCTGATCGAGCCGGAACAGGCCGAAGCTGATCAGGAACACATGCATCAGGCTGGCGTGGTACGGGTCCTTGATGTTCTCCATCATCAGCTTCCAGTTGCTCGGGATGCGCTGGCGCTGGTAGCCGAGCACTTGAAGCGGCCGGCCGCTGAAGACGCGGTCGAAATAGGCGAGCATTTTGGGGCCGAGATAGGTTTCAAGCGTCTCGTTAGGCGCATCGAAGCTGGCGAAGACGACGCCGCCGCGGGTCGCCACCGAGAGGGTTTCGAGGCCGTGCTCCGACGGCTCGAAGTCGGCCGGCATCCCGCCCTGCCCCTTGTAGCCGCGGCGGAACGGCACGCCGAGGAGCTTGCCGTCGAGGGAGTAGGTCCACTGATGGTAGGGGCAGATGAATTCCCTGGCGTTGCCGCGATTAGCGCTGCACACCTGCATGCTGCGATGGGCGCAGCGGTTGACCAGCACCCTGACGCCGCCGTCGGCGCCGCGCACGGCGAGGACCTCGCGCGTGCCGAGCTTGCTGCGCTTGAAATCGCCGGGGTTCGGTACCTCCGCTTCGAGGCACGTGTAGAGCCAGGACGGGCCGTCGAAAATCCGCTCAAGCTCCTGCGTGAAGATCTCGGGGTCGGTGTAGACCCAGTTCGGGATTACCGCGTGATCGGGTTCCGGCCAGCGCCGCGCCATCGCCACCTCGACAAGGAGAACCGCCGGCCCCTATCCTCGGCCGACTCGCGACGAGGGTAGATAATGGACGGGGACCCGGCAACGACTTTGCCTCTCGACGGCGACCTCGCGGGGATCGCGCTGGGGGCGATCGGGCAGCCGATGCGGCGCAAGGAAGACCGCCGCCTGGTGACCGGCGAGGGCCGGTTCAGCGACGATTTCACCCTGCCCGGCCAGGCTTATGCCGCGATCGTCCGCTCGCCGCACCCGCATGCGCGGATCGTCGCGATCGACACGGCGCGAGCGGCGGCGATGCCCGGCGTCCTGGCGGTGCTGACCGGCGCCGACGCCCTCGCCGACGGCCTCAACCCGGTGCCGCACGACCCGGTGCCCAAGACCCGATACGACATGAAGCTGGCGCCGCCGCCGGGGAGCGAGCTGTTCATCGGCCCGCAATTCCTGATGCAGGCCGACGTGGTGCGGCATGTCGGCGAGGCGGTGGCGATGACCGTCGCCGAAACCCAGGCCCAGGCGCTCGACGCCGCCGAGGCGGTGGCGGTCGAATACGCGGAGCTGCCCTGGGTCACCGACCCGCGCGCCGCGCTCCGGCCGGGGGCGCCGGCGGTATGGACGGAATGCCCAGGCAACGTCTTCATCGATACCAAATTCGGCGATTGGGACGCGACCGAACGCGCCTTTGCCCAAGCGGACCATGTCGTCGTGCTCGACACTCACATCGCCCGGGTGACCGGAGTGCCGATGGAGCCGCGCGCCGGGCTCGGCGAATACGACAAGGCGACCGGGCGCTACACGGTGTATGCCGGGAGCGGCGGGGCGGTGCGGCAGAAGCGCGAGCTGGCGACGATCCTCGGCGTGGCGCCCGACAAGGTGCGGGTCGTTTCGCTCGATGTCGGTGGCAATTTCGGGACGCGCAACCGGGTCTATCCCGAGACCGGACTGGTCGCCTGGGCGGCGAAGCGGATCGGCCGCCCTGTGAAATACCTGTCGACGCGGTCGGAAGTGTTCCTGACCGATTTCCAGGGGCGCGATTTGCTGACGCGGGTGGAATTGGCGCTGCGCAAGGACGGCAAGTTCCTCGCGCTCAGGGCCGACAATGTCAGCAATTGCGGCGCGCATTGCGCCTCGCTGTCGCCGCTCAGCAAGGGATCGGGGCTGGTCACCGGCTCCTACGCGATCCCGGTGGCGGCGCTGCGCTCGCGCGCGGTCTTCACCAACACGATGCCGACCAACGCCTATCGCAGCTCGGGCCGGCCCGAGGTCACCTTCGCGATCGAGCAGGTCATCGACAAGGCGGCGGCGACGCTCGGCTTCGACCGGGTCGAGCTGCGCCGGATGAATATAGTTGCGCCGGAGGCGATGCCGTACCCGAACGCGGTCGGCATGATTTATGACAGCGGCACCTACGAGGCCAATCTCGACCTGTCGATGCGGATTCACGATTGGCCGGGCTTTGCCGAACGGCAGCGCGAGGCGGCGGCGCGCGGGAAGCTGTTGGGGCTCGGGCTTGCCCATTATGTCGAATCGGCGATCGGCGCGCCGAACGAGCGCACCGACATCGCCGTGACGGCGCAAGGGCGGGTGCGGGTCGTGATCGGCACCGGGCCGAGCGGCCAGGGGCACGAAACCAGCTTTGCCCAGGTGGTCGGCGCGCTGATGTGCGTGCCGCCGTCGTCGATCGATCTGATCACCGGCGATACCGATCAGGTCGCCGTGGGCGGCGGCTCGCATTCGGGGCGGTCGATGCGCCATGCCGCGACGCTGTTCGTCAAGGCGGCGCCCGAGCTGGTCGCGAAGGGCAAGGCACTCGCGGCCGAGCTTCTCGGGACCTCGGCCAGCGATATCGCCTTTGCCGACGGCCGGTTTTCCGCCCCGGCGAGCAACCGCAGCTTCGACTACCTGGAACTCGGACGCGAGGGCGCGGCGCGCGGGCTCGCGCCGATCGCCGTCACCGCCGAGCACGAGATGCACGACCCGGTCTTCCCCAACGGCTGCGCGGCGTGCGAGGTCGAGGTCGATCCCGAGACCGGATGGGTCGATCTCACCCGCTATTCGGTGGTCGACGATGTCGGGCGCTGCATCAACCCGCTGATCGTGCACGGCCAGACGCATGGCGGCGCGGCGCAGGGGATCGGCCAGGCGCTGTGGGAGGAATGCGCGACCGACCCCCGCTCGGGCCAGCCGCTGTCGGGCTCGTTCATGGATTACGGGATGCCGCGCGCCGACAACATCCCGCGCTTCGAGACCCGCATCGTCGAGGTGCTGTCGCCGCGCAACCCGCTCGGCATCAAGGCCGGCGGCGAAGGCGGCACCACCCCCGCTCCGTCAGTCATTGTCAGCGCGATCCTCGATGCGCTCCGCCCGCTCGGGGTCACCGACCTCAAGATGCCGGCAACCCCGTTCCGCGTGTGGCAGGCGATCCGGGCGGCCCGCAATCACTGAAACCGCGGCTTCACCTCCTGGCACATCAGGCGGAGCGCGGTCAGCACCTGCTCGTCGGGAATCTTCCCACCGCAATTGAGCTCGGCGAGGATGCCGTCGAGGCCGATCTCCTCCTCGACTTCCTTGAGCCGCTTGGTGAACCGGTCGGGGGTGCCGCAGATCACCTGGGTCGCCAGGGCCTCGTCGAAGGTCAGGGCCTCGAGCCGCTCGACCCGGCGCATGCGCTGGACGGCGACCTCGCCGCCGGCGCGGCGGGCCGAGTCGCGGCCGAGCTCGGCCTGATAGGCGAAGAAGCCCATCAGGCTGTCCTTGAGCTCGGCGCGGGCGCGCGCCTCGGTCTCGGCGATATAGGCCGGGACGCGCAGATAGACCTGGCCGCGTCCGGGATGGCCGGCTTCCTTGTAGGCGGCGCGATAAGCCTCGATATAGGGCACCAGCTGAGAGAAAGGCCCCTGCCGCACCGCGACGAAGACCGGGAAGCCGAGCCGGCCGATCGCCGGAAAAGTCTCGGGGGTCGCCCCGGCCATGCGCAGCTGGGGCCATGGCTTCTGGTACGGCTTGGGCGTCGCGGCGACCTCGTCGAAGCTGTAATACTTGCCCTGGTGCGAGAATTTCGGCTCGGTCCAGGCCTTCTGCAAAATCTCCAGCGTTTCGGCGAAGCGCTCGCGGCTTTCGTCGTAGGATATGCCGTATTCCTCATAGGTGCGCACGACGCCGCTGCGGCCGATGCCGTAGATCAACCGGCCGCGGCTGACTTGGTCGACGGTCGCCGCCTCCTCGGCCAGGCGGAGCGGATGGCATAGCGGCAAGACCTGCACCGCGATGCCGATCTTGATCCGCTCGGTCCGCCCGGCGATGGCGCTGGCGACCGTCATCGGCGACGCGAGCACCGAGCGCTCGGGCGCGCCGTGCAGCTCCGCCAGCCATACCGCGTCAAGGCCCCATTCCTCGGCCATCTCGGCCTCGGCCAAGGCCCGGTCGAAGGCCGCGTATTCGCGCCCGCCCGCCACCGGCGGAAACTCCATGAACGTGCCGAACTCCATCGCCGGTCTCCTCTGCCCCGGCCATGATCGCGGGGGTTGCGGCACGGCGCAAGCGCCGTCGGGAATAATATACGATACGGTTGCGTTTCATCCGAGGCCAAGGATAGGCTGGTTCGCAACCTTTCGAGGGGAGATCGACGATGACCGTTAAACGGATAGCGACGGCCGCGGCGGTGGCGCTCGCGATGGCGGCTGTGCCGACCGCGCCGGCGCTGGCGTGGCATCATCATCGCGGCGGCCCGTTCTTTCTGCCCTTCGCGATCGCGGGCGCGGTGGTCGGGACGGCGGCGGCGATCGCGACCGCGCCGCTCGCGGCCGTCGCGCCGCCGCCCGCGCCCTACCCCGCCTATGGCTACGGGCCGCCGCCCTACGGCTATTACGGGCCGCCGCCGGGCTATTACTACGGCCCGCCGCCGCGCTAGAGTGATCGGGACCAATCAATCCCCGAGGAGATTCCGATGCGTGTCCACAACCTTTATTGCGATGCCAACGGCCAATCGCATTTCCGCGACATCGAGATCGAATGGGTCGAGGAAGGTCCGGCCGGGAAGCTGTCGAAGCGGCTGCCGGCAACCGGCATTATCTTTCGCGAGGTGCAGCCGAGCTACGATCTCGACTGGCATCCGGCGCCGCGCCGCCAATACATCATCAACCTCGATGCCGGCGTGCAGATCACCGCGAGCGACGGCGAGGCCCGCGTCATCAAGGCCGGCGAGGTGATCCTCGTCGAGGACACCAGCGGCAAAGGCCACCTGTCGAAGGCGGTCGAGGGCAAAATCCGCAACTGCATCTTCGTGCCGGTCGAGTAATCAGCGCTTGAGGCTGGCGGCGAGGAACAGCGTCGTCGCCGCGAGGATGGCCCCGGCCCCGGCATAAAGCGCGGTCGGGGCCAGCGGCAGCAGAAATCCCGCGAGCATGGGGCCGGTGCCGGCGCCGAGGTCGCGCCAGGTCGCCAGCCGTGCAATCGCCGGCACGCGCTCGCCGCCAGGGTAAATCTCGGCCGCCAGCGGCGCGGAGAGCGGCGCCAGCACGCCGCGCAGCAGCACCATCGCGACGATGCCCGGCCAGACCGCGCCGAGGCAGATCGCGCCGAAGCAGCCCGCCGAGAGCAGCGACACGAGGATCGCCGAGCGCGCGACGCCCCAGCGCTCGGCGCCGACCCCGCTCGGCGGCCCCAGCACGATCTCGGCGAGGTAGCGGAGCGCCAGCGCGGCGCCGGCGGCGATCGTCGCGTGGGCGGGCGATGCCTTGGCGGCGAGTAGCGACAAGCCGACGACGAATATGCCGTCGAGCGTCAGCCCCTGGATGAACGACCAGCTGTCGAGCGGCGACGGCACCCCGAAGCGGCGGCGCACCGCCCGCACCGTCTGCCCCGGCCCGCCAGGCAATCGCAGCGCCATCGGCGCGCCGATCAGGGCAACCGCCGCCAGCACCGCGAAGACGATGCGCGGCCCGATATAGGTGGCGAGCGCCGCGCCGGTCAGCAGGCCGAGCATCGGCCCGGCCGAGATGATCGCCCGCGCCTGGCCGCTGCGCCGCGCGGCGCGGTCGAGATCGGCGGTTGCAAGCGCCTGCGTCGCGATGTTGAGCGCGGCGAAGGAGAGCCCCCAAAGAAGCCGCGCCGCGATCAACGCCCAGACTCCGGAGAGGGTCGCGTAGCCGAGGGTCGATCCGGCGGCCCCCAACGCCGCGACGAAGCAGGCCGTGCGCGGGCCGAACCGCTCGTAGCCGCGCACGACCCAGCCGTAGCCGGCGATGCGCACGAGCCGGTTGACCGCGAGAAGCAGCCCCGCCTCCGGCAGGCTCACGCCGAAGGCGGCGGCGTGCAGCGGCAGCAGCAAATACAGCGTGGTGTCGCCCGGGAGGGTCAGCCCGAGCGTGGTCGCGGCGTCGCGCGACGCCCTGTCCGCGTCCGTCACATCCCCAGGATCGAGCCGGTGTTGGCGCGCGGGTCGCGGCGCGGCCAGTTCCCGCTTTCGACCTGGTGAAAGAAATCGTCGAGGCTCCGGTTGAACAAATCGGGCTCCTCGATGTTGAGCGCGTGGCCGGTATTCGGGAACACGACCAGCGCCGCGCTGCGGATCAGCCGCTTCATCAACAGGCCTGGCTCGAGGCACGGATCGTCTTCGTCGCCGGTCGCAACGAGGGTCGGCACGTCGAGCGTCTTCATCTTGTCGGCGAGGTCCCATAGCGACGGCCGGCGCGCCTGCACGCCGCGCATCGTGTTGGACGAGCCCTCGGTCGAATGTTCGGCGAGCTGGGCCATGAACTCGGCGTAACCGCGCGGGTCCTTGTTCTGATACTGCACCCGGGTCGGTCCGGCGCCGTAGGTCTTGGCGACCTCGGCCATGCCCTTCTCGGCGATCTGGGCCGCGGTGCGCGCGGTTTCGTCGTGGAATTGCTGGCGCTTGTCGGGCTGGGCGCCATAGCCGCAGCCGGCGACGACCAGCGAGGCGGCGCGGTCGGGATAGTTGAAGCCGAAATGGAGGACGGCAAACCCGCCCATCGAGATGCCGACGATATGCGCCTTTTCGATCTTCAGCGCGTCGAGCACCGCGCGAATGTCGTCGCAGGCCCGCTGCTGCGAATAGCGCTCGAAATCGCCCGGCACGTCCGAGGGTGGGTAGCCGCGCGCGTTGTAGGCGATGCAGCGGTAGCGGCGCGCAAAATACCGCATCTGCGTCTCGTAGCTGCGGTAGTCGCCGGCGAATTCGTGGACGAAGACGACCGGATAGCCCGACCCGGCCTCTTCGTAATAAAGGCGGACGCCGTCATCGGTGGTCAGGTGCGGCATTTTCGGTCCTCTGCCCGGTAAAGTGGCCATCCTAATGTCCGATGTCGCGAAGCGGCAACGAACGAGTGCACAAGGAACAGGGGAGGAAGCCCAGATGCGATTGCTTCAGCCAGACGCCGCCGCGGCCGAGGCCGGCCTGCGCGCGATGCGGCAGCTCGCCGCCGCCGGGAGCGGCACCGGCGTTCCGGCCCGCAACCTGATGATGGCGGCGCAGCGGCACGTGCTGCACACCGAGCACGACATCGACGCGCTGGCGCCGATCACGCCACAGGAGCTGGGCGCGGCGTTTCGCGACCCGGCGATCGCGCGTCAATTCGCGCAGGCGATGGCGGTGATGTCGCTGGTGGAAGGCGCGCCGACCGCGGCGCAGGGCGAGCTGATGGCGTCTTACGGCCGGGCCTTGGGAGTGGACGAGCCGGCGCTGCGCGTGCTCGGCGAGCTGGCGCACCACCACCTGGTGCTGTTCCGGCTCGACTTCATGCGTCGATCGCACATCGCCGACATGGTCAAGGGCGCGGTTCACCGCGAGGGCTTTCTCGCCACCGCACGGGCCCTCGCGGCGTTTCGCGGGATGCGCGAGGACCGGGCGGTGCTGGCCCGCTACGAAGCGCTGGGGCGCCTGCCGCCCGACACGCTCGGCCACGCCTTCTGGAAGCATTGCACCGATAACGGCTTTCCGTTTCCGGGTGCGCCCCTTGGGTTTCCCGAGGCGGGCGTCTACCACGACTTCACCCACGTGCTGTCGGGCTACAGCACCAAGCCCGAGGGCGAGGTCCAGATCGGCGGGTTCACCGCCGGCTACAAAAAGCACACGCCGATCTTCGTCATCCTGTTCGTGATGCTGACCTTTGGCGCCGGGGTCAACGTGACGCCGGTGCCGCAGCCCGAGGTGACCGCGATACTCGCGCAGGAAGGCCTCGCCGACCGGTTTTTCGAGGCGGTCGAGCGCGGCGCCCAGGTCAACACCGATCTGTCGGACGGGTGGGATCATTGGGCCTGGGTCGAAAAGAAGCTGGAGCAGGCGCGGGCCGAGCTGAACGTGCCGCCGCTGACGGCCGCGTAGTGGTACACTGGAGGGAATGAGAGCCCGCTGGAAGGCAGCCGCCATCGCGGCCGCGGCGCTGCTGGCCGCGCTGCCGGCGCATGCGGCGGCGATCGCGCTGGTGCTCGCGGTCGATGTGTCCGAAAGCGTTTCGACCGAGCGCTACGTGCTTCAGCATGACGGCATCGCCCGCGCCTTCGAAAACCCGGCGCTGCTCGACAAGATCGCCGGGCTGCCGGGCGGGATCGAGGCGCTGGTCATGGAATGGTCGGACCCGGAAAAGATCGCGGTCACCGTCGGCTGGACGCGCATCACCAACCGCGATTCCGCCGCCGCCTTCGCCAAGGCGGTGCGCGCGACCGAGCGCAGCTCGAACGGGCTGACCGCGATCGGCGCGGCGTTGCTCGCCGGGGCGGCCGCCTTCGACCACATGCCTGAGCCGGCGGACCGGCGGATCATCGACATCTCCGGCGACGGAATGGCGAATTTCGGGGTGCCGCCGGCCCAGGCGCGCGACGCGCTCGTCGCGAAAGGGATCACCATCAACGGCCTCGCGATCCTGACCGAGGAGCCCTGGCTCGAGGATTACTACCGCCACAACGTGATCGGCGGCGGCGCCTCGTTCGTGCTCGTCGCGCAGGACATGGGCACCTTCGCCGAGGCGATGCTGCGCAAGCTGGTCGAGGAGATTGCGTTCGCGCCGGAAGCCGCCGGCGCGAACGCTCAGATGCAGTAGGTCCGGATCGGCGGGAAGCCGTTGAACCCGACCGAGGCATAGCTCGACGTATAGGCGCCGGTCGAGAGGATCGAGACCCGGTCGCCGACCTGGATGTCGCGCGGCAGGTGGTACTCGGTCTTCTCGTAAAGGATGTCGGCGCTGTCGCAGGTCGGGCCGGCGATGATCACCGGCGAGGGCGCGCCGCTGCGGCCCGGCACCTCGATCCGGTACTTGATGCTCTCGTCCATCGTCTCGGCCAGGCCGTTGAACTTGCCGGCGTCGAGGTAGACCCAGCGCCGCCCGTCGCCGTCGCCCTTGTCGGAGATCAGCACGACCTCGCTCTGAATCATCCCGGCGTCGCCAACCAGCGAGCGGCCCGGCTCGACGATGACCTCCGGCAGGTGGTTGCCGAAATGCCGGGTCAGCGCCGTCGTCACCGCGCCGGCATACATCACGACCGGCGAGATCGCGCCGCGATACTGGGCCGGGAAGCCGCCGCCGATATTGACCATGCGCAGATCGATGCCGGTCTGTGCGAGCAGGCTGAACATTTCGGCCGCCGCGGCGATCGCGCCGTCCCACTGGCCGATATCGGTTTGCTGCGAGCCGACATGGAACGAGACGCCATAGGCGTCGAGGCCAAGCGAGCGCGCCTTGCTCAGCAGCTCGACCGCCATCTTGGGGCTGCAGCCGAACTTGCGCGAGAGCGGCCATTCGGCGCCGTCGCACGACACCAGGATGCGGCAGAACACCCGCGCGCCCGGCGCGACGCGCGCCAGCTTTTCCAGCTCGGCGTCGCTGTCGAACGCGAAGAGCCGCACCCCCGCCTCATAGGCGAACTGGATGTCGCGCTCCTTCTTGATCGTGTTGCCGAAGGACAGCCGCTCCGGCGTCGCGCCGTTGTCGAGGGCGAGGGCAATCTCGGCCCGGCTGGCGACGTCGAAATTCGACCCGCGCTCGGCCAGCATCGCGACGATCTCGGGCGCCGGATTGGCCTTGACCGCGTAATAGACCTTGGCGATCGGCAGATACCGCCGCAGCGCGTCGTAGGCCGCGCCGATGACGTCGAGATCGACGACCAGGCACGGGGTGTCGGGTACAGTGTCCGACAGAAACCGGATGATCTTGTCGTTCATTGAAACGAATACCTTCCCGAGACGACGGTTAAGCTACCGGTCCCCGCCGCCGCGCATGCGGCGAACGGAGGCGAAGACAAAACGTTTCGGCCGTCGTTCCAGGCGGAAGGGCGGCCGAAAAGCGGTCAGCTTAAACTGCTCGGGTCGGTGATTCGGGACCCACGCCCGCGGCAGCGCGTGCCGGGGAGATTGGCGTCAGGGCAGGGCGCGATGGCCCTGATCGGGACTGCAACCATATCGACCTCCCTCTCGGGACCCGGCTTGCGGCCGGACTGCCAAAAAGGACGCGTTACGTCGTTGCATAACCACCATGGGCCATAGGCACGTGCGAGTGCGTCAACGCGCGGATACATACGTTCATCCGGCGGGATTGCAAGGGAAATTCGCGATTTTTCCGAGGCCGCCGGAAAAGCGTAGAATTGCGATGGAGCGAGGCCGAACCCGTTGCGCGAAAACAGGCAAAATGGAGCGAATCATCTGAGCGGAATGTGACGGGAGCGCTCATCGCGCGGCACGGATAAAGTCACGCAGATCATCAAGCCGATGCCCCCAAAAGAATACCAGCGGGGTTTCCTGTGCCGCCTCTACATATGACGGTTTAAACACGCCTTGAATTGCCCCGGCGGGGACGAAATCGTCGGTGCCGAAGCGCGTTACCCAATTCCTTGCATCTTGCCCTATTTCCTTGTTGATACGCTTCCGGCTGTTGATCTCGGAGTTTGAGCCTTTGCATTCGATTGCCAGCACTCGATGATCGGGTAATCCGATCACGATGTCCGCCTCGTCCTCACCCACCACGCAGGA
>DASUIE010000158.1:0-25606 GCA_036273175.1 Allostellaceae bacterium
CGCGTCCCAGGGCTCGTGCGGCCCCGCGAAGCTGGTCCAGCAGAACCAGGGCTCCGGCCGCTCGTATCCGCGGAGATACTCCAAGGCCCGCCGACCTATATAGGCGTCGTAGTAGAGATCCGGGCCCAGCGGCGAGGGTCTGGCGAGCCAGGGCTTGGTGGCGACCGCTCGGTGAGGTCGGCGCGGTATGCTTCCCATACGCCGCGGTCCTCCCATTCCTTGGTCATGCCCGACATCAGGAACTGGCTGGCTCTCGGCCCGCCGATCTCCTCGACATCGACAAGGCCATAGCCGAGCATCAAGCCGCCGTCGTCGCGGAGGTCGGGACCCCGGCCTTCATGGAAGTGCGTCTTCCCGAAGACGCTGGTGCGGTAGCCGGCCGTCATCAGCGCCTGCATCCAGGTCCAGCACGAAGGGGACAGCGTGATGCCCCCGTTCTGCCAAATTCCGGTCTGGCAAGGGTAGAGCCCCGAGGCCAATGCAAAGCGGGCGGGGATGCATTCCGGGGCGGTCGTGATAGCGCGGCGAAAGCTCTTGCCGTCAGCCGCGAGCGCATCCAGGGCGTCGGTTCGTCCGTAGCCGCCGATGTGGTGCAAGGCGTCGAGCCTGAACTGGTCGGCCATCAGAAACAGGATGTTCATCGCGCCTCACTTCCAGATCGGCTTGCCGCTTCCGGGAAGCCCGAGGCTCGCCCATTTCTCGGTGACCTCGGCGATGATTTTGTCGGTCATGCGGATCGGCCGGCCCCAGTCGCGGGTCGTCTCCGGCGGCAGCTTGGTCGTCGCGTCGAGGCCGATCTTGCCGCCGAGGCCGCTCTCGGGGGAGGCGAAGTCGAGATAATCGATCGGGGTGTTGGCGACGAGGGTCGTGTCGCGCACCGGGTCCATGCGGGTCGAAATCGCCCACATCACGTCCTTCCAGTTCCGCGCGTCGATGTCGTCGTCCACGACGATCACGAACTTTGTGTACATGAACTGGCGCAGGAACGACCAGATGCCCATCATCACGCGCTTGGCGTGGCCGGGATAGGCCTTCTTCATCGACACGACGGCGATGCGGTACGAGCAGCCCTCGGGCGGCAGCCAGAAATCGGCGATCTCGGGGAATTGCTGCTGGAGGAGCGGGATGAACACCTCGTTGAGCGCCTCGCCGAGCACCGAGGGCTCGTCCGGCGGGCGGCCGGTAAAGGTCGAGAGGTAGATGGGGTCGCGCCGCATCGTGATCGCGCTGAGGCGGAAGACCGGGAATTTCTCGACCGAGTTGTAGTAGCCGGTGTGATCGCCATAGGGGCCTTCGTCGCCGTACTCGTCGAGCGAGACATGGCCTTCGAGGACGATCTCGGCCTCGGCGGGCACCTTGAGCGGGACAGTCCTGCAATCGACGAGGTCGAGCCGCTTGCCGCGCAGGAGCCCGGCGAACTGGTATTCCGACAGCGTGTCGGGCACCGGCGTCACCGCGGCGATGATCGTGCCGGGGTCGGCGCCGATGACGACGGCCGCGGGCAGCGGCTCGGTCTTCTCGGCGCTCCAGCGGCGGTGGTGCTGGGCGCCGCCGCGGTGCCGCAGCCAGCGCATCAGGGTCGTGTCGCGGCCGGTGACCTGCAGCCGGTAGATGCCGAGGTTGAACCCGTCCTCGCGGCGCTTGCCGGGACCCTTGGTGACGACGAGCGGCCAGGTGATGAGCGGCGCCGGCTCGCCGGGCCAGCACGTCTGGATCGGCAATTTGTTCAGATCGATATCGGCGCCTTGCAGCACGATTTCCTGGCACGGCGCCGCGCCGACCGTGCGCGGGCGCATCGCCATCACGGTCTTGAGGAGCGGCAGCATCTCCAGCGCCTCGCGCCAGCCGCCGGGCGGCTCGGGCTGCTTCAAGAAGGCAAGGGTCTCGCCGATCTCGCGGAGCTGGCCGGGCTCGCGGTCCATCCCCCAGGCGACCCGCTCGACGGTGCCGAACAGGTTGACCAGCACCGGCATGTCCTTGCCGGGCCCATCTCGGACGACGTTTTCGAACAGCACGGCCGGCCCGCCCTCGGCGAGGAGCCGGGTCTGGATCTCGGTCATCTCGAGATCGGGGGAAACCGGCGCGGCCACCCGCACGAGCCGCCCGCCGGCCTCCAGCCGGGTCATGAAGTCGCGCAGGCTCGCATAGGGCATGCGCCGCTTATAGCGGCCTCAGGCGGGTTCCACCATCGCGCGGGCGCGCAGCGCCAGGAGCGAGGCCGCGGCGGCGAGGCTGAGCCCGGCGGAAAGCAGCACCGCGTGGTCGCCGTAGCGGTCGAGCAGGAGGCCGAACAGGAATGGCGCCGCCGCCTGGGTGATGCGGGCGGGCGCCGAGAGGACGCCGCTGCGCAGCCCGTAGCCGGCCGGGCCGAAGATCGCGAGCGGGAGGGTGCCCTTGGCGATCGTGATGAGGCCGTTGCCGGCGCCGTGGAACAGAGCGAAGGCGACCGCTCCCGGCGCGCCGAGCGCCGTCAGCAGCACGGCGCCGACCGGGTGCAGCACCGCGGCGACCCGCGCCGAGATCAGCGGGTGGGCGTTGCGCATCAGCGTGAACTCGGCGATCCGCGCCGCAACCTGGGCCGGGCCGACCAGCGCCGCCGCGGCGATCGCCGCGGTCGGGGTCGCCCCGGCCGCCTCGATCAGGCGCGGCAGATGCGCCGCCATCGCCCCGGTGACGAACCACGCCGCCGAGAAGAAGAACGACAGCACCAGCATCGCCCCGCGCGGCGGCTCGTCGGTCTCGCCCGCGGCCATGCGCGCGGCGGGCGGCGGGTGGTTGTGCCCCGCCGGGATCACGAACCAGTTGACCGGCATCGCCAGGAAGACGTTGAGAGCGGCCCAGATCAGGCAAGCGTCTCGCCAGCCGAACGCGTGCTCGAAATAGGCTGAGGCGGGCCAGCCGATCGTGCTGGCGAAGCCCGCGATCAGGGTGATGCCGGTGATCGAGTTGCGCGCGTCCCGGCCGTAGAGCGCGGTCAGTGCGGCAAAGGCGGAATCGTAAAGCCCGGCGGCGATCCCGACCGACAGGAACAGCCACGCGACGGTCAGCGTGACGATGCCCTGCGACATCGCCAAGGTGACGAGGCCCGCGGCGATCACGAGGTTGCTCGCGGCGAGCACGTTGCGGCCGCCATGCTCGTCGATCATCCGTCCGACCGCCGGGCCGATCACCGCGGCGAGCAGCAGCGACGCCGAGAAAATGCCGAAGAACACGCTGACCGGCAGCCCCAGCCCCTCGGCGATCGGCGCGCCGAGGATCGCCGGCAGGTAATAGCTCGACGCCCAGGCAAGGGTCTGGGTGCTGCCGAGCGCGACGACGATGACCGGGCGGCTCGGGATCATTCGGGCAAGGTCCCGTCGCCGTCGCCGAGCGGCCGCGTCATCAGCACGCTGTCGACCCAGCGCCCGAACTTGAAGCCGACCGAGCGCAGGTTCCCGGCCATCTCGAAGCCGAGGCTCTTGTGGAGGCCGATCGAGGCGTGGTTGGCGCTGTCGCCGATCACCGCCACCATCAGCCGCATCCCCATCGCCGTGCATTGCTCGATCAGCGGAGCGAGCAGCGCCCGGCCGATGCCGCGCCCCTCCCAGCCATTGCGGATATAGATCGAGTTCTCCACCGAGAAGCGATAGCCGGGGCGGGCGCGGTAGGGCGAGGCATAGGCGTAGCCGACCACGTCGCCGCCGATCTCGGCGACCAGGTACGGAAAGCCGCGCTCGATCACCGCCTGCCGGCGGCTGCGCATCTCGCCCTCGCCGGGCGGCTCGAACTCGAACGAGGCGAGGCCATGCAGCACGTGATGGGCATAGATCGCCCGAAGGCTCGGGACATCCCGGTCTTCGCAGGGGCGCACGGTCGGCTTCGCGCTCATGACCCAAGCGTCGCGCCGTTTGTCACAAAAGGAAATTTTATTATTTCTATCGGTCGCATAAGATTCTCTGCATGCGGCAGCTCAATCTCGACCAGCTTCACGCGTTCCGGGAGGTCGTCGCGCTCGGCAGCGTCTCGGCCGCCGCCCAGGCGCTGAACCTGACCCAGCCGGCGGTCAGCCTGCAAATCCGCCAGCTCGAACGGCGGCTCGGGGTGCGGCTGCTGGAGCGGCTCGGGCGGCGGATCGAGCCGACCGCGGCGGGGCGCGAGCTGTTGCCGCATGTCGGCCGGATCGAGGCCGCGGTGGCCGAGGCGGTGCGGGCGATGGCCGACCAGGCCGGCGCGGTCGGCGGCAGGGTCCGGCTCGGCACCGGTGCGACCGCCTGCATCTACCTGCTGCCGCGCATCCTGCGCGACCTGCGCAGCCGCTTCCCACGGCTCGACATCGTGGTGCGCACCGGCAATACGCCGGAGATATTGCGCGCGCTGGAGGACAACGCGATCGATATCGCGCTGGTGACGATGCCGGCGCCGGGGCGGGCGCTCGACGTGACGCCGATCGTCGAGGACGAGATCGTCGCGGTCTTTGCCGGTCAGGCTGCCGTGCCGGAGGAGCGGCTGACCGCCGCCGCGCTCGCCGAGCTGCCGGTCGTGCTCTATGAGCCCGGCGGCAATTCGCGGCGGGTCATCGACGAGTGGTTTCGCCGCGCCGGGGTGACACTGAAGCCGGTGATGGAGCTGGGCAGCGTCGAGGCGATCAAGGAGCTGGTCGGGGCGGGGCTCGGCTGCGGGCTCTTGCCGCGTCTCGCGATGGCCGGCGGCGGGCTGGCGGTGCGCTCGCTGGCCCCGCCGCTGCGGCGCGGCCTCGCGATGGTGCTGCGGCGCGACAAGACCCCGGACCGGGCGCTGCGCGAGGTCATCAAGTCGCTGACGGCGCTCAGGCCGGCATGACCCGCCACACGGTCGTCTCGCGCGTCTCGCGGTCTTCGAGCTCGCGGCTGGTGGGCACGTCGTAGCGGGCGAGCTCGACGAGGCCGTCCGCGGGGACGTAGGCGCGGCCCGGGTCGGCGAGCAGCACCAGGCTCCGCGCCGCCCGCCGGCGCAGCCAGGAGGTGACCTGGCCCGCCATCGGCTGCTCGTAGCAGACATCGGCCGCCGCGATCACCGGCCACGAGCGCTCGCCCGCGAGCAGATCGTCGGCGACGACCGTCACCGCGACGCGGTTCAGCGCGGCGTTCTCGGCGATCGCGGCGGCGGCGAACGGGTCGATCTCGGCGGCCGTGACCTTGGCCGCGCCGGCCCGGGCGGCGGCGATCGCGACGAGGCCGGACCCCGACCCGAGATCGAGCACGTCGCGGCCCGCCACCGTCTCGGGACGGTCGAGCAGGTAGCGCGCGAGCGCCTGCCCGCCGGCCCAGGCAAAGGCCCAGAACGGCGGCGGCAGGCCGGCCCGGGCGAGAGTTTCCTCGCTGGCCTGCCAGATCGGGGTGATCTCGGTGGCGAGATGGAGGCGGATTTCCGGCACCAGCGGCGGCGTGGCGACGGCCGTGTTCGCCCGCACGAAGGCGGCCGCGTCGGTCACAACAGATGGCCGGCGGCGAGCGCGCCGAGCAGCACCCAGCCGACGATCCGGTTGGAGCGGAACTTGGCGAGGCAATCGGCCGGGTCGGAGGCGTCGACCGAGGCGGCCTGCCAGATCAGCTGCGCCGCGGTCACCACCAGCCCGTCCCAGAACACGATGTCGAGCCCCTCCATGACCGCCGCCGCGCCCCACAGCGCCACCGCGGCGGCGTAGAACGAAAACAGGAACGGGCGGGTCCAGGCGCCGAGCGCCAGGGCCGAGGATTTGACCCCGATGCGGGCGTCGTCCTCCTTGTCCTGGTGGGCGTAGATCGTGTCGTAGCCGAGCGTCCAGAAAATGCCGCCGAGATAGAGCAGCACCGGCGGCCAGGCGAGGCTGCCGGTCACCGCGGCCCAGCCGATCAGCGCGCCCCAGTTGAAGTTGAGGCCGAGAAAGAGCTGCGGCCAATAGGTGATCCGCTTCATGAACGGGTAGGTCGCGATCAGCCCGATCACCGCGAGACCGAGCCATTGGCTCGCCCGGTTGAGGCTCAGCAGCACGGCGGCGCCGATCGCGAGCTGGACGGCCATGAACAGCGCTGCCTGCGGCACCGAGACCCGGCCGCTCGGGATCGGCCGCATGCGGGTGCGGGCGACCTGGCCGTCATAGTGGCGGTCGGCGATGTCGTTGAGGGTGCAGCCGGCCCCGCGCATGACGAGGGCGCCGAGCGCGAACAGCGCCATCAGCCCGATATTCGGCCATTTCGGTCCGGCCAGCACGATCCCCCACCAGCCGGGAAACAGCAGGAGCCAAGTGCCGATCGGCCGATCCCAGCGGGCGAGGCGGGCGTAGGGCTCGGCCCAATCGGGCAGGAGGCGGTCGACCCAGTCGCCAGGGTGAATGTCGCTGGGGTCGAGAGGCGCTCTCATGAGGTATCCTAGCGCCATGGACGAACGTCCCGCCACGCGGCTGTACCTGACCGCCGGCCTCGCCGAGGGAGCGGAGATTTCGCTGGACGACGCGGCGGCGCATCGGCTGCGGACCGTGCTGCGCCTCGCCCCGGGCGCGGCGGTGGCCGGGTTCAATCCGCGCGACGGCGAGTTTCTGTGCCGAGTCGCCGAGTTGCGGCGGGGCGGCGGGCGGCTCGCGGTCGAGCGGCGGCTGCGGGCGCCCGAACCCGAATCCGATTTGTGGCTCGTCTTCGCGCCGATCAAGCGGGCGCGGCTCGACTGGTTGGTCGAGAAGGCGACCGAACTCGGCGTCTCGGCGCTCGTGCCAGTGTGGACCGAGCGCACCCAGCCCGAGCGGCTCAACCTCGAACGGCTGTCCGCGCACGCGGCCGCGGCGGCGGAGCAGAGCGAGCGGCTGTCGGTGCCGGAGCTGCGCGCCCCGGAGCGGCTCGACCGGATCCTCGCCGATTGGCCGGCCGATCGGCGGCTCCTCGTCTGCGACGAGACCGGCGGCGGCATACCGATCGCGACCATTGGCGCGACGGTGGAGAACGCCGGACCGGCGGCGCTGCTGGTTGGCCCGGAAGGGGGGTTTACCGAGAGGGAACTTGACGCTTTAGGGAAACTTACCTTTGTTATCCGTGTCGGGCTCGGCCCGAGGGTGCTGCGCGCCGAGACCGCCGCCATCGCCGCTCTCGCGGTCTTCCAGGCCGCCGCCGGCGACTGGCGCCGCGCCAGGGCGGGATAACGCGAGGAGCACGGCCGGCGCGTTAGCAGTCGGACATTTGGGAGTTTTCGCCTGTATGGCTGCACCGCCAGGCTCGCCGGGAGCGCCGATCACCGACAAGCGGCAGCTCGTCGAATACCACGTCGCCGGCTGCAAACCGCCCGAGGCGTGGCGGGTCGGCACCGAGCACGAGAAGTTCGTCTTCCGCCGCAGCGACAAGCGCCGCGTGCCCTACGAGGGTCCCGACGGGATCGGCGCGCTGCTCAAGGGGCTGCTGCGGTTCGGCTGGCGGCCGGTCGTGGAGGGCGGCAACATCATCGCGCTCGAAAACGACGAGCGCTGTTCGATCACGCTCGAGCCGGGCGGCCAGTTCGAGCTGAGCGGCGCGCCCCTGGAGACCGTGCATCAGACCTGCGACGAGGTGCACGAGCATTTGCGCCAGGTGCGCGAAGTGTGCGACGAGCTCGGGCTCGGCATGATCGGGCTCGGCTTCGACCCCAAATCCCGCCGCGAGGATGTCGGCTGGATGCCGAAGGGGCGCTACAAGATCATGCGCGAGTACATGCCCAAGGTCGGCGGCCATGGGCTCGACATGATGCTGCGCACCTGCACCGTGCAGTCGAACCTCGACTACCGGTCCGAGGCCGACATGGTGCAGAAATTCCGCGTCAGCCTCGCCTTACAGCCGGTCGCGGTCGCGCTCTTCGCCAACTCGCCGTTCGTCGAGGGGAAGCCGAGCGGGTTTCAGAGCTTCCGCAGCTCGGTCTGGACCTACACCGATCCCGACCGCTGCGGCACCCTGCCGTTCGTTTTCGAGCGGGGTTTCGGGTTCGAGCGCTATGTCGACTACATGCTCGACGTGCCGATGTACTTCGTCTATCGCGAGGGCCGCTATATCGATGCGAGCGGCCAGTCCTTCCGCGACTTCATGGCCGGGAAGCTGCCCGCCTATCCGGGGCAGGTGCCGGGGATCGGCGACTGGACCGACCATCTGACGACCGCCTTTCCCGAGGTGCGGCTCAAGACCTTTCTCGAGATGCGCGGGGCCGATGGCGGGCCGTGGCGCCGGCTCTGCGCGCTGTCGGCGCTATGGGTCGGCGTGTTCTACGACCAGCAGGCGCTCGACGGCGCCGCGGCTCTGGTCGCCGACTGGACCGAGGCCGAGCGCGAGGCGATGCGCGCCGAGGTGCCGCGGCTCGGGCTCGACACGCCATTCCGAGGCGGCACGCTGCGCGACCTCGCCTTCAAGATGCTCGACCTCGCGCATGGCGGGCTCCATCGCCGCGCGCGCCGCGATTCGGCCGGCGAGGACGAGACCCATTTCCTCGACACGCTGTTCTCCCTCGCCGGCTCGCGCTCGCCGGCCTCTGAGATGCTGCAGGACTATGAGACGCGGTGGGGCGGCAATATCGACCGCGTGTACGAAGAGTATTCGTACTAGGAAGCATGCTTTTTAATTCGCAGATTTTCATCCTCGCGTTTTTGCCCCTTGCCCTCGCGCTCTACTACCTCGTGGCGGACCGTCACCGGGCGCGGCAGGTCGTGCTGATCGCGGCGTCGCTGGTCTTCTATGCCTATTGGAGCGTCGCCGCCCTGCCCCTTCTGGTCGGGCTGACCCTGGCGAACTGGGTCTTTATCCAGCTCTATGGCCGGGGTGGAGGGCGGTTTTGGCCATGGCTCGGCCTCGCCCTCAATTTCGCCGTGCTGGGCGTGTTCAAATACGCGAATTTCTTCGCCTCGCAAGTCGCGGCGCTGTTTGGGCAGACGCATAGGCCGTGGGACATCATCTTGCCGCTCGGCATCAGCTTTTTCGTGTTTCAGAAGATTTCGTACCTGGTCGATCTCACGCGCGGAGACCGGCGGATTTACGGGTTTCTGGACTTCTTCACCTTCGTCACGTTCTTTCCCCAGCTGATAGCCGGGCCGATCGTCCGCCACAACGAGATTGTCGAGCAGTTCGCGGCGTCGCCCCGCCGGCCGGAGATGTGGGAAAACCTGTCCCGCGGCGCGGTGCTGTTCGTCATCGGGCTGGTCAAGAAGACAGGCATCGCCGACACGATGGCGGCGGTGTGCGACCCGCTGTTCCATTCGGCCGCGGCGGGGCCGCTGAACGGCACCGAGGCCTGGGCCGCCGTATCGAGCTTCACGCTGCAAATCTATTACGATTTCTCCGGCTATTCGGACATGGCGATCGGGCTGGCGCTGATGTTCGGGCTGCGCCTGCCGTTCAATTTCGACGCGCCCTACCGAGCGACCTCGATCCGCGATTTTTGGCGGCGCTGGCACATCACGCTGTCCCGGATTCTGCGCGACTACCTCTACATCCCGCTTGGCGGCAACCGGGCGGGCGCGACGCGGCAGGCGGCCAATGTCGTCGTGACGATGCTGCTCGGCGGCTTGTGGCATGGGGCCAACTGGACGTTTGTCGCCTGGGGCGGGCTGCACGGCATCGCGCTCGCGGTCAACGGCGCGTGGCAGCGCCGCGGATGGCCGATGCCGGCGCCGCTCGGCTGGGCGCTGACGCTCCTGTTCGTGATGGCGGCATGGGTGCTGTTCCGGTCGCCGAGCTTCGCGATCGCCGCCGACATGCTCGGTTCGATGGCGGGATTGCACGGCTGGGGAAGCGCGAAGTTCGACAATCTCGATGTCGCCGCCGCGGCGGCGCTGGCGGCGATCGTCGGGCCGACCAGCCAGCAATTCGCGCTCGGGAGCTTGCGGCCGCGCCGGTGGCTGGCCGTCCCGGCCGCGGTCGGCCTCGTCTACATGCTGCTGTTGATCGGCGGCCGCGCGCAGCATGAGTTCATTTATTTCCAGTTCTGACGGACGGCGCTGGCGCCGCTTCCTCCTCACGCTGGTCGGGATGGCGGTGGCGGCGGGGGTCGCGACCTATCTCTTTATCGTCACCGTCGACCCGTTCGACACGCTGGCCTTGTCGCCGGCGCTCAACCGCGTGCCGGTCGCGAGCAACGCCCGCTTCGCGTTTCCCTCCCTCGCGCGCAGCCAGCGCTTCGACAGCGCCATTTTCGGCACCTCGACGAGCCGGCTCTTGCGGCCGCGGGAGCTCGACCCGCTGCTGGGGACGCGGTTCGCCAATCTCTCGATGAACTCGGCCGAGCCCTACGAGCAGTTTCGCCTGCTGCAGGTCTTCGCCCGCCACCACCCCGACGCGCGGATGGCGATGATCGGGCTGGACACGCCGTGGTGCCTCACCGGAGACCGCTACGACAAGTTCACCGAGCGGGTCTTCCCGGAGTGGCTTTACGAGGCCGATGCGGCGTGGCGCGGCTATCGGGAGATGCTGAGCGCCTACGCGCTGACCCAGGCGGTGCAGGAATTCCGCATACTGATCGGGCGGAAAAAGCAGCGGTACGGCTCCGACGGCTACACCGACTTCCTGCCCGACGACAGCCTCTACGACGCGGGGCGCGCGGCGGCGCTGTTGCCGAAGCCGGTGCAGGCGGGCGCCGACGATCCGAGCTTCGATACGACGGAGTTGCGGTTTCCCAACCACCAATTCCTCTCGGCGGCGCTGCAAGCGCTGCCGGCGGCGACGCGGAAGCTGCTGTTCTTCCCGCCATACTATGTCGGGGGTCAGCCGCCGGCGGGAACCGAGGCCTTCGCCCGGTTGCGGGAATGCAAACGCCGCATCGCCGCGATCGCCGCCGCGACGCCGGGCACGCTCGTGGCCGATTTCATGATCCCGAGCGGGATTACCGACGATCCGACGCATTACTGGGACCCGCTGCATTACCGGGTCGGGATCGCCGACCGCCTGGGGCGCGATCTCGCCGATGCCGCCGCCGGGCTGCCGTCGCGAGACGGCGACTACCGCGCCGCGCCGCGCTGACCGTAGATTCGAGATCAGCCCGGCCGAGATCAGCCCGGAGAGCGCGGCGCGGCCGGCGTAGTCCCCGCGACCCCGTCGCCGAGCCGCATCTTCGTCCAGCCCGTCGCGTCGCCGATCGCCAGCGCGGGCGGGCGGCCCGACAGCGACATCCAGCGCTCGCCGTACCATGAGGTCATCGCCACGTCGGCGGTGAAGCTCGCGCCGGGGGCGGGGGCCGGTACGCCGAGCGCCGACCACGGGATCAGCATCTCGGCGGTGATGCGCGGCTGGTCGGCGCCGAAATAGACCGCGCGCACCTCCTTGGGCTCGGTGCAGCCGACCGCGACCGCGGCGGCGGCGGGGCCGGTGCAAAGCCGTGTCGACATCGACTGGTGGTCCGCCCGGTCGCCGTGGCCGGGGATGAAAAACAGCGTGAAGCGGCGCGGCCCGCCGCCGAAATCGAGCCCCAGCTCGACACGGTAGGATTCGCCGAGCGGGAACTTCCCGGAGCCGTAATCCATCAAATCGAGGTCGAAATAATCCTGCCCGATCGTCGCCAGCGCGAGGCCTTCGTTGCTCCAGGTCAGGTAGATCTCGCCGAAATCGACGGCGCCCGGCGATGGCCGCAACGGCGGCAACAGGCTCGCCGGTTTCGGCCAATCGGTGAGCGAGCGGGCGTCGACCGAAATGCGGGCGTGCGGCACGCTGAACGTGCCGAGGGCCAGCGCGGGGGCGACCGCGGCTGCGTGGATCGCGGGAGCGTCATGGTTGGCCGAGGTCAGCGCCTCGGTCAGGCGGCGATAGCGGACGTCGTTGATGTCGACGAGGCCGAAATCGTAGTCCTCGCCGTCGGGCCGGCCGCCTTTCGGGTGGTCGTAATACTGAAACCAGTGCGAGCCGATCACCTCCGGTATCTTGGCGAAGTTCCGGGTCGCGGCGGCGGCGCCGGCGGCGCGCTCGGCCTGGGTATCGACGGTCATCAGATGGCCGTTGTTGCGGTTGCCGGTGCGGTTGTCGCGCGCTGCGAAAAACCATTCGGAGACGAGCACCGGCTTGCCGCCCGACAATTGGCGCAGCCCGTCGAAGAAGTAGCGCGCGACCCAGCCGTCGCCGGCATCGACGTTGTAGTTGGCGGCGATCGCGTCGACATAGGGCGTCATCGCGCGCACGGCGACCGGATCGTAATAGATCGGGAGGCGGTCGCCGAAATAGAGCGCGGCGGGGTCGGCCGCCTTGATCGCGGCCCGCGACAGCTCGTAGTAGTGCTCGGCGACGAGGCCGGTCCATTCGCGCACGACCGCGATCCCGCCGCCACCCGGCCGCATATGGGTCATCTTGGTCGCGGCGAGCAGGCTCTTCCACGAATCGACCCCGGCGGGCGGCTCGAAATCGGCGGCGAAGCGGGGCCAGTCGTCGGCGTAGTGCTTGCGCAAGAGCGCGACCCAGTGCTGCTTCGTCGCCGAGTCGGCCGGCTTCGTCGAGTAGAAGACGAACAGCGCGCCGGCCCACCAGCCGACCTCGTTGTCCGAGAAATAGCCGATTCGGTAGGGCGAGCCGCGATAGGGGGCGACGGCCTCCCACGCGGTCTTGACCATCTGCGCCGCGGTCTCCGGCGAGAACGGGTCGAACCAGTGGAACTTGGCGCGGCGGCCGAGCTCGAGATCGATGATCGCCGGGATGTGCAATTCGCTCGGCGGCAGCGACCACCCGCCGGCGCTGTTGAAGCCCCAGGATTCGATGCGCTCCTTGGCCGTCGCGGCCCAGGCCTCCAGGCTCGGCGCGAAGGCCTTCCACGAGTAGTAGGTCTTGCCGTCCTTCTCGCGGTACGGGTAGCCGCCGTCGAGAACGTTGACGCCGAGGCTGTAGAAGCGGTCGCCGCACGGTGTCCGCAGCCAGGCGACCCCGCCCTCCTTCGCGACCGACCAGCGATCGGACGGGGCATGCGCGAAATCGCAGGCGCGCGCCGCGCCCGGCGCCATCAGCGCGGCTGCCGCGACGATCCCGATCAGACGCCAGCGCAATGGGGTAGAGCGGCGGTCAGGCTGCCGTGCCGCCGACGGTCAGCCCGTCCATGCGCACGGTAGGCTGGCCGACGCCGACCGGCACGCCCTGGCCGTCCTTCCCGCAGGTGCCGACGCCGTCGTCGAGCGCGAGGTCGTTGCCGATCGCGGCGATCTTGGTCAGCGCGTCGGGGCCGTTGCCGATCAGGGTCGCGCCCTTGACCGCGGGACCGATCTTGCCGTCCTCGATCAGATAGGCTTCGGAGGCGGAGAAGACGAACTTGCCGGAAGTGATGTCGACCGAGCCGCCGCCGAAATTGACGGCGTAGAGGCCCTTCTTGACCGAACCGATGATCTCCTGGGGGTCGCGGTCGCCGGCCAGCATGTAGGTGTTGGTCATGCGCGGGATCGGCGCGTGGCCAAAGCTCTCGCGGCGGCCGTTGCCGGTGGGCTTGACGCCGAGCAGGCGGGCATTCATGCGGTCATGCATGTAGCCCTTGAGAATCCCGTCCTCGATCAGGACGTTGTAGGCCGACGGGGTGCCCTCGTCGTCGATCGTCAGGCTGCCGCGCCGGTCGGGCATCGTGCCGTCGTCGACGACGGTGACGCCCGGTGAGGCGACGCGCTGGCCGACGAGGCCGGAGAAGGCCGATGTCCTCTTGCGGTTGAAGTCGCCTTCGAGCCCGTGCCCGACCGCCTCGTGCAGCATGACGCCGGGCCAGCCCGGGCCGAGCACGACCGTCATCTCGCCGGCCGGCGCCGGCACCGAGCCGAGATTGACGAGGGCCTGGCGCAGCGCTTCGTCGCAATGCCGCTTCCACTGCGACGGATCGAAATAACGCTCATAGGCGAAGCGGCCGCCGGCGCCGTAGGAGCCGGTTTCCATGCGGTCGCCCTCGCCGACCATCACGGCCACGTTGAGCCGCACCAGCGGACGGATATCGGCGGCGCGGCTGCCGTCGGCGCGGATAATCTGCACCGCCTGCCAGCTGCCGGAGATCGAGGCCATGACCTGGCGGACGCGCGGGTCGAGGCCGCGGGCGTATTCGTCGATCTCGGCGAGGAGCCTGGCCTTGGCGGCGAGGTCGACGGCCCCGAGCGGGTTGAGCTCGGTATAGAGCTGGCGGTTGGTGCCGGCCGGCGGGTCGGCGAGGGCGCCGTGATGGCCGCTCGCGACCGCGCGGACGGTGGCGCCGGCCCGCTTGATCGCCGCCTCGCCGAGCTCGGTGGCATGGGCATAGCCGGCCGCCTCGCCGGCGACGGCGCGCAGCCCGAATCCCTGTGTCGTGTCAAAGGCGGCGCTCTTGATCCGGCCATCGTCGAGCGCAACCGATTCCGACTGCCGGTATTCGAGGAAGAGCTCGCCGTCATCCATGCCGCGCAGCGTCTCGCCAACCAGCGATTCGACCCCGGCGGGGGTCATGCCGGTTCGTTCGAAGAACAGATCGTCGGTCACGGCGAGATTGGTCATCTGGGGCTCCGCATCTGTCTATCCCGTCAATATGGAGCGGCGGGCGCCGGTGTGAAAGGCGGGATCGCGCCCGTTGTGCGGCGGCTTGCCGCAATGGGTTAGCGGGCGGCTCTGCCGGTTGTCGCTGAGGCTGTCGGTGGTGTAGGTTCGCCACTGATCGGCTGCCGCCTTCGCCGAGGATTCGCGGCGCTTTGGCCGGTGCGCGACGGTCGCGCGCTCGGCGGGCAGAAGGGTCGATCGCCCTCGCGAATGAGGGCGTCCTCGCCGAAAAGGGGGCCGCAAGGACATGGTGCGTTTGACCGGAGCGAATTTACGGCGGATCGGCGCCAGGGTCGGGTCGATGGCAATGGCGGCGGGCTTGCTGGCCGCGCTTGGAAGCGCTGCCAACGCCGCCGAGCCGCAGCCGTGGCAGCTCGACTTTCAGCCGCCGGCGACCCCGATCACCGAGCGGATTCACGCCTTTCACAACGAGCTTCTCGTCATCATCACGCTGATCACGGTCTTCGTGATGGGGCTCCTGCTCTACGTGATCGTCCGGTTCCGAGCCCGGGCGCATCCGGTGCCGACCCGCACCTCGCACAACTCGACGATCGAGATCCTGTGGACGGTGATCCCGGTCCTGATCCTGGTCACGATCGCGATCCCCTCGTTCAAGCTCATGTACTACATGGACGAGGTGCCGAAATCGGACATGACGATCAAGGTGACCGCGCACCAGTGGTACTGGTCGTACGAATATCCCGACCAGAAGGTCGGCTTCGACAGCAACCTGATCCAGGAGAAGGACCTGAAGCCGGGGCAGAAGCGTCTGCTCGCCGTCGACAACCCGCTCGTCGTGCCCGAGAAGACGAACATCCGGGTCCAGGTCACCGGGACCGACGTCATCCACAGCTGGTTCGTCCCGTCCTTCGGCGTGCAGGAATACGCGATCATCGGCCGCCTCAACGAGGCGTGGATGAATGTCGAGCGGCCGGGGACGTATTACGGCGAGTGCAACCAGATTTGCGGCGTCAACCACGCGTTTATGCCGATCGAGGTCAAGGTCGTCTCCAAGGGCGATTTCCAGAAATGGCTCGGCGACGCCAAGAAGAAATTCGCCATTGACGCACCGGCCGACCAGCCCCGGCTGGCCGCGGCCACCAATTGATCACGAAGGGGTCTGCGATGAGCTACGGGCACGCGCATACGGCTGACGGTTACGGCCACGCGCACGGCACGCCGGGCTTCTTTGCGCGGTGGTTCTGCTCGACCAACCACAAGGATATCGGCACGCTCTATCTGATCTTCGCGATCATCGGCGGGCTGATCGGCGGCCTGTTCTCGGTGCTGATGCGCATCCAGCTCCAGCATCCGGGCAACGAGTTCATCACCGACCACCAAGTCTACAACGTCATCATCACCGCGCACGGGCTGGTGATGATCTTCTTCATGGTCATGCCGGCGATGATCGGCGGGTTCGGCAACTGGTTCGTCCCGATCATGATCGGGGCGCCCGACATGGCCTTCCCGCGCATGAACAACATCAGCTTCTGGCTCCTGGTGCCGGCCTTCTTGCTGCTGCTGGGCTCGGCTTTCGTCGGCACCGGCACGGGCGTCAACAACTCGCTGCACGGCGGCGCCGGGGTCGGATGGACGATGTATCCGCCGCTCTCGGCGTCGGGCCCCGGGGGCCATCCCGGGCCCTCGATGGACATGGCGATCTTCGCCGTCCATCTGGCCGGCGCGTCGTCGATCATGGGCGCGATCAACTTCATCACGACGATCTTCAACATGCGCGCGCCGGGCATGACGCTGCACCGCATGCCGCTCTTCGTCTGGTCGATCCTGGTGACCGCGTTCCTCCTGCTGCTGTCGCTGCCGGTGCTGGCCGGCGCGATCACGATGCTGCTGACCGACCGCAATTTCGGCACGACCTTCTTCGACCCGGCCGGCGGCGGCGACCCGATCCTGTTCCTGCACCTGTTCTGGTTTTTCGGACACCCGGAGGTCTACATCCTGATCCTCCCGGGCTTCGGCATGATCTCCCAGATCGTCTCGACCTTCTCGAAAAAGCCGGTGTTCGGGTATCTCGGGATGGCCTATGCGATGGTCGCGATCGGCGGGATCGGCTTTATCGTGTGGGCGCACCACATGTTCACGACCGGCATCTCGATCGATACGCGGGCCTATTTCACCGCGGCGACAATGGTGATCGCGGTGCCCACGGGCGTGAAGATATTCTCGTGGATCGCGACGATGTGGGGCGGCTCGATCGAATTCAAGACGCCGATGCTGTGGGCGGTCGGGTTCATCTTCCTGTTCACGGTCGGCGGCGTGACCGGCGTGGTGCTGGCCAATGCGGGCGTCGATTTCGCCCTCCACAACACTTATTACGTCGTCGCGCACTTCCATTACGTGCTGTCGCTCGGCGCGGTGTTCGCGCTCTTCGGCGGGTTCTATTACTGGATCGGCAAGATGTCGGGCCGGACCTACAACGAGACGTTCGGCAAGATCCATTTCTGGACGACGTTCATCGGCGTCAACCTGACCTTTTTCCCGATGCATTTCCTCGGGCTCGCCGGGATGCCGCGGCGCATCGCCGACTATCCCGACGCCTTCGCCGGGTGGAACCACATCGCCTCGATCGGCTCGTATATCTCGGCCGCGTCGACGGTATGGTTCATCTTCGTCGTGTTCCACACGCTGCTCGCGGGGCGCCGGGTCGGAGAGAACTACTGGGGCGAGGGCGCGACGACCCAGGAATGGAAGGTGCCGTCGCCGCCGCCGTTCCACACCTTCGACGAGCTGCCGGTCTTTACCGGCGCCGGCGGCCACTAGGCGAGCCGCCCGCCGGTGAGCGAGAGTTCCACCCTCCGATTCGCGGCGGAAGCGCCGACCGCGTCGGTGCGCGACTACGTCGAGGTGCTGAAGCCCCGCGTGATGTCGCTGGTGGTGTTCACCGGGTTTGTCGGGCTCGCGGTGGCGCCCGGGCATCTCCACCCGTTCCTCGCGATCGTCGCGGTGCTGTGCATCGCGGTCGGGGCGGGCGCATCGGGCGCGATCAACATGTGGTACGACCGCGACATCGACGCGGTGATGCGGCGCACCCGCGAACGGCCCCTGCCGGCCGGGCGGATGGCGCCGGGCGAGGCGCTCGGCTTCGGCTCGGTGCTGGCGGTCGGCTCGGTCGCGGTGATGGGGCTGGCGGTCAACTGGCTCGCCGCCGAGATCCTGGCGCTGACGATCGGCTTCTATGTCTTCGTCTATACGATCTGGCTCAAGCGGCGGACGCCGCAGAACATCGTGATCGGCGGCGCCGCCGGCGCCTTTCCGCCGATGATCGGCTGGGCCGCGATGTCGGGCGGGCTCGACTGGGGCGCGGTGACGCTGTTCGCGATCATCTTTTTCTGGACGCCGCCGCATTTCTGGGCGCTGTCGCTATACCGCGCCGGCGACTACGAGGCGGCCGGGGTGCCGATGCTGCCGGTGGTCGCCGGCAAGCGCGAGACCCGGCGGCAGATGCTGATCTACACGATCGTGCTATGGCCGGTGGTGCTGGCGCCATGGCTGCTGGGGCTGGCCGGCCCGGTCTACGCGGCCGCGGCGGGGCTGTTGAGCCTTGGCTTCACGGCGCTCTCGCTGCGGGTCTGCGTCGACCATAGCGATGCGGCGGCGCGCCAGATGTTCGTCTATTCGCTCGCTTATCTGTTCCTGATCTTCTGTCTGGTGCTCGGCGACCGGGCCGTGGGCGGCCCGTGGTGAGCGCGGCCTCGATGCCGGCCGACGACCCGAGTCCGCGGCAGCGGACGATCCGCGCGCGCAACCGCGCCCTCCTCGTCGTGCTGGTTGCGCTGGTGGCGCTGTTCTACGTGCTCGCCATCGTGCGGATGAGCGGCGGCTGAGATGACGCGCGGCAGGCGCAACGGGATGCTGGCGGCGATCCTCGTCGCGGTGATCGCCGGGATGGGCGGGCTGGTCGCCGCGTCGGTGCCGCTCTACCGCCTGTTCTGCGCCGCGACCGGCTATAACGGCACGACCCAGCGCGCCACCGCCGCGCCGAACAAAATCGCCGCCGCTCTCGTCACCGTGCGCTTCGACGCGGAAATATCGAACGATCTGGCCTGGGAGTTCCGGCCCGAGCAGGCCGAGGTCACGGTGCATCCGGGCGAGCAGAAGCAGGTCTTTTTCCGCGCCGTCAACCGCGCCCCGGAGACGACGACCGGCTCGGCCACCTTCAACGTGACGCCGACCAAGGCCGGCATCTATTTCGACAAGCTGCAGTGCTTCTGCTTTACCAAGCAGACGCTGAAGCCGGGCGAGGCCAAGGATATGGGGGTCGTGTTCTTTGTCGACCCCGACATCCTCACCGACCCCAATACGACCGATGTGCGCACGATCACGCTGTCCTATACGATGTTCCGGGCCGCCGAATCCGCGGGCCCGAGCGCCGCGGCGACCCCGCGCGTTCCGGCTCCCGCCGTGAATTGACCTTCAGGCAGAAGAACCATGACCGACACTCACGCCGATGCCCACGCTCTCCACCACGGGAACAAGCATCCGTATCACCTCGTCGATCCGAGCCCGTGGCCGCTGGTCGGCTCGATCGTCGCCGGCGGCATGGCCGGCGGGGCCGTCTTGTGGATGCACGGCTATGGCTCGGTGCTGCTGATCCTTGGCGCGATCGGCGTGCTCGGGGTGATGGCGGTGTGGTGGCGCGACGTCATCAAGGAAGCCACGTTCCAGGGCTTCCACACGCCGGTCGTGCAGCTCGGCATGCGCTACGGCATGGCCTTGTTCATCGCCTCGGAGGTGATGTTCTTCTCGGCCTTCTTCTGGGCCTTTTTCTCGTCGAGCCTCTACCCGGTCGGCGGGGTGTGGCCGCCCAAGGGCATCCACCCGTTCGACCCGTTCGAGTTTCCGTTTCTCAATACGCTGATCCTCCTGCTTTCGGGCACGACGGTAACCTGGGCGCATCATTCGCTGCTCGAGGGGCGCTACCGGGGGCTCGTTCAGGGGCTGATCGTGACGGTGGCGCTGGGCGTCAGCTTCACCTGCGTCCAGGCCTATGAGTACAGCCACGCCGCCTTCCATTTCACCGGCGGCATCTATCCGTCGACCTTTTTCATGGCGACCGGGTTCCACGGCTTCCACGTGATCATCGGCACGACCTTCCTTGCGGTATGCCTGTGGCGGGCGGTGCAGGGGCACTTCAAGCCCGATCATCATTTCGGGCTCGAAGCCGCTGCCTGGTATTGGCATTTCGTCGACGTGGTGTGGCTTTTCCTGTTCGTCTGCATCTACTGGTGGGGGATGGGAGCGGCGGTGCCGCTCGGCGAGTGAGCGAGTATCGGGTTCCGGTACCACTGACCCGCGCGGCGTTCGGCGGCCGCTGCCCGCGCTGCGGCGAGGGCCGCCTGTTCTCGGGGCTGCTGACCGTTCGCGAGGCTTGCCCGATCTGCGCGCTCGACCTGTCGGCGCAGGATGCCGGCGACGGGCCGCAGGTTTTCGTGATCCTCGTCCTCGGCCTCGTCGTGGTCGGGCTCGCCGCGTTTGTCGAGCTCCGCTTCGCGCCGCCGATCTGGGTTCACCTCGTGCTGTGGACGCCGCTGATCCTCGCCGGCGCGGTGGCGCTGTTGCGGCCGTTGAAGGCAGGACTGATCGCGCTGCAGTACCGGCACGGCGGCCTCAACCGGTGACGGGGTTCCGGCCGCGCCTGGTTCCGACGCTGTTCATGGTGCCGACCGTCGTGCTGTGCCTCGGCCTCGGCATATGGCAGATACAGCGCCTGCACTGGAAGGAAGGGCTGATCGCCGCCCGCGAGGCCGCGCTCAAGGCCGCGCCGGTTCCGCCGCCGCAGACCCTGGCGGAGGCCCGCAAACTCGAATTTCATCCGGTTGCCGCCGACGGCGTCTTTCTCAACGACCGCGAGCTATACCTGCATGCGATCTCGCCGGCGGGACACGAGGGGTACCAGGTGCTGACCCCGCTGACGGTGGCGGAGGGGCGGACCATCCTCGTCGACCGCGGCTTTATCCCGACCGAATTGCGCGATCCGTCGAAACGCGCGGCAGGGCAGCTTTCCGGAACCGTGCATGTCGCCGGCGTGCTGCGGCTGCCGCCGATGGGCAAGCCCAACTGGTTCCTGCCCGACAATCGGCCCGATCTGAACCACTGGTTCTGGGTCGATCTGCCGGCTATGGCCGCCGCGGCCCGGCTCGAAAATCCCGCGCCCTACTATCTCGACGCCGGCAAGGCACCCAACCCCGGCGGCTGGCCGCTCGGCGGCTCGGTGCTGCTGCCCGAGCTGCCCAACAACCACCTAGAATACGCCATTACCTGGTTCGCCCTCGCCGGCGCGATGGTCGTGATTTACGTGCTTTATCATCGCCGTCCGAACTCGCCCTAGGGACGCAACGGTTTACAGGACGGACGCGAGCGGCCAAGCTCGCCACCGGCGACGAATTGGGCAGCCAGGCGTTCACAGGGGGTTACCGTGAGGGGGGATCGCGTGCTCGAGCTTGCCACCCAATCCGGATTGGCTGTAACCGACCGCGCCACGTTGGCCGCTCGGTTCGATGCCGTCCGCCGGCACACCGAGGCGCTCGCCGGCAATCTGACGGCCGAAGACCAAGCCATCCAGTCGATGCCCGATGTCAGCCCGACAAAGTGGCATCTGGCGCATGTGACCTGGTTTTTCGAGACGTTTCTGGCGGCGCGCCACGACCCGGCCTATCGCGTCTTCGACCCCGCCTTTCACTATCTCTTCAACTCGTATTACGAGGCGGAGGGACCGCGCCACCCGCGGCCGCAGCGCGGGCTCCTGTCGCGCCCGTCGGTCGACGATGTCGCGGCTTACCGCGGCCATGTCGGCGCGGCGATGCGGCGCCTGATCGAGACTCTGCCGGACGAGGCATTGCCGCTGGTCGAGCTGGGCCTGCATCACGAGCAGCAGCATCAGGAGCTGATCCTGATGGACATCAAGCACGTCTTCTCGGCCAACCCGCTGCTGCCGGCCTACCAGCCGGCGCGGCGGCGTGCCGGCTCCCCGGCCGCACCGCTCGCCTGGGTCGAGTTTGCCGGCGGTCTCGACGAGATCGGCCATGACGGCGCCGGCTTTGCCTTCGACAACGAGATGCCGCGGCACAAGGTGTGGCTCGACCCCTTCCGCCTGGCCTCGCGCCCGGTGAGCTGCGGCGACTGGCTCGGCTTTATCGACGACGGCGGCTACCGGCGGGCCGAGTTCTGGCTGTCCGACGGCTGGGCGGCCGTGCGGCAGGAGGGCTGGGAAGCGCCGCTCTACTGGCGCCGCGCCGATGAGGGCTGGCGGGTCTTTACGCTATCCGGCGAAAAACGGGTCGACCCGGCCGAGCCGGTCTGCCACGTCAGCTTCTACGAGGCCGACGCCTTCGCCAAATGGGCCGGCAAGCGCCTCCCCACCGAGGCCGAATGGGAGCTTGCCTCCCGCGACGTGCCGCTCGCCGGCAATCTCGGCGGCACCCGGCGCTACCATCCGGCCGCGGGCGAGGGCGGCGAAGGGCTGGTCCAGATGATCGGCGATGTCTGGGAATGGACCGCGAGCCCCTATGTGCCGTATCCGCGGTTCCGCGCCGCGGCGGGCGCGGTCGGCGAATACAACGGCAAGTTCATGTCGAGCCAGATGGTCTTGCGGGGCGGCGCGGCGGTGACGCCCGAAGGGCATATCCGCGCGACCTACCGCAATTTCTTCCCGCCCGCGGCGCGCTGGGCGTTTTCCGGGCTGCGCCTGGCGGAGGATGCGTGATCATGGATGGCGGCAGCTTCACTTTTCACGATCTGGCCCCGGGCGAGGAGAGCTTTCGCGATTCGGTGCTGAACGGGCTTTCGGGCGAGCCGAAATCGCTGCCCTGCAAATTCTTCTACGATTCGCGCGGCGCCGAGCTGTTCGAACGGATCACTCGGGTGCCCGAGTACTACCTGACGCGCGCCGAGATCGCGATCCTCGAGGAAGAGGCGGGCGCGATCGCCGCCCATATCGGCCCGCACGCACGGCTGATCGAGCTGGGCAGCGGCGCGCTGCGCAAGGTGCGCATCCTGCTGTCGGCGCTCGACCGGCCCGCCGCCTATGTGCCGGTCGACATCTCTCGGGATCAGCTTCGCGCGGCGGGCGAGCAGCTCGCCGGCGACTTCCCCGACTTGCCCGTGGTCGCGGTTTGCGCCGACTACACGCGGCCTTTCACGCTGCCGCCGCTGCCGGGCCGGGCCGGGAAGCGGGTCGGGTTTTTCCCCGGCTCGACGATCGGCAATTTCGAGCCCGAGGGCGTCGTCGCTTTCCTCAGGCATTGCGCGCAATTGCTGGGGCCGGGCGGCGAGATCGTGATCGGCGCCGACCTCAAGAAGGACCCGGCGATCCTCAATGCCGCCTATAACGACGCGGCCGGCACCAACGCCGCCTTCAATCTCAATCTCCTGGAGCGGATCAACCGCGAGCTAGACGGAGACCTCCGTATCGACCGGTTCGCGCATGTCGCGTTCTACGAGCCGGGACAGGGGCGGGTCGAGCTCTACGTCAAGAGCCTGACCGAGCAGAGCGCGACGATCGCCGGGCGGCGCTTCCACTTTGCCCGCGACGAGCTGATCCATACCGAGAACTCGTACAAATACGCCGTTCCCGAATTCCGCGCGCTCGCCGCCAGGGCCGGGTTCCGCTACGTCGACGCGTGGACCGACCGCGCCGAGCTGTTCAGCGTCTATTACTTCGCGGTCGCGCGTTAAGCGGCCATCCCCTTGCCCTCGTAGAGCGCGTCGAGGGCGACGCCGTAGACGTCGCGGATCGCGTGGCGGCGGACCTTGAGGGTCGGGGTCATCTGGCCGTTGGCGGTGGTGAACGGTTCGCCGGCGACCAGGAAGCGGCGCACCCTCTCGGCGCCGGGGAGGGTGCGGTTGACCCGCGAGACGACATCGCCGACCGCCTTCATAAAGCGCGGATCGCCGACCAGCGCGGCGAGGTCGGCGCCCGGCTCGTTGCGGCGCGCGAAATCGGCGGTGAACTCGGGGTCGGGCACGATCACCGCGACCAGATAGGGCCGGCGGTCGCCGGCCACCATCGCCTGGGCGATTTCCGGCGCCAGGGTCAGCTCGCCCTCGACCCGCGCCGGCGCGATCATGTCGCCGCCGGAATTCTTGATGAAGTCGCGCTTGCGGTCGGTGATGTGGAGGTAGCCGTCGCTATCGACATGGCCGATATCGCCGGTGTGAAGCCAGCCGCCGTCGAGCGTGCGCGCGGTCGCCTCGGGGTCGTTCCAGTACCCCTTCATCACATTGTCGCCGGAGACGAGGATTTCGCCGTCATCGGCGATGCGCAGCCGAACGCCGTCGATCGGGAGCCCGACCGACTTGATCCTGATCCGCGACGGCGGGTTGCAGCACACCACCGGCGCCGCCTCGGTCTGGCCATAGCCCTGCAGCAGGGTGACGCCGAGCGCGAGGAAAAAGCTGCCGATCTCGGGGTTGAGCGGCGCGCCGCCGGAGATCATCGCCTTGAGCCGGCCGCCGAACCGGGCCCGCACCTTGGCGCGCACCAGCTTGTCGAGGACAGGGTCGAACATGCGCTGGCTTAGCGACAGCGGGCCGCCTTCGAGCTTCTTGCGGCCGATCGCCACCGCGTTCTCGAACAAGCGCCGCTTGAGCCCGCGCTCGCGCTCGATCTGGCGGCCAATGCGCTGGTGCAAGGTCTCGTAGAGGCGCGGCACCGCGGTCATGATCGTCGGCCGAACCTCGACGAGATTGTGCGCGAGCGTCTCGGCGCCCTCGGCGAAATAGATCTGCGCGCCGATCGAGATCGGGAACATCAGCCCGGCGGTGTGCTCGTAGGAATGCGACATCGGCAAAAAGCTGAGGAAGATCTCGTCGCCGAGCCCCAGCATCTCCAACAGCCTATAGGCGCCGCGGCAATTGGCGAGGACGTTGCGGTGGGTCGCCAGCACCCCCTTGGGCAGCCCCCCCGTGCCGGAGGTGTGGATGATGCAGGCGGTGTCGTCGGGGTCGAGCGCGGCGACCCGCTCGGCGATGTCGTCGGGCTGCCCCGCGCCGCTGCCGATCACCTCCGCCCAATCCCGGGCGCCGGCGACACTGCCCTCCATGGCGATGACGGCCTGGACCTGCGGCGATTGCCGGGCCGCCGGCACCACGCGAGAGGCCAGCGCCGCCGTGGACACGATAACGGCCCGCGCGCCGCTATTGCCGAGGATGTGGCGATGGTCGTCGACCGTGTTGGTGACGTAGGCCGGCACGGTGACCGCGCCCGCGCTCATGATCGCGAGATCGGCGATGACCCATTCCGGCCGGTTCTCGCCGACCAGCGCGACCCGGTCGCCGCGCTCGACGCCGAGCGCGATCAGCCCCCGCGCCAGGCGGTTGACCGTGTCCGCCACCTCGGCCCAGCTCAGCGCCGCATATTTGCCGCCGTGCTTGGCCCACAGAAACGGGCGATCGCCCTGCCGCGCCGCCTCGTCGAGGAACATCGCGGGCAGGCTGCGGCAACTCGAATAATCCATCGTGTCTCCCGAATGGGCGGTGCGACGCCATATGATAACCAAATTGGCAAGGCGAGGGAGCGATGGTTGGAGCCGAACGCGACGCGCTGGGCCGATTGCCCGAATGGGACCTGGGCGACCTCTATCCCGGCCGCGACAGTCCTGAGCTGGCCGCCGATCTGGAGGCGCTCAAGACATCGGCGCACGCCTTCCAGGCCCGCTATCGCGGCCGGCTTGCCGGCCTCGATGGCGCGGCGCTGGGCGCGGCTGTCGCCGAATACGAGGCGCTCCAGGAGGTCGGCGGCCGCATCTCCAGCTATGCCGAGCTGACCCGCGCCGGGAACCTCGCCGACCCGGAGATCGCGCGGTTTTTTCAGACCGTGCAGGAGAAGATCAACGCGGCCGCGACCGAGCTGTTGTTCTTCACGCTCGAGCTGAACCGCCTCGACGACGACTCGCTGAAGGAGAAGGCGGCCGATCCCGCGCTCGGGCGCTACCGCCCGTGGCTGCGCGACGTTCGGGCGATGCGGCCCCACCAGCTTTCCGACGACCTCGAAAAGCTGCTGCTCGAGAAATCGGTCGCCGGGCGCAACGCCTGGACCCGGCTGTTCGACGAAACCACGGCCGAGCTGCGCTTCCCGATCGGCGGCAAGGAGCTGACCGAGGCGCAGGCGATGCACCTGCTGTCGAGCCCGGACGGCGCGGCGCGCAAGG